>NZ_JBLRVY010000041.1:0-93361 GCF_048159485.1 Streptomyces sp. 4F14
CCGGTCAGAACTGCGTTGAAGTCGCCGCCCTCTCCCCCAACATCGGCGTCCGCGACTCCAAGAACCCCACCGGCCCCCCCCCCCCCCCCCCCCCCCCCCCCCCGGGCCCCCCCCCCGCCCCCCCCCCCCGGGGGCCCCCGGGCCGCTGTGCCTGTCGCTCACGCCGGTTCGGGGACGACCGCGACGGCGCAGGGGCTGTGGTGCAGGACTCCGTGGGCGACGCGTCCGAGCTGGAGGCCGGCGTGTCCCGGGTGCCGGCGGGCGCCGACGACCAGGAGGTCAGCTCCGTGGGCGGCGGTCAGGAGGGCCGTGCGGGCAGGGCCTTCGACCGTGTGCCGGTACAGGTCGACGCCGTCGGGGGCGTCTTTCAGCGCCTGCTCCAGGGCTTCGGCCGCGTGCAGTTCGTGCAGCCGTGCCGGTTCCCCGGCGAGCAGCGGGTGGTCGGTGGACTCGCGGGCGGGGCAGCGCCAGGCGCGTACGGCGTCCAGGGCGGCGTGCCGCAGCCGGGCTTCCTTGACGGCGAAGTCGAGGGCCGCCGATTCCGTGCCCCGTTCGCCGATGCCGACGACGATCCGCGCCCGGGGGTGGTGGTCGCCGCGCACCACGATCACCGGGCAGTCGGCGCGGGCGGCGACGGCCAGGCCGACCGAGCCGAGCAGCAGCTCCGCCAGCCCGCCGCGCCCTCGGGTGCCGACCACCAGGAGCGACGCCTCGCGCCCCTCGCGGACGAGCGCGTACTCGGGTTCCTCGGGCAGGACGTCGAGGGAGATCTCGACGCCGGGCCTGCGCAGCGCCGCCCGGAGTTCGGCCGTGCGCAGGATGTCCTCGGCGCTGACGCGCGCACTTGAGGGGGCCTCGTAGCGCTCCCACAGGTTGGCGTGGACCAGGCGCAGCGGGGCGCCGCGCAGGGCGGCCTCGTCGACGGCCAGGTCGACGGCGCGCAGGCTGGGTTCGGACCCGTCCACGCCGACGACGACCGGGGGTGTCATCGCGTTCACCGCCCCGCGCCCAGGTCGAAGACGATCCGGGCCCGGACCTCGCCGCGCAGCACCTCGTCGATCGCGTCGTTGACGGCGGTGAGCGGGCGGGTCTCGCGGACGACCTCGGTGCGGCCGGCCGCGTGCAGCTGGAAGACCTCGGCGAGGTCCTGCCGGGTGCCGACGATCGAGCCGATCACGCTGGTGCCGTTCAGGACGGTGTCGAAGATCGGCAGGCGGACGGTGCCGTGCGCGGGCAGGGCGACCATGACGAGCTTGCCGCCACGCCGCAGCCCGGCGTTGACCGCCTCGAAGGCGGCGTCGTCGACCGCGAGGGCGATCGCGGCGTGGGCTCCGCCGTGCCGCTTGAGGACCGCGCCGACGTCGTCCTTGCGGGCGTCGATGACGAGGTCGGCGCCGAGCCGGGCGGCGAGGTCGAGCTTGTCGTCGGTGACGTCGATCGCCGCGACGGTGGCTCCGGCGATCTTGGCGTACTGCACGGCGAGGTGGCCGAGCCCGCCGACGCCGGAGACCGCCACCAACTGGGCGGGCCTGACGCCCGCGACCTTGAGGGCCTTGTACGTGGTGACGCCGGCGCAGGTCAGCGGGGCGGCGTCGAACGGGGACACGCCGTCGGGGACCGGCTGGGCGAAGTCGGCCCAGGCGAGCATCTTCTCGGCGTACCCGCCGTCGCAGCCGTACCCGGTGTTGACCTGCTCCTCGCACAGGGTCTCCCAGCCGGACAGGCAGTGTTCGCACCGCCCGCACGCCCGGCCCAGCCAGGGCACGGCGACACGCTGCCCGACGGTGAGCGTGGTGACGCCCTCGCCGAGTTCCTCGACCAGTCCGACGCCCTCGTGCCCGGGGACGAACGGCGGCGTCGGCTTCACGGGCCAGTCGCCGTGCGCGGCGTGGATGTCGGTGTGGCACAGCCCGGACGCCTCGACGCGGACGCGGACCTGGCCGGGGCCGGGCCGCGGGTCGGGGCGTTCCTCGATGACCAGGGGCTCGCCGAACGCTCGGACGACCGCTGCCTTCATGGGGGTTCCTCTTCTCCGGGGGATGCGTCAGTCGTGGGGGACGACGGCGACAGGCGCCGCGCAGTGGTGCAGGGCGGCGTGGGTGACGTGGCCGATGTGGGTGCCGAAGGGGTTGTGGCGGGTGCGGCGTCCGACGACGAGCAGGGACGCGTCGCGGGCGGCTTCCACGAGCCGGACGGCGGGATTGCCGTACCGGACCTGCTCGAAGACCTCCACGCCGGGGTGGTCGCTCCGCCAGGGCCGCAGAACCTCGGCCAGCTTCTCGGCGGCCTCCTGGAGGAGCGCCTCGTGCAGCGTCGGGTCGGCGGGGGTGCCGTACGCGACGTAGGGGGGCGGGTTCCAGGCGTGGACCACGCGCAGGGGGACGCCGTGGCGGGCGGCGGCCTCGAAGGCGAAGGTGATGAGGGTGTTGTCCGGGCGGTCGATGTCGAGGCCCAGGACGACGGGGCCGGTGGAGACCGGCGGGTCCTTCTTCACGAGCACCACGGGGCGGTGGGTGTTCGCGACGACGGACTGGCCGACGGAGCCGACGAGGAAGCCGGTGACGCCGCCGAGTCCGCGCGAGCCGAGGACGAGGAGTTCGGCGTCCTTCGACGCCTCGATCAGGGCGTCGGCGGGGTGGCCGGTGACCTGGGTGGTGCCGATCTCGATACCGGGATGGCGTCGGCGCAGGCCGTCGGCCGCTTCGCGGGGGACGCGGTCGGTCCAGTGCTGGTGGGTCTCGGGGCCGAGCAGCGGGGCCTGGGCCATGGGTTCGGGGACCGGCTCCCAGACCTGGACGAGCGTGAGCGGCAGGCCCAGCGAGGCGGCCCATTCGGCCGCGGCGAGGCTTTCGGGGGAGTCGTCGAGACCGACGGTCACCGTACGGGGCATGGGGTTCGTCTCCTTACGAGCGCGGTGGGCTGAGGGAGAGAGGCCCACCGCGCGTCCGGGGGTTCAGCGCAGCCAGGCGAGACGGGGTTCGTGCGCGACCCTTGCCTGACACCCCTCACTCTTCTCGCCCGCTCCCGCCACCGCCGGATGCCGAAGGTCCACCACCGGGGGCCGAACGGCCCTGTCCCCCGGGGACCGTTCGGCGCGATGCTCGCGTCCGGTCGTACCGAAGCGGATCATGAGGAACACCCGGCGGAAGGCAGGAGATGCCCGAGGACATGCGCGTCCCCCGATGGCACCGGCTGGCGCCCGGTCTCGTCACGCTCCGGGGCTACCGGCGTGCGTGGCTCACCGGCGACCTGCTGGCCGGGGTGACGGTGGCGACGTACCTGGTGCCGCAGGTCATGGCGTACGCGGGGGTGGCCGGGCTGGCGCCGGTCGCCGGGCTGTGGGCGATCCTGCCGGCGCTCGCGCTGTACGCGGTGTTCGGCTCCTCGCGGCTGCTGTCGGTGGGCCCGGAGTCGACGACCGCGCTGATGACGGCCACCGTGGTGGCGCCGCTCGCGGCCGGTGACCCCGGGGCGTACGCGCCGCTCGCGGCGGCCCTCGCGCTGACGGTCGGGCTGCTGTGCCTGGCCGCGCGTGCGGTGCGGCTCGGGTTCCTCGCGGACCTGCTGTCGCGCCCGGTCCTCGTCGGCTACCTGACCGGCGTGGCCCTGATCATGATGGTGGACCAGCTGCCGAAGCTGACCGGGGTGCGCACGTCCGGCACGGAGTTCCTCCCCCAGCTGTGGTCCTTCGTGCGCCGGGTGCCGGACGTCCGCCCCGCCACCGCCCTCCTGTCCGCCGCGGCCCTGGTGTTCCTGTTCCTGACGGCCCGGTACACGCGCTCCGTGCCGGGCCCGCTCCTGGCGGTCGCCCTGGCCACGGCCGCCGTCGCGGTGTTCGACCTCGACGAGCGGTACGGCGTGCGGGTGATCGGCGAGATCCCGGCCGGCCTGCCGGACCCGGCCGTCCCCGACCTGGGCGAGCTGCCGCACCTGGTGCTGCCCGCGCTCGGTGTCCTGCTGGTCGCCTACACGGACTTCGTGCTGACCGCGCGGGCGTTCAGCGACGGTCCCGGGATCGACGCCGATCAGGAGTTCCTCGCGCTGGGCGCGGTCAACCTCGGTGCGGGCGTGCTGCACGGCTTCCCGGTGTCCAGCAGCGCTAGCCGTACCGCGCTGGCCGCCTCGGCGCGCGCCCGCAGTCAGGCGTACTCGCTGGTCGCGGGGGTGGTGGTGCTGGCCGTGCTGCTGTTCCTCGGCCCGCTGCTGACCCGGATGCCGACGGCGGTCCTCGGGGCGCTCGTCGTGTACGCGGCGACGAGGATGATCGACCTGGCGGGCTTCCGGCGGCTGGCGTCCTTCCGGCGCCGTGAGCTGCTGCTGGCGGTGGGCTGTCTGGCCGGGGTGCTGGCCCTGGACATCCTGTACGGGGTGCTCGTGGCCGTCGGGTTGTCGGTGGCGAAGCTGCTGAGCCGGGTGGCGCGTCCGCACGACGCCGTGGAGGGGCTGGTGCCGGGGGTGGCCGGCATGCACGACGTCGACGACTACCCGGGGGCCCGTACGGTTCCCGGGCTGCTCGTGTACCGCTACGACTCGCCGCTGTTCTTCGCGAACGCGGAGGACTTCCGGCGCCGGGCGCTCGCCGCCGTGGACGACCAGAACGGGCCGGTGCACTGGTTCGTCCTCAACACGGAGGCCAACGTCGAGGTCGACATCACCGCGCTGGACGCCGTGGACGAACTGCGCCGTGAACTGGGCCGCCGCGGTGTCGTGTTCGCGCTCGCGCGGGTCAAGCAGGATCTGCTGGCCGACCTGCGGGCGTACGGGCTGGTGGAGTCGGTCGGCGAGGAGCGGATCTTCCCGACGCTGCCGACGGCGGTGGCCGCGTACCGGGCCTGGGAAGGGCGTCAGTAGGCGGGGACGCCGTGGGCCCGGAAGCGGGCGCGGACGCTCTCGGTGAGCTCCGGGGACGGGGTGGGGGTGTCGCGCAGCGGGAAGGGGATGCCGAGGGTGTCGTACTTGTGGGCGCCGAGTTTGTGGAAGGGCAGGACGTCGACGCGGTCCACGGCGGCGAGGCCGGCGACGAAGCGGGCCAGGCCGTCGATGGCGTCGGGGTCGTCGGTGCGGCCGGGGACCAGGACGTAGCGGATCCACATCGGGACGCCGAGGCGGTCGAGGCGGGTCGCGAAGGTGAGGGTGGGAGCGAGCCGGGCGCCGGTCAGGCGCCGGTAGGCCGCGATGTCGAAGGACTTGATGTCCAGCAGGACGAGGTCGGTGCGGGCGAGGAGGGTGTCGTCGGCGCGGTCGCCGAGGAAGCCGGAGGTGTCGAGGGCGGTGTGGAGGCCGAGGTCCTTGCAGCGGCGCAGGATCTCTCCGGTGAAGGCGGGCTGGAGGAGCGGTTCGCCGCCGGTGAGGGTGACGCCGCCGCCCGAGGCGGTGAGGAAGGGGCGGTGGCGCTCGATCCTCGCCATGACCTCGTCGGCGGTCGTCTCCGCGCCGTCGCGCAGGTGCCAGGTGTCGGGGTTGGCGCAGTACAGGCAGCGCAGCGGGCAGCCGGAGAGGAACAGGACGAACCGGGTCCCGGGGCCGTCCACGCCGGTGGACAGGTCCCAGGAGTGGATCCGGCCGGTCGTGGCACTCACAGCGACCCGTGGAAGGTGCGGCTGATCACGTCGAGCTGCTGCTCGCGGGTCAGACGGACGAAGTTGACGGCGTATCCGGAGACCCGGATGGTCAGGTCGGGGTACTTCTCCGGGTGGGCCATGGCGTCCTCCAGCGTGGCCCGGTCGAGGACGTTGACGTTCATGTGGAAGCCGCCGCCGGCCGTGTAGGCGTCGAGGATGCCGACGAGGTTCCCGGCGCGTTCGGCCGGGTTGTGGCCGAGGCCCTCCGGGGTGACGGTCGTGGTGAGGGAGATGCCGTCGCGGGCCTGTTCGTACGGCAGTTTCGCCACCGACAGGGCGGAGGCGGCGACGCCGTGGCGGTCGCGGCCGTTCATCGGGTTGGCGCCGGGCGCGAAGGGCTGTCCGGCGCGGCGCCCGTCGGGGGTGTTGCCGGTGTGCTTGCCGTAGACGACGTTCGAGGTGATCGTCAGGACGGACTGGGTGTGCTCGGCGCCCCGGTACGTGGGGTGGCGGCGCACCTTCGCCATGAACGACTCGACCAGGCCGACGGCGATCGTGTCGGCACGGTCGTCGTTGTTGCCGTAGGCGGGGAAGTCACCCTCGGTACGGAAGTCGACGGCGAGGCCGGTGGCGTCCCGGAACACCTTCACGCGCGCGTACTTGACGGCCGACAGGCTGTCCGCGGCGATCGACAGGCCCGCGATGCCGCAGGCCATGAAGCGGTGCACGGGGTGGTTGTGCAGGGCCATCTCCAGGCGTTCGTAGGCGTACTTGTCGTGCATGTAGTGGATGACGTTCAGGGTGTTGACGTAGGTCGCGGCCAGCCAGTCGAGGACCTTGTCGTACGCCGCCGACAGCTCCGCGAAGTCCAGGTACTCCCCCGTCAGCGGGGGCGCCGGGGGCGCGATCTGGTCGCCGGTCATCTCGTCCCGGCCGCCGTTGACCGCGTACAGCAGGGCCTTGGCGAGGTTGACGCGGGCGCCGAAGAACTGCATCTGGCGGCCGACCGCCATCGCGGAGACGCAGCAGGCGATCGCGGTGTCGTCGCCGGTGTGCGGGCGGGTCAGCTCGTCGGACTCGTACTGGACGGCGCTGGTGTCGATGGAGACGCGGGCGCAGAACTCCTTGAACCCCGCGGGGAGTCGGGGTGACCACAGGACGGTGAGGTTGGGTTCGGGGGCGGGGCCGAGGTTGTACAGGGTCTGGAGGAAGCGGAAGGAGGTGCGGGTGACGAGAGTGCGGTCGTCGGCGCCCATGCCGCCGATCGACTCCGTGACCCAGGTGGGGTCGCCGGAGAAGAGGGCGTCGTACTCCGGGGTGCGCAGGAAGCGGACGATACGGAGTTTGATGACGAAGTCGTCGATCAGCTCCTGGGCGCGGGTCTCGTCGAGGACGCCGTCGGTCAGGTCCCGCTGGAGGTAGACGTCGAGGAAAGTGGAGGTGCGGCCCAGGGACATCGCGGCGCCGTTCTGCTCCTTCACGGCGGCGAGGTAGCCCAGGTAGAGCCACTGGACGGCCTCGTGGGCGGTGGCGGCGGGGCGGGAGACATCGCAGCCGTAGGAGGCGGCCATCGTCGTCAGTTCGCCCAACGCCCTGATCTGCTCGGCGAGTTCCTCCCGGTCGCGGATGACGTCGGGGCTGGAGGGGCGGGCGTCCAGCAGGGCCCGTTCCGCCTGTTTGGCCTCGGTCAGCCGGTCGGTGCCGTACAGGGCGACGCGCCGGTAGTCGCCGATGATCCGGCCGCGTCCGTAGGCGTCGGGCAGGCCGGTGATGACGCCGGCCCGGCGGGCGGCGCGCATCTCGGGGGTGTACGCGTCGAAGACGCCGTCGTTGTGGGTCTTGCGGTAGGTGCCGAAGACCTTCGTGACGAACGGGTCGGGCTCGTAGCCGTACGCACGCAGACCGCTCTCCACCATGCGCAGGCCGCCGTTGGGCATGATCGCGCGCTTGAGGGGCGCGTCGGTCTGGAGACCCACGATCAGTTCGCGGTCGCGGTCGATCCAGCCGGGGGCATGGGAGGTGATCGTCGAGGGGGTGGCGGTGTCGACGTCAAGGACACCCCGGGCGCGTTCCTCGGGGAACAGGGCGCTGACCTTCTCCCAGACGGCCCGGGTGCGGTCGGTGGGGCCGGTCAGGAAGGACGCGTCGCCCTCGTACGGGGTGTAGTTGGCCTGGATGAAGGCGCGGACGTCGATCCGCTCCCGCCAGCCGCCGCCCGCGAAGCCCCGCCAGGCCGTCCGGCCCTCTTCCGCCGTGGTCACGGTCATCGCCGTTCCTCTCCCTTTGGCTCGTGCCTCGTGTCCTGCCTCTCGATGCTCGCCGTTCGTGATCGCCGGGAGGAGTGCCGGACAGGGCTCGGCAGAGGGCCGTTCGGCCCTGGATTCAGCAGATCCGCGGAAGCTGTTCGCCGAACGGCATCTCGACGGTGCGGCGGGCACCCACGAGAGTTCGCGGGTGACCCGGCCGCCGGGACCGGCGGGGAGGACCTCGCCGATGCGGACGGCTCCGGTGCCCTCGGGGAGGGACCGCAGGGCGGTGAGGGCTGCCTCGGCCGCATCGGGGGCGGTGAAGGTGATCAGGCAGCCCTCGTTGGCGACGGTGAGGGGGTCGAGGCCGAGGAGGTCGCAGGCGGAGGCGACCGGTTCGGGGACGGGGACGGCGTGCTCGTCGATCTCGACGGCGACCGAGGAGTCGCGGGCGATCTCATTGAGGGCGGCGGCGAGGCCGCCCCTCGTCGGGCCGCGCAGGGTGTGGATCGCGGGGCCGAGCGGGGCCAGGGCGGCCACCAGTCGGTGCAGGGGCCGGGTGTCGGAGGCGATGAGCGGCCGCCAGGCTCTCGGCCGATCCGTCCACCCCGGCGGTCACGTGACGCAGCATGATGCACGCCTCCTGGCCTGTTCCCGGGAAGGATGCCGGGCGCTTCTCCGGAGCCGGCGCAGCACCCGGGCGTCCCGCAGGGCGCTCAGCGCGAAGGCGACGCCCGCCGAGGCGAGCGCGTACCGCCCCCAGTACGCCGACCGTGGTGATCCCCGCACGGCCCACCTCCTCCCCTCCGTCTCCTCCCAGAGCATCACGGACCGGACCGCGCCACAGGGGGCCGTCCGGACCACTCCAGGTGCCGGACGGCCCCTGCTCGGGGCCGCGCTGCGGCCCGCACACTGGGCGGGACCCGCTTGCCAGACCCGCCGGCTCCGCGGTGCGGGGCGGGGAGGAGTCCTGATGTGGTCCACCGTTCTCAGCGCCCTGACGGCCCAGTCCCTGGTCTCGGCGGCCGTGGCGGCACCGTCCGTGCACAACACCCAGCCCTGGCGCTTCCGCCTCACCCCGGACGGCACGGCGTTCGAGGTCCGGGCCGCGGCGCACCGCGGGCTGCGGCACATCGACCCGATGGGCCGCGCCCTGCATGTGTCCGTCGGCTGCGCGGTCCTCAATCTGCGGGTGGCTGTGGCCCGGTTCGGCCGCGAGCCGGTGACCCGGCTGCTGCCCTCCCCCGGTGAGCCGGAACTGCTGGCCACCGTGCGGCTCGGCGGCCCGGCGCGAGGTGGTGCGCCGGCCGCCAGGCTGTACGAGGCGCTGTGGTATCGGCACAGCAGCCGGCTCCCCTTCTCCGACGTGCCGGTTCCCCGGGCCGTACTGACGGAACTCGCGGAGGCGGCGCACTACGAGGGCGCCGTGCTGAGCCGTCCCGGTCCGCAGGAGACGGAGCGGCTGCTGCGGCTCACGTGGGACGCCGAGCACCGCAACACCGCCGACGCCGACCGGGCCGAGGAGAGCCGTCATTGGGTGCGCGGGCCGGACGGGGAGGGCCTCGGGCTGCCGCCCGGTGTGCTCGGGCCGCAGGACTTCCGCGACCGCGTCCCCCTGCGGGACTTCGGCGCCCACCGGCACCCGTCGGACCTGCCCTCCCGGCCCTTCGAGCGGTGTCCGGTGCTCGTCGTGCTGTCGACGGCGCACGACCGGCGTGCCGACTGGCTGCGGGCGGGGCAGGCCCTGGAGCGCCTGCTGCTGGTGGCCACCGCCCACGGCCTGCGCGCGTCCCTCCTGCACCAGTCCCTGGAATGGCCCGACCTGCGTGAACAACTCGTCCCCGGCGTGGACGGCCGCAGGGCTCACGCGCAGATGGTGATCCGGCTCGGTTACGGCCCGGAGGGCGCCGCGACACCGCGCCGCCCTGCGTGGCAGGCCATGGACGAAAGGGTGCGGGACGTCCCCGGTCCACGGCTCCCGGCCTAGCGAGAGTGACGGCCACGGCGAGCGCCGGGTCCGTTCCGGGAACGGCGGTGTGCGGGCCCGGCGGCGCCGCTCACCCGCCGGTCGGCACCAGCAGCACGGGGCAGGGGGAATGCGCCAGCAGGGTGTGCGTGACCGGCCCCGAGTGGTGAGCGCCGATGACGACGACGGACGCCTCGTGGCCGGCGTCCAGGAGGGCGTGGGCGGGGTCGGTGTCCACGGCGCGGATCTCGACCGGCACGTGGGGGTGTTCCTCGCGCAGCCGGGCGACGCCGAACCGGGGCACGGCCCGCTCGGCCCGCTCGTCCTGCGCCCGGCGCCGCTGGCCGGGGCTGGTCGCGGGGATCGGCGAGGGCATCTCGGGGGTGGTGTGCCGGTGGGCCATGGCGTGCAGGACCCGCAAGGGTGCCTGACGGCGTTCGGCCTCCTGGAAGGCGTACACGGCCGCCTCGTCGTCGGCGTCGCCCCGCAGGCCGAGCACCACCGGGCGGTCGTCGCGAGCGGGGTCGCGGGGGCGGTCGTCGCGTACGACGAGGAGGGGCCCGCGTGCCCGTGCGGCCAGCCTGAGGCTCACGGACCCGGCGAGGAGACCGGCAACGGGGCCGAAGCCCCGGGTGCCGACGACCGTCAGGGCCGCGCTCGCGCTCTCGCGGGCGAGCACCTCCACCGGCCCGCCCTCGGCCGCTTCGGCGACGACCTGTAGCCCAGGCCACCGCAGGCGCGTGCGGGTGGCGGCCGAGGCCAGCACCGGCCCGGCCTCGTCACGGTCGCGCACGGCGTACACGACGCGCAGCGCGGTGGCGCGGCGTACGGCTTCCTCGGCGGCGCGGTCCAGTGCGCGGACGGCGCCCGGTGAACCGTCCACGCCGACGACGACGTTCTGGCGAGTCATGACTCGTTCCCCTTCCCCACGACTTCCCCACGACGAGCGGTGGTGGTCGGCACCGCCGCTGTGAAGCGATGCTGGTCCTCCGCGGGGGCGGGAGACAGGGGCCTCAGGAACCCTCCCGGTATGCCGGACGGCCCCTTGCGGTGGGCCGGCCGGCCCTGTCAGCCCTCGATGCGGCGTCCGGTGAGGGCGAGGGGCTCGATGCGCAGCCACAGGTCGCGCGGGCCGCCCGCCCAGGGGTCGCTGTGGGCCGTCTCGGCCAGCCGGAGCGCTTCGGCGGGGTCGGTGACTCGGCGGGCGTATCCCCGCACGAGGACGCTCCAGCCCCCGCTGAACGCCTCGTCGATCCGGTCGGTCTCCAGGGCCACGCGACAGCCGTCGGCCTGGGCGAGGACGGTGCCGGGGGCGGTGCGGTAGACGACGGCGCCAGCGACGACACCGTAGTTGACAGGCACGACCAGGGGGCCCTCGACGGTGGGCACGGCGAGGCGTCCCACACCGTGCGTGGCGAGCAGGTCACGGCATTCGGCCGGCGTCAGCTCGACGAGGTGGGTGCGGCGGGCCCCGCCGAGGCCGGCGGGGTGCTCGGCCGCCGCGCCGGTGAGGGCCGCGACGGTGGTCTCCAGGGCGTCGGCGAGCCTGCGCAGCACGCCGGAGCCGGGGGCCGCCCCGGCCCGCTCCTCCAGGTAGCCGAGGTAGCCGGGCGCCATGCCGGCCCGTAGGGCGATCTCCTGGCGGGTGCGGCCGAGTTCGGTCCGGCGCCGGGTGATGCGGCGTCCCAGGTCGCCCACGCGCGGCGGCGGGTCGTGTGCCGTCACGGTGATCGCTTCCCCTCGTCGTGCGACGCGGGCGTCTCCTACTTTCCGCGCCGCTCCTGCGGCTCCGTCGCCTCCAGGTGCGAGGCCAGCACGGCGGCCTGGACCCGGCGCTGGACGCCGAGTTTGGCGAGGAGGCGGGAGATGTGGTTCTTGACGGTCTTCTCGGAGAGGTACAGCTTCTTGCCGATCTCCCGGTTGGTGAGGCCCTCGCCGATGAGGGCGAGGATGTCGCGTTCGCGGGGGGACAGGCCCGCGAGTTCGTCGGGGACGGCCGGGGTCCCGGCGGGTTCGGCGCGCAGGGAGCGCATCAGGCGAGCCGTCGTGGCGGGGTCCAGCATCGACTGGCCGGTGGCGACCGTGCGGACCGCCGAGACGAGGTCGGAGCCCTTGATCTGCTTGAGGACGTAGCCGGAGGCCCCGGCCATGATGGCGTCGAGGAGGGCGTCCTCGTCGTCGAAGGACGTCAGCATCAGGCAGGCCAGTCCGGGCATGCGGTCGCGCAGTTCCCGGCAGACGGTGATGCCGTCGCCGTCGGGCAGGCGGACGTCCAGGACGGCGACGTCGGGCCGCAGCGCCGGGCCCCGCGCGAGCGCGTGCTCGACCGTCCCGGCGTCACCGACGACCGTGATGTCCGGTTCCGCGTCGAGCAGGTCCGTCAGGCCCCGGCGTACGACCTCGTGGTCGTCGAGCAGGAACACACGGATCGGGTCCTGCTCGGTGAACGCACGCGCCTGCGTCATGACGGCCTCTCATTGTGTGCCGGTGCTGCCCATGCCGATCATCACCGGCCGCAGGACAGCACACTAGGGCCGACCGGCCCCATTCTCCTGGGGCACCAACTCGAAGTCCACGTCCACGACTCCCTCCACCGCCCTCACCAACCGTGCCGCCACGGGCACCAGGGAGCTGTCACGGATCCGTCCGGCGAGGGTGACCACGCCGTCATGGACGTCGACCCGCAGCTCGGAGGCCGGCGGCGGGAAGAGATGGGCGACGACTTCGCGGCGGACCTCCTCGGCGATGCTCTCGTCCCCGCGCAGGAACACCTTGAGCAGGTCGGTGCGGCTGACGATGCCCTCCAGCCTGCCCAGAGCGTCCACGACCGGCAGGCGCTTGACGCGAGCGCGCGCCATCACGCGGGCGGCCTGGGCGAGCGTGGTGTCGGGCCGGACGCTCAGAGCGGGCGCCGTCATCAGGTCCCGAGCCCGCACGCCGCCTGCTTTCTGGATGTCCTTGATGCGGCGCAGTTGGGTGTACCGGTCGGGATCTCCGTCGCGGAACTCCTCCTTGCACAGGAGATCCGCCTCGGAGACGACGCCGACGACGCGGTCCTCGCCCTCCACGACGGGCAGGGCGCTGACCCGCCACTCCTGCATCAGCCGCACGATCTCCTTGAAGGTCGCGTCCCGTCCGACGCTGACGACGGTGTGCGTCATGACGTCGCTGACGACGTGGGGTGTGCCGTGCATCGCGTCCCTCCCTCTCAGATACGGGTGCCGGCACCGTACGGCGCGTACAGGTCGAGCAGCCGGGTGCGGGCCGAGCGCAGGCGGTGGGCCAGGATGCCGCCCACCCACAGGGCGATGGAGTTGCCGAGCACCGGGTCGTCCTCGCACAGCGAGCGCACGGCGGTGCCGTCGAACTCGTACGCCCGTACCAAGGTCGTCGCCTTGGCGCCCAGGTGCCAGGCGTGCGGGCCGAGCAGCCAGGACCAGCCGACGAGTTCGTCGTGGCCGAGGCTCTCGATGACGGCCGCGCGCCGGCCGGGCACGTGCATGTCGAGTTCGACACGGCCCGTACGGATCACCCAGAACCGGTCGGCCCGGCCGCCCTCCTCGAAGAGCCGGGTGCCCGGCTCGAAGGACACCTCGCGGGCGAAGCGCATCAGCCGCTGCCGGTGCTCCGCCGGGAGGGCGCGCAGCATGCTGGGGGTGGGGGCGGCGTTCATGGCGGCTCCTCCAGGAGTGTACGGCGGTCTGCTGCCAGCGTGGATCCGCCGTCGGCGGTGGGCCATGGGCCGCCCGGCCCGTCCGCCGCGCCGAACGGCACCCGCATCCGAACGGCCGCGCGAAGAGGGCCGTTCGGCCCTGCGGGCACCGACCTTCGGCATCCGGCGACTCCCGGCTCACCTCGTGAGAGTGAGAGGTGTCAGGCACCGACCGGATCCGAAGGGACATCACCGCCATGGCCGTGCACGAGCACCCCCACCACCGTTCCGGGTTCCACCTGCCGTCCCTGCGCGGGCACCGGACCACCACCGCGGGCGAGACCGTCCGCACGTACTCCGCGTCGGCGTACGCGTTCGCCTCGCTGCGGCTGCTCACCGGGTTCGTGTTCCTGTGGGCGTTCCTGGACAAGACCTTCGGCTTCGGTTACGCCACCGCGTCCGGCAAGGGCTGGATCGACGGCGGATCCCCCACGAAGGGCTTCCTCTCCCACGTCGCCGCCGGCCCCATGGAGTCGACGTTCCACTCCTGGGCCGGGGACGCCTGGGCCGACTGGCTGTTCATGCTCGCCCTCCTCGGCATCGGCCTCGCCCTCACCGCCGGCATCGCGCTGCGGCTCACCGCCGCCGCCGGGACCGCGCTGATGGCGTTCATGTGGATCGCCGAATGGCCACCGGCCAAGCACCTCTCCGACGGGACGGCAAGCATGTCGACGAACCCGTTCGCCGACTACCACCTGATCTACGCGATCGTCCTGATCGTCCTCGCGGTGGCCGCCGCCGGCGACGCACTGGGCCTCGGCCGCCGGTGGGCCCGCCTCGCCTTCGTCCGCGACCACACCTGGCTGCGCTGAACAACCGAACCCCCGGACGCGCGGTGGGCTCTCTCCCTCGGCCCACCGCGCCCGCAAGGAGGCGGACATCCATGCCCCGTACCATCACCGTCGGTCTCGACGGATCCCGCGAAAGCCTCGCCGCGGCCGAATGGGCCGCCCGTGAAGCGCACTCCCTCGGACTGCCGCTGAAGCTCCTGCAGATCTGGGAGCCGGTGCCCGCCCCGATGGCGCAGGCCCCGCTCCTGGGGGCCGAGACCCACCAGCACTGGACCGACCGCATCCCCCGCCAAGCGGCCGCAGGGCTGCGCGAGCGCCACCCCGGCATCGAGGTGACCGGCGAGCATCTCTCCGGCTCGCCCGCCGACGTCCTGGCCCGGGCCTCGAAGGACGCCGAGCTCCTCGTCCTGGGCTCCCGCGGACTCGGCGGGATCGGCGGCTTCCTGGTCGGCTCCGTCGGCCTGTCCGTGCTGGCCCACGCCCAGCGCCCCGTGGTGTTCGTCAGGGCCCCCTGGCAGGAGGCCGAGCGTCCCGTGGTCCTGGGCCTGGACACCGACCACCCGGACAGCACCCTCATGGACTTCGCCTTCGACGCCGCCGCCCGTCGGGGCACCGCCCTGCGCGTGGTGCACGCCTGGAATCCGTCGCCGTACATCGCGTACGGCACGCCCGACAACCCGGCGCTGCACGAGGCACTGGCGCTGGACGACGCCGAGACGCTGGCCGACGCGGTGCGGCCCTGGCGGCGCAAGTTCCCGGACGTCGAGGTCACCGAGGAATCCGTCCACGGCAGCGCCGCCGCGCACCTCGTGGCCGCCTCCCGGGAAGCGTCCCTGGTCGTCGTCGGACGCCGGGGCCGCCGCAGCCCGTTCGGCACCCACATCGGGCACGTCACCCACGCCGTCCTGCACCACTCCCCCGCCCCCGTCGCCGTCGTCTCCCACAACTGACGGCCCGGAAGGAAGAAGAGGATCCCATGCGACCGATCGTCGTCGGCGTCGACGACTCCGAGCCGAGCCTGCGGGCCATGGACTGGGCGGTGGACGAAGCCGCCCTGCGCGGCGTGCCCCTGCACCTGGTGCACGCCACCACCTGGCGCCACGACGGGGACGACGGCTGGACCCACGACCGTCGCCTCCTGGAATCCGCGGCCCGCCGCGCCCACCACCGCGCCCCGGACGTGAAGATCACCACCGAGGTGGCCGCCGAGGAACCCCCGCAGGCCCTGCTGCGGGCCGCCCGCGACGCCGGCGCTCTGGTCCTCGGCAGCCGGGGCCGCCCCGGACTCGCCGAACTGCTGCGCGGCTCGGTGAGCCTGGCCGTGACCGCCCGCGCCGAGTGCCCCGTCATCGTCGTGCGCGGCCACCACGACAACAGGGCCCGCCCCGGGGTGCACGGCCGGGTCGTGGTCGGGGTCGGCGGGCCCGCCGCCGTGCGGTTCGCGGTGCGTGAGGCCGAGGTGCGGGACGCGGAACTGGAAGCCGTACGCACCTGGCGGTCCCCCACGCGAGCCGACGCCCCGCCCCGCGAACAGCGGGCCTCCGCCGCGCTGGAGCGGGCGCTGCGGCACGCGCCCGAGAAGCTGCGGATACGGCGTCGTACCGCCGAGGGGCATGCCCGCGAGCTTCTCGTGTCCGCGTCGTTCGCGGCCGACCTGCTGGTCGTGGGCACCCAGTCCCGCGCCGGCCGTCTCAGCCTGGTCACCCACCGGGTCCTGCACGACTCCGCCTGCCCCGTCGCCGTCGTACCCGAACGGCGCTGACACCTCTACGACTCCGGGAGACCGCCCATGCTGCGCGACGACGAACTGCTCGCCCTGGACGCCCACTGGCGGGCCGCCAACTACCTCGCGGCCGGCCAGATCTACCTGATGGCCAACCCACTGCTCACCGAACCCCTCAAGCCCGAGCACATCAAACCCCGCCTCCTCGGCCACTGGGGCACCTCCCCCGGACTCACCCTCGTGTACACGCACCTCAACCGGGTCATCAAGGCGCGCGGTCTGGACGCCCTGTGCGTGTGGGGGCCGGGCCACGGCGGGCCCGCGGTCCTGGCCGGATCGTGGCTGGACGGCAGCTACACCGACACCTACCCCGACGTGTCGCGGGACGCGGCCGGCATGGAACGGCTGTTCAGGCAGTTCTCCTTCCCCGGCGGCGTCCCCAGCCACGTCGCCCCCGAGACACCGGGCTCCATCCACGAGGGCGGCGAGCTGGGCTACTCCCTCGCACACGCCTACGGCGCCGCCTTCGACAACCCCGGTCTGCTGGTCGCCTGCGTGATCGGCGACGGCGAGGCCGAGACGGGTCCGCTGGCCGCGTCCTGGCACGCGAACAAGTTCCTCGACCCCGTGCACGACGGCGCGGTCCTGCCGGTCCTGCACCTCAACGGCTACAAGATCGCCAACCCGACAGTGCTGTCCCGCCTCCCCGAGCCCGAACTCGACGAACTCCTGCGCGGATACGGCCACGAGCCCCTGTACGTGTCCGGCCACGACCCGGCGCAGGTCCACCACGCGCTCGCCGAGGCCATGGACCGGGCCCTCGACCTGATCGCCGTCATGCAGAGCACCGCCCGCGAGGACGGCGTCGCCGAACGCGTCCACTGGCCGATGATCGTCCTGCGCACCCCGAAGGGCTGGACCGGGCCGGCGGAGGTGGACGGCGAGCCCGTCGAGGGCACCTGGCGCGCGCACCAGGTCCCCCTCACCCAGGTCCGCGAAAACCCGGACCACCTACGGCAACTGGAGGCGTGGCTGCGCTCCTACCGGCCCGAGGAACTCTTCGGCCCCGACGGACGTCCCACCGCCGACGTGCTGGCCTGCGTCCCCGAGGGCACCCGACGCCTCGGCGCAACCCCGCACGCCAACGGCGGCCTCCTCGTCCACGAACTCCCCCTCAAGGACCTCGACCTGTTCGCCGTCCCCGTCGACAAGCCGGGCACGTCCCTGCACGAACCCACCCGCGTGCTGGGCGACTTGCTCGCGCAGATCATGAAGGACACGCGGCTGCGGCGGGACTTTAGGATCGTGGGCCCCGACGAGACCGCCTCCAACCGGCTCCAGGCAGTCTTCGGCGCCAGCGGCAAGGCGTGGCAGGCCGAGCACCTGCCGGTCGACGAGCACCTCGACCGGCACGGACGCGTCCTGGAGATCCTCTCCGAACACCTCTGCCAGGGCTGGCTGGAAGGGTATCTGCTGACCGGGCGGCACGGGCTGTTCTCCTGCTACGAGGCGTTCGTGCACATCGTCGACTCGATGGTCAACCAGCACATCAAGTGGCTGCGCACCTCGCGCGAGCTGCCCTGGCGGGCACCGATCCCCTCTCTCAACTACCTGCTGACGTCGCACGTGTGGCGCCAGGACCACAACGGCTTCTCCCACCAGGACCCCGGCTTCGTCGACCACGTCCTCAACAAGAGCCCCGAGGTCGTCCGGGTCCACCTCCCGCCGGACGCCAACACCCTGCTCTGCGTGGCCGATCACGCCCTGCGCAGCCGGGACCACGTCAACGTGATCGTGGCCGGCAAGCAGCCCTGCTTCGACTGGCTGTCGATGGACGAAGCACGGGCGCACTGCGCGCGCGGCGCCGGGATCTGGGACTGGGCCGGCACGGAGAACGGCGGCGCACCGGACGTCGTCCTCGCCTGCGCGGGCGACGTCCCCACCCAAGAAGTCCTGGCCGCCGCCCAGTTGCTACGGCGTCACCTGCCCTCTCTCTCGGTGCGGGTCGTCAACGTCGTCGACATGACGCGGCTCCTGCCGCGCGAGGAACACCCGCACGGGATGAGCGACTTCGAGTACGACGGCCTCTTCACCACCGACAAACCCGTCATCTTCGCCTACCACGGCTACCCATGGCTCATCCACCGCCTCACCTACCGCCGCACCGGCCACCCCCACCTCCACGTACGCGGCTACAAGGAGTCCGGCACCACGACCACCCCCTTCGACATGGTCGTCCGCAACGACCTCGACCGCTACCGCCTCGTCATGGACGTCATCGACCGAGTCCCCGGCCTCCCGGTCCACGCGGCGTCCGTCCGCCAGGCCATGACCGACGCCCGCACCCGCCACCACGCATGGATCCGCGAACACGGCACCGACCTGCCGGAGATCACCGACTGGACCTGGGACGCCTGAACACCCCTGCCACGAGAAGGAGTTCACCGCCATGACCGTACGTGTCGGCATCAACGGCTTCGGCCGGATCGGCCGCACCTATCTGCGCGCGGCCCTGGAGCGCGGCGAGGACATCGAGGTCGTCGCCGTCAACGACGTGGCCCCCGCCGCGACCCTCGCCCATCTGCTGGAGTACGACTCGACGTTCGGGCGTCTGGGGCGGGAGGTCGGCCACGACGAGCGGTCGATCACCGTGGACGGCCACCGCATCGCCGTCACCGCCGAGCGCGACCCGGCCGCGCTGCGCTGGGCGGAACTGGGCGTGGAGCTCGTCGTCGAGTCCACCGGCCGCTTCCGCGACCGCGACTCGGCGGCTCTGCACCTGAAGGCGGGAGCCCGCGGTGTGCTGCTGTCCGCGCCGGGCAAGGGCGTGGACGCGACGCTCGTGGTGGGCGTCAACCACGACGCCTACGACCGTGAGCACGACCGCATCGTGTCGGCCGCGTCGTGCACCACGAACTGTGTCGCGCCGATGGTGAAGGTCCTCGACGACGCGTTCGGCGTCGAGCGCGGCATGCTCACCACCGTCCACGGCTACACCAACGACCAGTCCCTGATCGACGGCCCTCACAAGGACCTGCGGCGGGCCCGCTCCGCCGCCCTCAGCATCATCCCGACCGGCACGGGCGCGGCCCGCGCGGTGGGCCTGGTCCTGCCGGAGCTCGCCGGGGCCCTGGACGGGATCGCGGTGCGCGTCCCGGTGGAGGACGGCTCGCTCACCGACCTGACTGTGGTGCTGAACCGTCCGGTGACCCGGGACGAGGTCAACGACGCGTTCGAGGCGGCTGCCGAGGGCCCGCTGCGGGGTGTGCTGCGCGTCTCGCACGCCCCGATCGTCTCCCGCGACGTGATCGGCGACCCCTCGTCCTGTGTCTTCGACCCCGCCCTGACCCAGGTCAACGGCCCGTTGGCGAAGGTCTTCGGCTGGTACGACAACGAGTGGGGCTACACCAACCGGCTGCTGGACCTCACCCGCCTGATGGCCTGACCGTTCCCGAAGGAGCCCCCCGATGAAGGACGACCTGCTCGACCGCTCCCCCGCCCACGCGCTGCTCGCCGACGGCACCACCGCGTGCATCCGGCCCGTACGGCCCGGCGACCACGATCAGGTGGAAGGGCTGTACGAGGAGATGTCCCCGGAGAACCTGCGGCTGCGGTTCTTCTCGCCGAGCCGGCGCTCGGCCGCCCTGGCCGCCGACCGGGCCTGCGCGCCCGCCCGGCCGGGCTACCGGGCCCTGCTCGCCGAGGTGCGCGGGCAGGTCCTCGGCATCGCCGAGTACGACACCGGCGGCGACGGCGACCGGGCGGAGATCTCGATCGCGGTCGCCGAGGGGATACATGGCCGGGGGGTGGGGACCCTCCTGGTCGAGCACCTGGTGTGGGCGGCTCGCGCGGAGGGCGTCGCCGTGTTCACGGCCGACGCGCTGAGCGAGAACCGTGAGGTGCTGCGGCTCTTCGCCGACCTGGGCCTGCGCACCTCACGCCGGTTCGAGGGCCCGGAGGTGCGCTGCACGATCCGCCTCGACGAGGACGACGCCTACCTCGCGGCCGTCGAGGGCCGCGGGCGCCGCGCCGACGTGGCGAGCCTGCGCCCGCTGCTGCGGCCGGAGGCGGTCGCGGTCGTCGGCGCGGGGCGCACACCCGGTTCGGTGGGCCGGGCGGTCCTGCACCACCTGCACACGGGCGGTTTCACCCGCCGCCTGTTCGCCGTGAACCCGAGCGTGACCTCGATCCTCGGCGTGCCGTCGTACCCGTCCGTGAGCGTGCTGCCGAAGATCCCCGACCTGGTGGTCGTCGCGGTGCCCGCGCCGGCGGTCGCGGCGACGGCCGAGGAGTGCGGGAAGGCCGGGGTGCGGGCGCTCGTCGTGGTGTCCTCGGGCCTGGACGCCGGCCAGGCCCGGGGCCTGCTGACCGCCTGCCGGACGTACGGCATGCGGCTGGTCGGCCCCAACTGTCTCGGCATCGCCGACACCGACCCGACGCTGCGGCTGGACGCCACGTTCGCGGCGGGGCATCCGCTGCCCGGCGCCGCCGGGATCGCCGTCCAGTCCGGCGGGGTGGGGATCGCGCTGCTCGACGGGATGTCCCGGCTGGGGATCGGGGTGTCGTCGTTCGTGTCGCTCGGCGACAAGTACGACGTCAGCGGCAACGACCTGCTCCAGTGGTGGGAGGACGACGGCCGGACCCGGCTGGCGGTACTGCACCTGGAGTCCTTCGGCAATCCGCGCGCGTTCTCCCGTACGGCCCGCCGGGTCACCCGGCGCATTCCGGTGCTGACCGTGGACGCCGGGCGCACCGACGCGGGCCGGCGTGCCGCCGCCTCTCACACCGCCGCAGCGGCCACCCCGACCATGACGCGGCGGGCCCTGTTCACCCAGGCCGGGATCACGGCGACGCGTTCGGTCGGTGAACTCCTGGAGACGGCCGCCCTGTTCCACTCCCAGCCGCTGCCCGAGGGGGCGCGGGTGGCGATCGTGACGAACGCGGGCGGGGCGGGGGTGCTGGCCGCCGACGCGTGCACGGAGGCGGGTCTCGCGCTGCCGGTGCTCCCGGACGCGGTGCTGGAGGACCTGCCTCCGGGTGCCACGGCCGGGAACCCGGTCGACGCGACCGCCGCCGTGACGGAGGCTCAGCTCACCGCGTGCGTCGACCGGATCCTGACGTACGCGGGCGTCGACGCCGTGCTGGTCGCCCTGGTGCCGACGGCGGTAGCCGCCGCGACCGGCGACGACCAGGTGCGCGCCCTCACCTCGGGGCCGGGCCGGCGTACGAAGCCGGTGCTGGCCGTACGGCTGGAGCAGGACGTGCCGGTACGGCTGCTGCCCGCCGCCGGGGGCGGCGAGGTCCCGTCGTACGCCGAACCGCAGGCGGCGGCGCGGGCGTTGGCGCACGCGGCCGACCGGGCGGCGTGGCTGGAGCGGCCCGCCGGGACCGTACCGGACCTCGACGGCGTCGGCACCTCCCGCGCCCGCGACGTCGTCGGCGCCTGGTTGGTCGCACACCCCGACGGGGGCTGGCTCGACCCTCGCACCTGCGCCGATCTCCTCGCCTGCTACGGCGTGCCGCAGATCCCCTGGGCCTGGGCGCGGACGGAGGATGAGGCGGTGTGTGCGGCGGAGCGGCTGCGCGGGGCCGACGGGCGGGTCGCCCTGAAGGCCCACTGGCCGGGGCTGGTCCACAAGAGCGCCCAGGGCGCCGTCCGGCTCGATCTGCGCGGTGACACACAGGTGCGGACCGCGTTCCGCGACCTCAAGGAGCGGTTCGAGGGGCAGATGGCCGGCGTCCTGGTGCAGTCGCTCGCCGGCCGGGGCACCGAACTGTTCGCGGGTGTCGTCCAGGACGGGGTCTTCGGGCCGCTCGTCCTGTTCGGCCTCGGCGGTACGGCGACGGAGGTGCTGGCCGACCACGCGGCCCGCCTCGCCCCGCTCACCGACCACGACGTGCACGACCTGATGACATCCCCGCGCTGTGCGCCCCTGCTGTTCGACGGCCCGCTCGCCCTGGAGGACCTGGAGCAGCTCCTCCTGCGGCTGTCCCGGATGGCCTGCGACCTGCCGCAGCTCACCGAGGCCGACTTCAACCCGGTCCACGCCACGCCGGACGGCGTCAGCGTCCTCGACGCCCGGATCCGGCTGCTGCCGCACCGGGCCCACGACCCCTACCTGCGCCGACTGAGGTGAGAAGGAACAGCCATGAAGCACGACAAGGTGGGCTCCGTGATGACCGCCGACGTCGTCCACGCCGGCCGCGACACCCCGTTCAAGGAGGTCGCGCGGCTGCTCGCGCGCCACCGGATCAGCGGGCTGCCGGTGGTCGACGGCGACGACAAGGTCCTCGGGGTGGTCTCCGAGACGGACCTGATGGTGCGCCAGGCGGGATGGGAGCCGCCCCGCCTGGCCCGGCTGACCCGCGCGGCCCGGCGCCGGGCCGCCAAGGCGACGGCGCGCACGGCGGGACAGCTCATGTCCGAGCCGCCGGTCACCGTCCACGCCGAGGACACCATCGCGGAGGCCGCCCGCACCATGGCCGAACGGCGCGTCGAGCGGCTCCCGGTCCTCGACGTCGAGGACCGGCTCGTCGGCATCGTCACCCGCAGCGACCTGCTCCGGGTGTTCCTGCGGCCCGACGCGGAGATCCGCGCCGAGGTGGTCGCCGAGGTGATGGTGCGCGGCCTGCTGCTGCCCCCGTACGGCGCCGACGTCTTCGTCACGGACGGCGTGGTGACGCTGCGAGGGCAGTTGGAGCTGCGCAGCGACACGGAGATCGCCGTCGCCATGACCCGCCGGGTCGACGGCGTGGTCGACGTCGTGGACCGGCTGACGCACCGCCTGGACGACACGCACACACGCGAAGCATGGTGAGAGGGGATCGCCATGACCGTCCTGGTCGCCTACGGCACCACCAACGGGTCGACGGCACGCATCGCCGACGCGGTCGCCGCCGCCCTGCGCGAACGGGGCCTCGGCACCGAGACCCGCCCCGCCCGCTCGGTCACCGACGTGACCCGCTACGAGGCCGTCGTGGTCGGCGGCGCCCTGTACGCGGGCCGCTGGCACCGCGACGCCCGCCGCCTCGTACGGCGCCACCGCCGCGCCCTGGCCCAGCGGCCCCTGTGGCTGTTCAGCAGCGGGCCGCTCGACGCGTCGGCCACCGAACGGGACATCCCGCCCGTACGGGGCGTCCGGCGGACCATGACCTCACTGAACGCCCGCGGGCACGTCACGTTCGGCGGCTGCCTGGAGGAGGGCGCGCGGGGCTGGATCGCCGGGCGGATCCTCGCGGCCGGCAAGGGCGGGGACTTCCGGGACTTCGACGCGGTCGAGGAGTGGGCGGGGCGGATCGCCGGGGAACTCAAGAAGCGCTGACGGCGTCACCCGCCGTACGCCGGCACCACCGCGACCGGGCAGCCCGACTCGCGCAGCAAGGTCCGTACGACGACGCCGGGCGGGCCGCCGACCACGATCAGGGCGGCACGGGACCGGTGGTGCAGGAGCGCTTCGGCCGGGGTGAACAGGAGGACGTCTTCGAAGACGGGCACCTCGGGATACTTCGCCCGCCAGGGCCGCAGCGCGTGGAACAGCACCTGCACCTCGTGGTCCTCCCAGCCGGCCCGGTCCTCCTCCGGCACGCCGAAGGGCAGCGCGGCGGCCTCGGGAGGCAGCGCCCAGGCGTGTACGGCCCGCAGGCGCGCACCCCGCAGCCGGGCGCTGCCGAAGGCGAAGCCGAGGACAGCATCCGACGGTTCGCGGGCGTCGACACCGAGGACGACGTCGGTACGGCGCCGGCTGTCGGCGTACCCGTCGGGGACCAGGACCACGGGGCCGGGCACGGTGTCGAGGAGCGTCACGGCGCGGGTCTCGCCGACGGTCACGGCGGCGACGCACGCCTCGGGGGCGTCCGGCGCACGGAGGGGTAATGCACGCAGTGCGGCCTCCTGTTCCGCCCAGCGGGCGGCGGCCCGGCCGGTCTCGGAGGTGTCGGTGCGGGTGAGGACCACGACGGGTTCCATGGCTGTCCGCCTTCCGGTACGAGGAGGAGGTGGGTGTGTCCCGGGGTCTGGGCGCGGGCTCAGGGGCCGAACGTTCCCCCGCTGCCCGCGCGTCCGCGTCATCCCGTCCGGTGCCCCCATAGCGGACCGACCACGTCCCACTCCCGCCCCCAGCTGTCTATCCGGCGCCGGTCGAGCTGCCAGCGGGCGACCCGCCCCGCCCCGTACAGGGCGCCGGCGAGAGCGCAGGCGGCACCGGCGCCGAGAGTCGCCGACTCGACGGCGGACTCCAGGGCGTCCGGTGGCTCGATCGTGAGGCGGCCCTGCATGTCCTGCCAGACCACGACCGTGGCCCCGGCCCGCTGCCCGGCGTCGACCAGGGTTCGGCCGGTGCGTGCGGAGCCGTCGGGGGCGCTCCAGCGGACCACCGCGGAGTGCCGGTCGCCCGCGGTCCCGCCCAGGCCCGCGCTCTTGGGCACGTCGTCGAGGAGGACCGCCCGCACGGGGTGGCGCTGCTCCCGCTGCCGGGCGAACATCTCGTCGGCGGCGTGGGCCGTCAGCATGCCTACGACGGTGCCGGCCACGGCGATCAGCAGCCAGACGGCCAGGAGGAGCCACGCCTCGGTGATGTCGTCGGGGCGTCGCAGCGGATTGCCGCGCCACCGCCACAGCCGTTTCCTCGCGCGCCGGGTTCCACGCATCGGTCCGCACCTCCTCCGGGTCGTGACGACGCTTCGAAGGTGCCAGTCCCCGGCGGGCCTGCGCAGGGGCCGGACAGGTGGCCTCTGCGGGACGAACCGCCCTGGTGGAAGGGCCGTTCGACCCTCACCCGGCACGGCTGTGGACCGGCTCCGGGCACAGCTCGAAGGCGTCGCCGAGTCCCGCGTGCCGCAGCAGCCGTACGAAGCGGGGGCCGGGCACGGTCAGCCGCAGCCTGCCGCCGGCCGCGCGGACCCGGTTGCGGGCCCGGCACAGCAGGCCGAGCCCGCAGCAGTCGACGAAGGTCACCGGGCGCAGGTCCAGCACCACATCGGGGCGCGGGCCGGTGGTGAGGTCGTCCAGGGCGGGCCCGAGGGCTGTCACCGCCAGCAGGTCGAGTTCTCCGCAGAGGGTCACGACGGTCGTGCCGTCGGTCCGGGCCGCGCTCAGCGCCGCGGACCTCATGTCCGTGTCGTCCATGAGACAAGCCAAGCCGAGCACGCACGACGCCAGGAAGGGCCGTTCGAACCCTGCGAACTCCGTTCGAAAGGGACCGAACAGCCCAAGTGACGCCTCTCCGGCGCCGGCGGTGCGGGAGGGATGAACGATGACGCCGGTGCCTGGTGGATCCGGGGCATCGTGATCGACGCCGACAAGCGTGGCCAGAGCCTCCGGCTCACACTCTGGGTCGCAGCGTCTTCGGGTTCGACACAGGCGCGCGGACCGTACTGCCCCGCTCCTTGCGGGTGGCATGCCCCGTGCCGTCACCTACAACCGGGTCGGAAAACCTGGCAGAGCGGGAGGATCTGGCGGCTTCCCGTCGACCTCGCCGGGCCGCGGAACGTCGGGCACTCCACCCTGGGGAGATTCCGACCGAACACCCATTCCGTCATCCGGCTCGACCCTTCTCACAACAGTCCTCCGCCGCCTTGCATTTCCTGCGCGAGGACCATTCCTCCCGCCAGGGAGGTTCAATGCGTTGATTCCATCCGCGCCGGCCTCCAAACCGGCGGCCAAGAAAAGTGTATTCCGAACTCCCGGCTGACCGTCTACGCCAGGTGCGATCATGTTCACGGTCTCGCGGATCACGGTCTCGGCCGGAGTCAGCGCCTTGCGGACCATACTCATGGCCTCGGTAAACTTCGAGCCGGGGGCCGAGAGCTGTCCGATACCGTGCACAACGGCCGCAGCGCCGCCCAGCATGTGCAGCCCCGTGAATAGCTGCACAGCGCCGCACGCTATGGTCAGCAGACCGTCAAGAGCGGAAGGAGAAGCCTTCAAACCCTCTCTTTTTCTTCTCTTTTTCAGCCTCGGATTCCACTTCCTCCCTTGCGGCATCCTGCAATTCGCATAAGATCGCCCGGTATTTTTTTAAATCTTCCAGGATCAGCGAGATTGCTTCATCTTGACGGTTACGCATGACGGCCTCCTTCTGTGAGCCGTACCCCCGTCACCAGTGCCGGGACGATCCGGACCGCGTGTTCCATGGCCCGGTCCACCCAGGGGTGCAGCAGGGCGTCGTAGCGGGCGAGTTCGGTCGGGTCGGTGATCAGGTGGGCGTAGCCGGTGACGACGACGCTCCAGCCGAGGTGGGTGCGGGGGTCGATGTCGTCGGCCTCGTAGGCGACGACGACGCCCGTGCCGTTGGTGTGGGCGGTGTGCAAAGTGAGGGCGGCGTGCTCGTGGGTGCGGATGACGACGGCGCCGTCGACGAGGACGTGGTTGACCGGGCGGACTGTCGGCAGTGCGTGCCTGGTGAAGACGACACGCCCGAGGGAGACACTGCCCAGCAGCCGCAGCGCCTCGACGCTGTCGAGTTCGACGCTTCTGCGCGCAGGGGCCGGGGTGGAGCTGGAGTCGTCGGTCATGGCGGGTCTCTGTGAGAGGGCGGGGCCCGGTCGTACGGGCGGAGCGGCACCACCGGGGTGAGTGCCGCTCCTGTCCCCACTGTCCCGCCATGGGGACGCGGACGCTGGTGCCGTTGGTCCCGGATCCGGGGCCGGTCGGCCCTTCATGTCCCGGAGTCCGTGCGCCACGGGGGCGGTGTGTGCGTACGGCGGTGCGCGGCCTGTCCTGCCCGCGTCAGGACCCGGTCCTCCAGCCGGTCGGCCAGGGCCCGCGCGGTGGTCTCCTCGGCGTGGACGACGACGACCGTGCCGTCCACCAGGAGCCGGGCCGTCGCGGTCCAGGGCCGTCGTACGTGGTGGGCCGCCGCCCTCACCACGGTCAGGGCGCCCTCGGCGGGGAGGCCCAGACGTCCGCAGGCCGCGCGGAGTTTCACGAGGAGCCGGGTGACGGCCTCCTCGTCGACTTCGCCCTGGGCCCTGACCCGTACGGCTCCGTGCTCCGTCATGTGCCTCACGTCCTTCCTGTTCGTCCGCGGGTCCAGCGTCGTGCGGCGGGCGCGCGTGGGGCAGGTGCTGTCCGTCCCGGTCCGGGGGCCGGTCGGCCCTGAGGGGAGTTGGCCCGTTCTCGGTGTTCTCCGGGGTCGTCGCCCATTACCTTGAGCGTGACCGGATAGACCGGCACACGGAGATGTCGAGGAGTGCTGGTGGGAAGTCCTGAGGAGGCCCGGGTACGGCTGCCTCAACTGCGGCTGGACGAACTGCTGGACGAGCTTCAGGTACGGCTCGACGCGGCCCGGGGGACCCGGGACCGGGTGCACAGCCTCCTGGAGGCCGTCCTGTCGGTCGGCCGGGAACTGGATCTGGAGCAGGCGCTCCACTCCATCGTGGAGGCCGCGGCGGTCCTGGTGGACGCCGAGTACGCGGCGCTGGGGGTCATCGGCCCCGACGGGAAACGCCTGTCCGCGTTCCACACCGTCGGCATCAGCCCCGAGCAGATCGCCGAGATCGGCCCGTACCCGGAGGGCCACGGCATCCTGGGCGAGCTGATCCACCACCCCGAGCCGCTGCGGCTCGCGAAGATCTCCGACCACCCCGCGTCGTACGGCTTCCCCCCGCATCACCCCCCGATGAACACCTTCCTCGGCGTCCCCATCCGCGTCCGCGACCAGGTCTTCGGCAACCTGTACTTCACCGAGAAACGCGGCGGTGTCCTGTTCGACGAGGAGGACGTCTCCGTGACGTCGACGCTCGCCGTCGCGGCCGGGGTGGCGATCGACAACGCCCGCCTGTACGCGGAGTCCCGCCTGCGGGAACGCTGGCTGGGCGCGAACACGCAGATCACCCACCGGCTGATGTCGGGCGACGGGCAGGCGGAGGTGCTGGGGCTGATCGCCGGGCAGGCCCGGGACATCACGGGCTCCGCACTCGCCGTCGTCGCGATGCCGATGGAGGACACCGGGTCGTTCACGGTCGAGCTGGCGATCGGCCAGGAGGCGGACGCCCTGCGCGGTCTCGTGCTGTCCGCCGAAGGGGGTCTGGTCGGTACGGCGTTCACCCGTGGGAGTGCCGTCACCAGCGATGAGAAGCTGTCGCTCGTCCCCGCCCTCGGCCCGTCCGTGGCCGTGCCCGTCGGGACCGCCGACGACGGGGTACGCGGCGTGCTGCTGCTGGTGCGGGAATCCGGGCGGGTGCCGTTCACCGGCAAGGAGATCGAACCCCTCCAGGTGTTCGCCGCCCAGGCCGCCATCGCGATGGAGCTGGCGCAGCGGCGCCGGGACGCCGAGGAGATCGCGGTCCTCAAGGACCGCGACCGCATCGCCCGCGACCTCCACGACCTCGCGATCCAGCGGCTGTTCGCGACAGGCATGACCCTCCAGAGCGCCGGCCGCTTCATCGAGCACTCCGAAGCCTCCGAGCGGGTCCTGCGCGCGGTCGACGACCTCGACGAGACCATCAAGATCATCCGGTCGACGATCTTCGGCCTGCGCACCCGGGAAGGTACCGCCGGTACCGGGCTGCGGGCTCGCGCAGTGCGGGTGGTCGGCGAGGCGGCCCCGGCGCTCGGCTTCGCGCCGAGCGTCCGCATGGAGGGCCTGATCGACACGGACGTCCCCAAGCCGGTCGCCGACCACGCCGTGGCCGTCCTGTCCGAGGCCCTGACGAACGTCGCCCGGCACGCCCGCGCGAGTGCCTCGGAGGTCTCCTTGACCACCGACGGCCACGAGCTGGTCCTGACCGTCCGCGACGACGGCGTCGGCATCCCGGCCCAGGGCCGGCGCAGCGGGCTGCTCAACATGGAGGAGCGGGCCCGGGAGCTGGGCGGGCGGCTGGAGTGGGAGTGCCCCGACGGGGGCGGCACGACGCTCGTGTGGCGGGTCCCGGTGACCGCCGGGTAGCGCGCCGGGGCCGACCGGTCCCCCGTGAGGGACCGTCGGCTCACGGCTTCTCCGACTCTCCCCCGTCATCCTGGAATTGACGGACACAGAGAGGAGGAAGCGCATGAGCGGCATGATCGAACGGTTCCCCGGCTGGCCGGTACTGCCCGACCTGTTCGGCTGGGTCGAGGCCGGGCTTCCCGGGCTGCACGGCCCCGCAGGGCTGCACGGCATCCGCGTCGAGGAGCACCTGGCGGACGGCGGGTACGTGCTGCGCGCCGAGCTGCCGGGCGTCGACCCCGGCAAGGACGTCGAGATCACCGTCTCCGAGGGCGTGCTGACCCTGCGGGCCGAGCGCACCGAGGAGACGGGCACCCGGACCATCCCGGTGAACAGCGGCTGACCCTGGAAGCACGCAGATGCGCGGCCGGTGTGAACCGGCCGCGCGTTTCTGTCCCGAGAATCAGGGAGCCGTCGGTACGAGGCGGCAGCGGACGCCGACGACGCCCTCGACGGTCCGCGCCAGCCGCTCGGCCGTGTCCACCACGGTGCTGCCGGTCAGGGTGACGACGCCGTCGGCGACCTCGACCCCGAGCCGGCCGTCCGTGACCGGAACGATCACCCGTCGTACCTCCCCGGCGAGTTCGCCGTCCTCGCGGAGGAACACCTTCAGCAGGTCGGCGCGGCTGACGACGCCTTCGAGGAACCCTTCCCCGTCGATGACGTACAGCCGCTTGACCCGGCGGCGGGCCATGATGCGCGCGGCCTCGGGCAGGGTGGCGTCGGCGTGCACGGTCACGGCCGGCGTACTCATCGCCTCCCCGGCGGTCAGGGCGCCCGCCTTCGCCAGGTCGGCGAGGCGCTCGCGCTGGACGACCCGGTCGGGGGCACTGTCGCGGAACTCCTCCTTCGGCAGCAGGTCGGCCTCGGAGACGACGCCGATGACCCTGCCGTCGCCCTCCAGGACGGGGACGGCGGTGACCTGCCACCGTTCCATCAGGGTGACGATGTCTTTGAAACGGGTCTCCCGGCCGACGGCGACGACCGCGTGGGTCATCACGTCGCTCACGGTGTACGGGCCGGCGTCCATGGGATCCTCCGCAGTCGTGGCCTGTCCTGTCGTATCCAGCGTGCGCGGAGGTGCCGGGCGGGGGCCACGGGCCGCTCGGGCCCGGCAAGAGGCCGTCCGGCCCTGCGAGGCGGGGCCGGTGCGCGGGCCGTTCGCCTCATCTCCCCTGTGAGGCATCGGAGTTGACTGTCAGTCAAGGGAACAGCCCGGGTGAAGGAGAGTGAGGACAGTGGGCACGAGTCTCACACCGGAGTTCTGGGAGCGCTTCGCGGTCCTGCTGGCCGTGGCGATCGTGGCGACGGTCGCGCTGAGCGCGGCGCTGGACACACTCGTCGTCCGGCTGGGCCGCCGGCACCCGCGCGCCCACCGTACGGAACAGCCTTCGCCCCGGCTCTCCCGTACACCCACGCACTGCTGACGCACAGGTCCGGGCGCCCCCGTCGTTGCTTCAGTTCTAGTGGTCGTTGCAACACCCCAGCTCAAGGGGTGCGATGGACTTCGAGATCCGGGTCGACCGGACTGGGAGAGGGCGTCGGCTGACGCGTGAGCGGGAGGCATACTTCCAGCTCACGCAGCAGGGCTACAGCAGCGCGGAAGCCTGCCGGATCGTCGGTATCAACCTGCGGACCGGCAAGCGATGGCGTAACGGATGACGGCCTGCCGGTCCGACAGGCCGAGCACGAACTGCAGCACGCAGACGGTGGCCAGCTGGGCGGGCGAGAGGCCCGGGCGTCCGTCTCGCGGGTACCAGTCGGCGAAGTCCTCGTCACACCACAGCCCGTCGAGGCGGTCTCTCACCCACATCGCCGTCGTGCCACCCAGGTTGCTCGCCCGCGCGACCTGCGCGGTCAGAGGCGGTACTTGCTCACCGGAACGAGGACGGAGCGACAACGGACACCTCCACATCTGCACGGACTCGTGGAACACCCCGAGCATGCCCACCGATCACCGCGGCGCACCGGAGAACTCCAAGATCACCGACAGAGTCAAGCTCAGCATCCTTCGCGTCTCGGGGGAACCTCACGAATGACGGCGAGCCGTGATCGAGTCCTGAGGTTTGCGCGCGGTTCATGCTGGTCAGAGCGCTGACTCAGACGGTGGAAACGCGGTGACGTGTGTGCGTTGAACCTGCCTTGTTCAGGGTGTCGGGTGGGTGGTGTGGGTGCGTCGGTGGTGGTCGTATTCGTGGGTGTGTTCTTCGGCCCAGTTCTGCAGGTGTTGCAGTGCGGGGGTGGCGTCGCGGGCGAGGTCGGTCAGGGCGTACTGCACTGTCGGTGGGCGGCCGGTGTAAACGGTGCGGGTGATCAGTCCGCCGGTTTCGAGGTCGCGCAGGGTCTGCGCGAGCATTTTGTCGCTGACGCCGCCGGCCCGCCGGCGCAGCTCGGACCAGCGTTGCGGGCCGTTCACGAGGTCGACCAGGACCAGGGCGGCCCACCGGGCGGTGACCAGGTCGAACAGCTGCCTGCCGGGGCAGGCGGGATTACGGACGTTGCCTCGCGTGCTTTCCTGCACGTGCTCACCTCACCTGAAGGTATGTACTTCCCTCTAGAAAGTAACTCGGTCAGAGTGAGGGGACCAACCCCTGATCGTCAAGGAGTAACCCGTGGCAACCGACGACGCCGTGACCCGTGACGCGAACACCGTGACGGTGCTCGGCGGCCCCACCGCGCTGATCCGCCTGGCCGGCTGGACGCTACTGACCGACCCGACCTTCGACGCAGCCGGCACCGAGTACCAGGACGGCTCGGTCCCAGTGCGCAAGACCGCCGACCCGGCACTGAAGCCCGGGGAACTGCCCGCTCTCGACGCGGTCCTGGTCAGCCACACCGGGCATCTGGACAACCTCGACACCGCCGGGCGTGCGGTGGCCTCCGGTGCCTCGCAGGTGTTCACCACCGTCGCCGGCGCCGCCGATCTCGGGGGAGCAGCCGTCGGCCTGGAGCCCTGGCAGACCCGGACCCTGTCGAAGCCGGGCCGCATGCCGCTGAACATCACCGCGGTCCCCGCCCGCCACGGCCCCCTCGGCACCGAGACCCTCACCGGCCCGGTCACCGGCTTCCTCCTGCACACCGACGACGGCTCGGCACCGACGGTGTACGTCTCCGGTGACACCGTCGACCTGGACGCGATGAGCGCCCTGGCCGGCCGGTACCGCGTCGACGTGGCGCTGCTGCACCTGGGCGCGGCCGGCTTCGAGGCGTTCGGTACCGTACGGCTGTCGCTGACCGCGGTCCAGGCCGTCGAGGCCCGCCGCCTGCTCGACGATCCCCTCGTGGTCGCCGTGCACGCCGAGGGCTGGGCTCACTACACCGAAGACCGCAGCCACGTCCAGCAGACCTTCGACGCCGCCGGCGCCCCGCTGCACTGGCCCACCCCGGGCGAGCCCGTCACCTTGCCGGAGCCGCACACCCGCTGACACCTCACCCAGTGCCGGTGGCGCACCGGCACGCTCCTCCTATGCCGCCGCAGTCGCGGGAGCGGCTGCGGTCACCGCGCTGGCGCGCACGACAGCGCCCAGCAGCTTTACTGGGGCTGACGCCGCCCGTCACCGGTCAATGGCTCACATGGATCGGCCTGTGGCCGACCCGCTCGTCCGCAACGAAGAAACGAAGAGAAAAGGAAAGAATATGAAACCGGAAGTCGTGCACGAGCGCTTCGCCCAGTACCTCAAGGACCAGGACCTCGACGGCCTGGGTTCCCTGTTCGCCGAAGACGCCATGTTAGTACCGGGACCGGGACAGGAGCCCGTCTACGGCAGGGAAAGCATCAAGGAGGCGCTGAAGCCCTACCTCGCCTCGCCCAGCACCATGGAGGTGGTGGCCGCGTCGGTCCATCAGAACGGCGACCTGGCGATGGTCCAGCCGTCCTGGCGGATCACGAGCGAAAGCGCCATCGTGGAGGGGAAGGCGGTCGAGGTGATGAGGAGGACGAGCGAGGGGGACTGGGTCTACATCATCGACAACCCCTACGGCGTCTGATTCTCGTCGTCCCGGCATCACCATCGGGCGACGGAACCTTCTCACGGCAGCGGCGGCCGCATCGACTTTCACCATGCGGCCGCCGCTTGCTGGCCCGAGCGAGGGGCCAGTTCCGAGCGTCTTATCCGACCTATGGACGCTGACGGGCAACCTTCTTCGCCGCATCAACCGTTGCCGTCTTCCTGCATCAACAACAACCCTGGTCGCTCCGAACAGCACAATTCAGCTCGTCGTCGACCGCCTGGTCGCGTACGGGAATTCGACACCTGGGCGCCGACAAGGCACTGAGTACGGATATCAATCAGGAACGGCGCACCGTAGCCCGGTGCCGCCACGGGATGGCCGACTGTACGGCCTCCCCTTGCCCTGAGCAGCACGCGCGTGGCCGGCCAACGTTCGAGCGGGGTGCCCGAGCCGACAGGAGCGAACCCGCCCCGCACATCAGTCCGGCGGCGAGGACAACGGAGCATGGCAGGGTGGACGACGCCGTCGGCATAGGGCGCCGAGGTGATCAGCTCACCGATGGCCCAGGCACGGTTCCCCGCCTCATTTCCAGTCCAGCGGGTCACCGGCGCCTTGCTGCCAGCAGGCCGTCCACCACGAGTCCGGCCAGGGCCTCCGCCCTGGCGTGACGGTCCGCCCGCTGCATGCGTTCCGGGCTCCCCAGGCGCCGGGCGAGAGGTTCCTGGACCAGTCCTGACACGGGAGCGATGATGGCGAAGAACACGACATCCATCGGGACCCGTGCCATACCACCGGAGGCCATCAGCCTCTCGATGCTGGGCACGACGAGGGCGAGTGTCGGCTCGATGTAACGCTGGTAAAGGTAGTCCAGCCGCTCGGTGTCCTGTGCGGACTCATCGGCCATCAACATGGCGAGGTAAGGCTCGCCGATGCTGACGCGGTAGAACTCCGTGACGAACTGCCGCACCACCTCCTCGTCGTCGCTCCCCGGGGCCGGCGGCACCATGCCCTCGAGTTGAGCCACGAGCGCGGTATCGACCACGGCGCGCCAGTACTCCGCCTTGGAGCCATAGCGGTCGTTGATGAAGGTGGGGCCGACCCCGAGACGGCGGGCGAGCTCGCGCGCCGACGCCCGGTCGTATCCGAGCGTCGCGAACGCCTCCAGGCCCCGGAGCAAGATGTCCCGCTCGCCAGGCACCGCAGTGGAGTCCGCCCTGGGGCGGCCCGGGCGTCGGGTGGCACTCGGCTTGTCTTCCACACTTCCTCCTCAGTCGGCCGCACGGGCGTCTGCTCGCCAGTCGGACCAGCGTAGCTGTCCAGATCTTCACGCTTGGACAATGTCCCAGGTCAGCGCTCGATCCTGAGTTCCGCGCAGCGGATCCCGTCTGACCCTCGCTTGACACGGGGCAGGCAAGAGATAATCCTACATGTGTAGGATTTAATCCGGTCGCCCACAGGGCGCCCAAACGAAGCCGCCCGCACCGCCGGGCGGAGCATCCATTTGCCAACCATGCAGGCTTTCCTCCGCCCGGCATCGCAACTTCGGAGAGTACGAAACCGTTTCGTACTCCATGAACACGTGCCGATACGGGGAACCACACAAGGAGCCATCATGCGTAAGACCAACGTCGGCGCGGCCGCCGTCGCCTCCGCCCTCATCGCCTCGCTCACCCTTGCCGCAGGGGGGACAGCCACCGCGACGACCGCCGGCTCGACCACGGCGCACCCCACCGCCTCCCAGACGGGGTTGTCCCAGACCAGCGTCCCGGCCCTCGTCGACCCCGCCGCGGGCCTCACCTATGACCGCGACCAGCCCAACCAGTCCTGGTACCTGACCGCACACGTGACCGCCGGGGGCCACCGGTACGGCTTCCTGGTCCACTACCTCAACGCTGGCTTCGGCAAGCAGGGAGGCGCCACCTCGAAGGTGTCGGTGGTCAACGAGGACACCGGCTGGTACACGAGGTCGGAGATCCCCCTCCCGCTCGGAACGGGCCTGTCCGACAAGCAGGGCGTGGACATCCACACCGACAACATCAGCTGGACCGGCGACGCCAAGGAGATGAAGCTGCGCGCCAAGGTCCCCGAGGGGACCATCGACGTCACGCTGCGCCCCCGCGGAAACACCCTCTACAACCTGGGCACGGGCTACTTCCCCATGTTCGGTGACGCTAAGTATTCCAACTACGAGTACGCCCTGCCCACGGTGGACACCTCCGGGACCCTGACCCTCAACGGCCGCGCCGAGAAGGTCCGCGGGCAGTCCTGGCTGGACCGCCAGTGGGGACCGCTCCCCGACCTCACCACGGGTAATGCCTCCTGGTCCTGGATGAACCTCAGCCTGTCCAACGGCGACAAGGTCAGCGTCTGGAACCAGCAGTACGACGGCAAGAAGAACAACTTCGCGACCATCCTGAAGCCCGACGGCACGCAAACCCTCGCCGAGGCGACCCTCACGCCCGACGAGTCCACCCGCTGGACCAGCCCGACCACCGGCAAGAGCTACCCCACGCGGTGGAAGGTCAGCATCCCCGGCGAGCACGCCAAGCTGAACGTCACCGTCTACGCCAAGGACCAGGAACTGGTGGTCCCCGCACCCGGCTATGAAGGCAGCGCCAAGGTCAGTGGCACCTACGACCACGGCAAGGTCACCGGCACCACCTACGTCGAAATCACCAGCGGAGAGTAGCGCCGATCAGTCGACGGCCTCGGTGCCGCCCCATGAGGGGCGGCACCGAGACCGTCGGCAGCTGCGGACCTGCGCGCAAGACGCTAAGCCAGCGTGATGCCGAGCCGCTTGGCGAGTTCCTCGGGGCTGACGCCGTACGTCTCGCGGATCCGTACGCCCTCGCTGCCCACGTCGAAGACGCCGTGGTCCGTGTAGACACGGCTGACGCAGCCGACGCCGGTGAGCGGGTAGGTGCACCGCGCCACGAGCTTCGGCTCACCGGAGCGGGTGAAGAGCGACATCATCACGTAGACGTCCTTGGCACCGATGGCGAGGTCCATGGCGCCGCCGACGGCGGGGATGTCGTCGGGCCCGCCGGTGGTCCAGTTGGCGAGGTCGCCGTCGAAGGCGACCTGGTAGGCGCCGAGGACGCAGACATCGAGATGCCCGCCGCGCATCATGGCGAAGGAGTCGGCGTGGTGGAAGTACGCCGCACCCGGCAGCTCGGTCACCGGGACCTTGCCGGCATTGGTCAGGTCGGGATCGACCGCGTCGCCCTCGGCCTTGGGGCCCATGTTGAGCATGCCGTTCTCGGTGTGCAGCACCACCCCGGAGCCGGCCGGCAGATGGTCGGCGATCTTGGTGGGCTGCCCGATGCCGAGGTTGACGAAGGAGCCGGCCGGGATGTCGCGGGCGATGACGGCGGCCAGCTCGTCCATCGAGAGACAGTGGTCGGTGGACGTGACGGTCATCGTGCCCCCTGCACGGTGTAGTGACGGGCCTCGACCTGGACGACCCGGTCGACGTAGATGGACGGGGTGACAACGGCCTCGGGATCGAGCTTGCCGGGCTCGACGACCTCGTCGACCTGGACGATCGTCGTTGTCGCGGCCGTGGCCATGACCGGTCCGAAGTTGCGGGCGGTCTTGCGGTAGACGAGGTTGCCCATGGTGTCCGCGACATGGGCGCCGATCAGCGCGTAGTCGCCCTTGATGGGGTACTCCAGCAGGTACCTCCGGCCGTCGATCTCCCGCTCCTCCCTGCCCTCGGCCAGCGGCGTGCCGACCGCCGTCGGACAGTAGAAAGCGCCGATCCCGGCACCGGCCGCGCGCATCCGCTCGGCGAGGTTGCCCTGCGGCACCACCTCCAGCTCGATCTTCCCGGCGCGGTAGAGGTCGTCGAACACCCAGGAGTCCGCCTGGCGCGGGAAGGAGCACAGCACCTTGCGCACCCGCCCCGCGGCCAACAGCGCGGCCAGTCCGACGTCGCCGTTCCCGGCGTTGTTGGACACGATCGTCAGGTCCTTCGCGCCCTGCCGAATCAGCGCGTCGATCAGGTCGAACGGCATCCCGGCCAGCCCGAAGCCGCCGACGAGGACGGTGGACTCGTCCTCGATTCCGGCGACCGCCGCGTCGGTGCTTTCGAGGATCTCCGCCCGGCTCACTGGACCGCCCCCGTCGCATCGCAGTTCTCGAGCACGACGGCCAGGCCCTGGCCGACGCCGATACAGATCGCGGCGACGCCGTAACGCTGCCGCGTCTCGCGCAGCACCTTGGCCAGCGTGGCGAGGATACGGCCGCCCGAGGCACCCAGCGGGTGGCCGATCGCGATGGCGCCGCCCTTCTGGTTGACGATGGCGGGGTCGATCTTCCAGGCGTCCAGACAGGCGAGCGACTGCACGGCGAACGCCTCGTTGAGTTCGACCGCACCCACCTGGTCCCAACCGATCCCGGCCCGGGCCAGCGCACGGTTCGCCGCTTCGACCGGCGCATAGCCGAAGGCCTGCGGCTCCAGCGCCATCACCCCGCGCCCTGCGATACGGGCGATCGGCGCGGCCCCGATCGCGGCCGCGGCCTTCTCACTGCCCAACAGCACCGCGGAGGCGCCGTCGTTGAGCGGGCTGGCGTTGCCCGCGGTGATGGTGCCACCCTGCTCCGCCGTACGGAAGACCGGCTTGAGCCCCGCCAGCACCTCGGGGGTCGATCCGGGCCGGATGCCCTCGTCGCGGGTGAGATCGATGCCGTCGACCGGCACCACCAGGTCGTCGTAGAAGCCCGACTCCCAGGCCACGTAGGCGAGTTGGTGGGAGCGGGCGGCGAACTCGTCCTGGCGCTCGCGGGAGATCCCGAAGCGGTCCCGGAGCTGCTCATTGGACTCGCCGAGACTGACCGTCCACTCCTTCGGCATCCGCGGGTTGACCAGCCGCCAGCCGAGGGTCGTGGAGACGGCGGTGACATCGCCGACCGGGAAGGGCTTCGCCGACTTGGGCAGTACCCACGGCGCACGCGTCATCGACTCCACACCGCCGGTGAGCACCACCTCGGCGTCCCCGGACTCGATGGTGCGGCTGGCCGTCATCGCCGCGTCGAGGCTCGACCCGCACAGCCGGTTGACCGTGGTGCCAGGGACGCTCACCGGGAGACCGGCGAGGAGCGCGGCCATACGGCCGACATTGCGGTTCTCCTCGCCTGCGCCGTTGGCGTTGCCCCACACCACGTCGTCGACGGCGGCGGGGTCGAAGCGGGGCACCCGGGCGAGCGTCGAGGTGATCGCGGCGGCGGCGAGGTCGTCGGGGCGGACGCCGGCCAGCGCGCCGTTGAAGCGGCCGAACGGCGTCCGGGTCGCGGCGTACAGGAAAGCACTCATGACAGGGACGCTAATCCCGGGCCACGATATTCTGAAGTACACATATCCGATGCAATTGATATGGACGACATATGGATCTGCGGCACCTGCGGTACTTCGTGGCGGTGGCCGAGGAGCGGCACTTCGGACGTGCGGCCGAGCGGCTCCACATGGCCCAGCCGCCGCTGTCCCAGCAGATCCGACAGCTGGAGGCGGAGCTCGGCGTCGAGCTGCTGCACCGCACCACACGGCGCGTGGATCTGACCGAGGCCGGCCGGGCCTACCTGGCGCGGGCCCGCGCGATCCTCACCGACGTCGACGAAGCCACCCACCACGCACGGCTCGTCGCCGCCGGCTCGGTCGGGCACCTCGCGATCGGGTGCGTGGGCTCGGCGACGTACAGCCTCCTGCCCGCGCTCTCACGCCGGCTCACAGCGGAGCTTCCGGGCGTCGACTTCTCCTTCCGCGGCGAGATGCTCGCACCCGACCAGGTCGAGGCGCTGCGCACCGGCGCGATCGACGTCGCGCTGCTCCGCCCACCGGCGGCCGACCTGTCCCTCACGGTGCACACCCTGCGGCGCGACCGACTCGTCGTCGCCGTACCGGTCGAGCATCCCCTCGCGCGCCGGAAGAGGCTCCGCGTCGCAGACCTCTCCGGGGAGGACCTGATCGTGCACTCCGCCGACCGCCGCTCCGTCATGTACGACGTCGTCCTGGGTCTGCTGCGCGACGCCGGCGTCGAGCCGCACATCCGCCATGAGGTCGGCGAGACCTCAACGCTGGTCACGCTCGTGGCAGGCGGGCTGGGTGTCGCCGTCGTACCCGAGCCGGTGACCGCGCTGGCGCTCGACGGTGTCGCCTACCTGCCCCTGGCCGGGGCCGACGCACGCGTGGAGCTGGCCGTCGCCCACCGAGCCGACCGCGCCGAACCACACCTGACCCGGACCGTGGGAATCATCCGCGCGGCGATCTGAGAACCAGGGACGGCGACACTCCGAAGACGCCTCGGTAGCCCTGGCTCACCAGGGAATGGACCTACGCGACGATCTTCGCGACGGCGTCACGAGCCTGGTTCGCGATCCGGTCGTCGGTGGTGTCATCCGCCCCGCCCACTCCGATGGCCCCGATGACCTCCCCGTCTGCCGTCACGATGGGCACGCCGCCGGCGACCGGCAAAAGGTTGGCATCTATCAGGTGGGGAGGCGCCACCTGCATCTTCGGGGACGCGGCGAAGGCCGCGAACTTGGCCGTCGGGACACCGCTCACGGCTGAGGTATAGGCCTTGCGACGCGCGGTCTCCACGCCGAGAACGCCGACGCCGTCGTCGCTGAGCAGAACCTTGGTGACTCCGCTTCGGTTGACCACGACGGCGCACAGCCTGTGCCCCTCGGCCCTTCCTGCCTCCAGAGCGGCGAGTGCGGCGCTGTGTGCGATCTCGTAGCTGAGCGGCTCTCGCATGGAGCGGTCCCTTCCCATCGGATGTGAACGCGAATATAGAATCACATTCACATCGAGGGAACCACCGCCGGACTCACCGCGCCGGCTTGCCGAGCAGGTACAGACAGACCGCGTCGACCAGTTCATCGGTGAGCTGACGCCATGTCAGCGGACGCTTGGACTCGAAGTGTTCACCGTGCAGCACACGGTTCATGCAAGCCGCGTACACCAGGCGGAAGGCGACATCCAGGCGCAACTCGGGCTCCGGACCGCCGATCATCGACACGACCGGCTCCAGGAACGTCCGGAAAACCTGGCCGGCATCGATGCTGGCCTCGGACCCCACTTGAGCCACTCCCGGATCAGTGGTGGCCGCGGCGACGAAGACACGCATCAGACGCGCGTGCGCCTCGAACGTCTCAGTGATTCCGGCGACCGCCGAGGCGACCAAGGTGGCCGGATCGGTGCGCACCGGAGCGAACCGGCGAATGATGTCAGCGCGAAACTCGTCGATCATGGCGTGCTGGAGGCCTGCGACCAGGCGGTCCTTGCCGCCGAAACGCCGATAGACGCTCCCCACGGAAACACCCGCCCGAGCGGCGACGGCCGCGATGGTGAGCGCTTCGGTGCCGCCCTCTTCGAGCAGGGCAGTGCCCGCTTCCAGGATCCGCTGCTGGGTGCGCCGACTGCGCGCCTGCTGTGGCTGCGGCAGATCGAGCGCCGGTTCGGTAGTCACCCACTCACCGTATACGGAGCCGACACCCGCTCCGGAAGCTCCTCGACCCCGGGATCCGGAAGGCACCCGAACCACCCCTTGACGTCCCGCGAGGAGAAATGCGAATGTGAATCTACTTATCAGTTTGAGGGTCGCACACGACGGTGCCCTCGCAGGCCCCCCGAAGACGCCCTGCACGGGCCACCGGCCGTGTCCCCGAGCCGCACGGGAGACAGCACGATGACCACCACCTCAGAGATCGACACCGGCACGGCTTACGGCCGCCCGGAACCCTCGTACAACGCCCGCCTGCGCGAGGTGGGACCCGGTACGCCCATGGGCGAGGCGCTGCGCCGCTACTGGCACCCGATCGCCAGCTCGGAGACGCTCCTCGCCGGCGCCCTGCCCCAGAAAACCCGCGTGCTCGGCGAGGACCTCGTCGTCTTCCGGGACGGACAGGGCAACCCCGGCGTCGTGATCGAGCGCTGCACCCACCGCGGCGCCAGCCTCTTCTACGGCCGCGTCGAGGACGACGGCATCCGCTGCTGCTACCACGGCTGGAAATTCGACGTCCAGGGCCACTGCATCGAGCAGGCCTGCGAACCGGCTCTCGGGCGCCGGCGTGACGCCGCCCGCCAGCCCTGGTACCCCGTCGAGGAACGCTACGGCCTGGTCTTCGTCTACATGGGCCCACCCGAGCTCAAGCCCGAACTTCCCCGCTACGACGCACTGGAGAACCCAGCGGAGGACGAGAAGTACTTCGCCAGCTGGCCCGTCCCGCACGCCGCCGTCCTCGGCATGCCGGCGGACTTCAACTGGCTCAACATGTATGAGAACGGCGCCGACCCGGTGCACGTCACCTGGCTACACTCCACGCACAGCGGCTTCCAGATGCTGGGCACCGGCACCTTCGGCTACCCGGAGAGCTTCTTCGACCCGGCCACGATCGCCGAGCGCGTGACCTACGAGCGCACCGACCACGGTCTGAAGTACACCCAGCGGTTCGAGGTCGAGGGCGAGGACGGCGAGGTCACCGAGTACGGCTTCGCGGTCGAGCAGCACCTTCCGAACGTCTTCGGGCTGCCCGACTACGTGAAGATGGACCCCGACAATCCGGACCAGCTGCTGTGGGTCGTGCCCTCCGACGACACCACCAACCGGCTCTTCTTCTCGATCCGCGGCAACGACCCCGAGCGCATGGTGCGCTTCGTCATCGGCATCACGCAGAACGGCAAGCAGAACCACGAGCTGACCGACGAAGAGCGCCAGAGGTTCCCGGGAGACGCGGAGGCCCAGGGCTCGCAGGGAGCGATCACCCTGGACTCCGTGGAGACCCTGGCCACCTCGGACCGTGGCGTCGTCACGCTGCGCCGCATGCTTCTCACGATGGTCGACGACGTGGAGGCCGGGCGCGACCCGATCAACATCGTCCGCGACCCGTCGGAGGTCCACCTCACCGAGTCCGGCCTGTTCACCCTCGGGAAACGCCCGGCGAAGGACACCGACACCAACGCCACGGCTGGAACCTGAGCGAACACCATGAGCAACGAATGGCTCGACACCATCGTGGTCGCCCGGCGTGACGCCACGCCGCGGATCGTGGTGCTCGACCTGATCAGTCCCGACGGAGCCGAGCTCCCGGAATTCGCGGCCGGCGCTCATGTCGACGTACTCCTGGACGGCGACGGCGCCGCCGGACTGGTCCGCCAGTACTCACTGTGCGGGCCGCCGCACGACCGCGGCCGGTACCAGCTGGCCGTACTGGCCGAGACGGCGTCACGCGGCGGCTCACTCGGGATGCACCGGCTCCGCGCGGGTGACAGGCTGCGGATCTCACGTCCGCGCAACAGGTTCGGAGTCTCGGACCGGGCCCGTCGCCATCTCCTGGTGGCGGGCGGTATCGGCGTCACGCCCCTGCTGGCCATGGCCCACGCGCTGCGGGTCGCGGGCGCCGAGTACGAGTTCCACTACTGCGCCCGCAGCCGCGCGGACGCGGCGTTCCTCGACGAGCTGGAACGCGACCCCCACGTGCGGCTGCACTTCGACGACGGCCCGGACGACCAGCGGTTCGGCATCGGCGGCCTCGGCCCGGTCTCCCCCGACACGGCGGTCTACGTGTGCGGGCCCGGAGGATTCATGGACTTCGTGATCTCCTCCGCGCAGGAAGCGGGCTGGTCCGCCGAAGCGATCCACAAGGAACGCTTCGCGCCCGCACAGGACGCCGCCACGCACACGGAGGGCGGCTCGTTCACGGTGCGGCTCGCCAAGTCCGGTGGCGACTACGAGATCAAGGAGGGCGAGAGCGTTCTCGACGTCCTGCTCGCGAAGGGCGTCGACGCCCCCTACTCCTGCCAGCAGGGGATCTGCGGCGAGTGCATCGTGCGCGTACTCGCGGGAGAACCCGACCACCGCGACGACATCCTGACCGACCGTGAGCGCGCCGACGGCATGTTCACCACGTGCTCCTCACGAGCACACTCACCGATTCTGGAGCTGGACCTGTGACAACTGCAACCACCGCACCCAGCAAGGCAGTTCAGGCCATCGAGCAGGCCGAGGCCGCCTGGCTCGTGGCCCTCACCGAGGGCGAGGAGGCCATGACCGCCCTCATGCTCGACGACAGCCGGGCGGTCCACGGCCCGGTCGGGAAGATCGACGACGCCAGGACCTTCGCCCACTTCACCTGGACCCGCCGCCGCCACGTCTTCGCAAAAGCCGAGGAGCTCAGCATCACCGTGCGCGGCAACACCGCGATCACGACGTGTCTCCAGGAGATGCACATCGTCTTCGACGAGAACCTGCCGCCGTTTCCGGTGCAGGAGGCCGTGACGCGCGTGTGGGAGGAGACCGCCGAGGGCTGGCGCCTGGCACACATGCACCAGGCCAAGCGCATGCCGCCGGTCTGACATCCCGAACGGCAGACGGCCGTGTCCTCACACCGCTGTTCGATGAACGGACAAGAGGGTTCAGGACCGGCCGTCGGCCGAAGAGAGTTTCGACATGCAGGTTCGTGCGGCAGTGAGCCGCTGTCGTGGAGATGAGGCAACACATGTCAGCCACTGATACTGAGGCACCCACGTCCGGCGCGGTCCGGACCAGTGACCTCCTCATCGCGGGCGAGCGCGTGGCGGCCAGGGACGGCCGCTACTACGAGACCACCGAGGCTCTGACCGGCGAACCGATCGCACGGGTCGCCGCGGCCTCCGTCGAGGACGTCACTCTCGCGGTGAACGCCGCGGCCGGCGCCCTCGCGGAGTGGTCGGGCCTTCCGCCCGCCGCCCGACGCGCGGTCCTGGAACGTGCGGCCGCCCTCCTCGGCGAGCGCACCGACGACATCGTGGCCACGATGAGCCGCGAAATGGGCGCCACCCTGCCCTGGTGCGGCTTCAACGTCCACGTCGCCAAGGGCATGCTCGTCGAGGCAGCGGCCCAGGCCTACGCGGCCGTCGGCGAGGTCATCCCCTCGGACGTACCCGGCCTCACCGCCCTCGGCGTACGTCAGCCGGTCGGCGTCGTCGTCGGCATCGCCCCCTGGAACGCACCGCTGATCCTCGGCGTGCGCGCCATCGTGTGGCCGCTGGTGTGGGGCAACACCGTGGTGCTGAAGTCCTCCGAGCAGACACCGCTCACCCAGGCCGCCATCGTCCAGGTGCTGCACGACGCCGGCGTGCCCGCCGGAGGGGTCAACCTCATCAGCAACGCGCCCGAGGACGGGCCGGCCGTCGTCGAGGCGCTGATCGCCCACCCCGCCGTGACCCGCGTGAACTTCACCGGATCCAGCAAGGTCGGCCGCATCATCGGCGAACTCGGCGGCCGCCACCTGACCCGCGTGGTCCTCGAACTCGGCGGCAAGGCGCCCTTCCTGGTGCTTCCCGACGCGGATCTGGAGGAGGCCGCCGCCGCGGCCAGCTTTGGTGCCTTCATGAATCAGGGCGAGATCTGTATGTCCACCGAGCGCGTCATCGTCGACAGGACCGTCGCCGACGAGTTGTCCACACGGCTGGCTGAGCGTGCCGCCAAGCTGGTAGTCGGGCCCCCGAGCGACCCCGGCTCCCAGATCGGCCCGCTGGTCCACACGGCCGCCCGCGACCACGTCGTTGCGGTGATCGAGGACGCGCGTGACAAGGGGGCGCAGGTCCTGACCGGGGGCACGGCCGACGGCCTGTTCGTGAAGCCCACCGTGCTGCGCGGCGTCACGCCGGACATGCGCATCTACAGCGAGGAGTCCTTCGGCCCGGTCGTCTCGATCATCGAGGTGGACTCCACCGACGAAGCCGTCGCGGTCGCCAACGACACCGAGTACGGCCTCTCCGCCGCGGTCTTCGGCAAGGACGCCGCCGCGGCGCTCGACGTGGCCCGCCGGATCAGGTCCGGCATCTGCCACATCAACGGCGCCACCGTGCACGACGAACCCCAGATGCCCTTCGGCGGGGTCGGCGCCAGCGGCTGGGGCCGCTTCGGCTCCCGCGCCGCGCTGGAGGAGTTCACGGAGCTGCGCTGGATCACCATCCAGTCCGGATCCCGCCACTACCCCATCTGATGACGCGACAAGGCCGCGGGGCGCACTTCACTCGGCATGCGCCCTGCCCGCGGCCTCTTCTCCCCCGGCTGTGGTTCCTTGCCGCGGCGTTCAGTCCGGCGCTGGGAGCTGCATGGCTGGCGGACGCCCGGGAGACAGAGGCCTCCCAACAGCTCGACCCGGAACTGGAGGAGTTCTTCCGGTCTCTCTGACGAGACCCCTGCAACCGGGATCTCCGCCCCTCCAAGGAGTCAGCAATGTCGCAGAGCGACAAGGACCGCCACGAGATCCGGCAGCTCGTCGAGAACTGGGCGCTGTGGCGCGACGCCGGGGACTGGGACCGCTTCGCCACGGTCTGGCACCCGCGCGACGGCCGGATGAGCGCCACCTGGTTCCAGGGCAGCGCCACCGACTTCATCAAGGCCAGCCGTGAGGGCTTCGAGAACGGAGTCAGCATCCTCCACTTCCTGGGCGGCCACACCGCGGACGTCAGTGGCGACCGGGCCATCGCCCAGACCAAGATGACCATCAACCAGCGCGCGAGCATCGACGACGTGGAGGTCGACGTCGTCTGCACCGGCCGCTTCTACGACTTCCTCGCCCGCCACGCCGGCCGCTGGGCCCTCGTACGCCGCCAGCCAATCTACGAGAAGGACCGGCTCGACGTCGTCGACCCCGCTGCCTCACTCACGCTGGACCCCGACCTCCTCAACCGGTTCCCGACCGGTTACCGGCACCTGGCTTACCTGCAGACGAAGGCGGGTTTCACGGTGAAGCAAGGACTCCCCGGCCTCACAGGCCCAGCAGTCGAGCAGCTCTACTCGGAAGGCAAGCAGTGGCTGACAGAAGCCTGATGCGGTTCACCCACGAGACCCTTCCCCAACGGGTCGTGTTCGCGGCGGGCGGATCGCCTGCCGCCGTAGCTGCGGAGGTCGAGGCGCTCGGCGGTTCCAAGGTCATGCTGATCGCGTCGGACCGCGAGAAGGAACTGGCCGACCCGATCGGCAAGGAGATCCCGGTCGTCCTGCGTCACGAGGAGGTCGTGATGCATGTCCCGGTCGAGATCGCGGAGCGAGCCCGTCGGGCCGCGGCGGACGTCGGCGCGGACATCCTGGTCAGTGTCGGGGGCGGTTCGACCACGGGCCTGGCCAAGGCCGTGGCGATGACCACCGGACTGCCGATCATCGCAGTCCCCACCACCTATGCGGGCTCCGAGGCGACCAACGTGTGGGGCCTGACCGAGGGCGAGACCAAGACCACCGGCGTGGACGACAAGGTGCTGCCCGCGTCGGTCGTCTATGACGCTGCTCTGCTCACCACGCTGCCCGGCGAGATGACGGTGGCCAGCGGCCTGAACGCGATGGCCCACTGCGTGGACTCGATGTGGGGGCCGCGCGCCGACCCGATCGACCGGGCGCTGGCGCAGGAGGGCATCCGAGCCCTGGCAGCCGGCCTGCCCGCGGTCGCCGACGACTCGACAAGCGTCCAAGGCATCGAGCAGACCCTGTACGGCGCCTACCTCGCCGCCGTCGCGTTCGCCTCGGCCGGCTCTGGCATGCACCACAAGATCTGCCACGTCCTCGGCGGCATGTTCAACCTCCCCCACGCCCAGACCCACGCGGTTGTCCTCCCCTACGTACTGGCCTTCAACGCCCCGCACGCCCCGGAGGCGGAGGCTCGAATCGCCCAGGCCCTCGGCACGGACGCTGGCACTCGCACGGCGAGCGCCGGGCTCGCAGCCCTGCGCGAGGTGCTGGGCGCGCCCCGGGCGCTGCGCGACTACGGCATGCCCGAGGACGGCACCGCCAAGGCACTGGGGCCGATCATCATGGCGATCCCGGCCAACAACCCCACTCCCGTCACCCACGCCAACCTGACCCTGCTGCTGCAGGCGGCGTGGGCAGGCGAACCGATCAGCTGAAAGAGGCCGCCATGGCTACCTACGTCAACCCCGACTCGACCCGGACTGACGACGACGCCGGCACGATCCACCGCGAGGTGCCGCCGGAGCAACAGACGGTCGAGCAGCGGCTGGTGGACAATGTCATCGCCTCCTTCGACGCATGCGACGACCCGCGGCTGCAGGAACTCATGGTCGGTCTGGTCAAGCACCTGCACTCCTTCATCCGTGAGACCCGGCTGACCGAGGACGAGTGGGGAAAGGCGATCGACTTCCTCACCCGGGCCGGCCACATCACCGACGACGTCCGGCAGGAGTTCATCCTGCTGTCCGACACCCTCGGCGCGAGCATGCAGACGATCAACGTCAACAACCAGGCGTACAAGGGCGCCACCGAGGCGACCGTCTTCGGACCATTCTTCGTCGAAGACGCCCCACGGATCGAACTCGGTGAGGACATGGCATTCGGTGCCCCCGGCGAGCCCTGCTGGGTCGAGGGCACCGTCACCGACACCGACGGCACCCCGCTCGCCGGCGCGCGGATCGAGGTCTGGGAGGCCGACGAGGACGGCCTCTACGACGTGCAGTACGACGCCGGAAAGCGCGCCGGTCGGGCGCACCTGTTCTCCGCCGACGACGGCACCTACCGCTTCTGGGGCCTCACCCCGACGCCGTACCCCATCCCGAACGACGGCCCCGTCGGCAAGATGCTCGACGCGGTCGGCCGCTCACCGCTGCGCGCCGCCCACCTGCACTTCATGGTTTCCCACGAGGGCGCGCGCACGCTGGTGACGCACATCTTCCCCGAGGGCGACCCGATCGGCTTCAAGGACACCGTCTTCGGCGTCAAGGACTCCCTCATCAAGCGGTTCGAGCGGCAGCCCACCGGTACAGCGACGCCCGACGGCCGTGGCATCGACGGCACCTGGAGCCGGGTGCGCTTCGACATCGTCCTCGCGCCCACGGGTGTGTGACCCCGAACATGTGACGGAGGGGCGGTCCGCCAGGACCGCCCCTCCGTCGTGATGGACGCGTGGTCAGGCCGGGAGCAACTCCGTGAAGTCGCGTACCGGTCGCGACCCGTTCCAGTCGACGGATGCTCGCCAGACAGAGGTAAACATCCGCCGCGTGATCTCGTTGTCCTGAACCAGTTCGATCATCCCCAGGGCGTCGTCACCACCCTCCAGGAAGAAGACGTCGCCGCCCGGGGCCATATCGTGGAAACTCACCACAGCCCCGCTCGCCTCGCGTTGTTCGACCTCTGCCTTGACGTCCGGTACGACCTTGGCGACGTGGTGGAAGCCGTAACCGTGGCGTTCGTAGGCGTCCCTGTAGATCGAAGGCTCGTCGTCGAGGGTCTGGACGAGCTCGATCATCATGTGCCCCGAGAAGGCGAGCGCGAGGGTGAACTCGGCCTTCCCGGGCTGACCTCGGTAGGTGGATCCCGCGCCGCCGATCCTCTGGTTCACGAACCAGGGGCCGACGCCGAGTTGGTCGGTCCACCAGTGCATGGCGGCGGTGAGGTCGGGGACCGCGTACGCGAACTGGACGACAGCGTCGGTCGGTTGGCCGAAGGGAAACTCCACGGTACTCGTCCTCTCTATGCCGTCGGGCGGAGGAAGCTGGTGAGGCCGCCGTCCACCACGAGGGAGGCACCGGTGATGTACCCGGCTTCGGGCGAGGCCAGGAAGAGTACGGCGTCGGCGAGTTCGTCCGGTTCACCCTCGCGGAGCATGGGTGTGCTGAGCCTGATCCGCTCTCGGAAGGCATCCGCTCCCCCGGGCGCCAGGCCCGTCGTACGGGAGGCGATGTCGGTGTTCATGCCGGCCGGAACGACGATGTTGACGCGGATACCGTCGGCGACGACCTCGGCGGCGAGAATGCGCGTCAGGTGCTCCAGTGCGGCCTTGCTGGCTCCGTAGGCGGCGGTTCCCACGCTTGCCCTTCGGCCCGCCGCCGAGCCGCAGAAGACGACGGCCCCGCCGGGTGCGAGCAAGGGCTTTAGTCCCTGCATGAGGAAGAATGAGCCCTTGACGTTGGTGTCGAACACCCTGTCCCAGGTGGCTTCGTCCATGTCGTCGAGGCGCTTCATACCGGCGTGCCCGGCGTTGATGTAGGCGGCGTCCACGTGGTCGACCTCCGCCGCGACCTCGGCGAGAGCGGCCTTGATGCCGGCTACCGAGGAGAGGTCGGCCGCGACGGTGATCGTGCCGTCACCGATGAGGCCACTGGCGATCTTCAGCTGGTCCGGGTCCCGCGCGATGATGACCACGTGCGCGCCCTCACGCGCGAAGGCCTGCGCCGCTGCCAGGCCCAGTCCTCTGCTGCCGCCGGTGACGAGGCAGGTCTTCCCGAGGAACCGCCGGCGCCGGTCCCGGACGGCGGGGTCGCGAAGCTCGGTGTCAGTCGTGGCGTTCATGGATCTCCTTCATGGGGGTCAGGAGTGTGAGATCAGGAGGGGCGATTCACGCGTCGATCTCGACGCCGCCGAACGGAGCTCCGCCGTTCAGGACGCGCTCCTCCGGCGGGATGGGGGCGAGACTCACACGTACGTCGATGCAGGTCGGGCGGCGGGCCGCGAGGGCCGCCTCGATCGCGGGGCGCAGCTGGGCCAGGTCGGTGACATCGACGCCGTCCGCGCCGAGGGCTCGTGCCACGCCGCTGTAGGAGCCGTTCTCCAGGAGGTTGTTGGTGACGCGGTCCTGTCCGAAGAAGAACTGCTGGGTGTGCAGGGTGGCGCCCCAGGCCCGGTTGTTCAGCACGATCACGACGACCGGAAGTCCCGCCCGGACGAGGGAGTCGAACTCGGCGAGGCTGTAGCCGACGGCGCCGTCGCCGGTGACGAGGATCGTCGCCTTGTCGGGATTCGCGTATTGCGCCCCCAGCGCCACACCGAAGTTGCTGCCCATCGCGCTGAGGTAGCCGTGGCCGAGGTAGTGGGCCAGCGGCGCGAGCGCGATCGTCTCGGAGAGCCACAGCTCGGTCAGAGCGCCGTCGACGACCACGGTGGACTGGTCGGGGACGGTCTCGGCGATCGTACGGACCGCGAGATACGGGTGGATCGCGGCTTCCTCGTGCTGCTCGGTCTCTTCAGCGAGCGCGGACCGCCGGGTGGCGGAGATGTCCCGCAGGGCCGTGAGCCACTCCTCGCGTCCCGAAGGCACGCCGCTGTCGCTCAGCCGCTCGTTCAGCAGGCCGATGGTGCCGATGGGGTCGGCCTGGACGCCGAGTTCGACATCCTGCAGACGGCCCAGCTCACGGCCGTCCGGGTCGATCTGGAAGATCCGTGCGCTCTTCGGGAGTAGGCGTCCGGTGCCGAATTGGGTGGCCATGCCGAAGCGGAGTCCGAGCATCAGGACCAGGTCGGGACGCTCGTCCTCGGGGACAGTGGCCAGGGTCTGGAGGAGGCCGACGTGCTGTGCGGAGCCGGCGATCGCCCCGAGCCCCTCCCAGTCGGAGAAGAGGGGCACTCCGGTGCGGGCGGCGAACTCGTGCAACTGTGCCCGTGCCTCGGCGGTGACGAAGGATTTCCCAACCAGTGCGATCGGGCGCCGGGCTGTGCGAAGGGCCTCGATGATGCGGTCGACGGCACCGGCTGGGGATGGACCGGTGCCGTCGACCTCGACGCGGTAGTCGTCGACAGCGTCGACGTCCACCGACTGGCGCAGGACGTCCCAGGGAATGTCCAGGAGCACCGGCCCCTTGGGCTCCGACTGCGCGATGCGGATCGCCTGGGCGACCAGACGCGGGATCAGCTCGGTGCGGGTGACGCGGTGCGCGAACTTGGTCACCGGGGCCGCCATGGCGACCTGGTCGAATCCAGCCTGCTGGTCGTTGACCTGGTCCGTCTCCAGAGGGCCCGAGCCCGCGATGTACAGGACGGGGGTCCTGTCCAGATGGGCGTTGGCGACCGAGGTCAGGACGTTGGTGAAGCCGCCCCCGGCCGTGACGACGGCGACGCCCAGCTGCCCGGTGACCCGTGCGTATCCTTCGGCCGCGTGGCCGGCGTTCATCTCGTGCCGTACGTCGACGACCCGCAGCTTGGCGTCCAGGGCGTCCTGGAGGATGCCGTCGATGTGCGCTCCGGGCAGACCGAAAGCCACGTCGACCCCGGCTCGCCGGAGCGTTCTGACGACGAGCCCACTACCGGTTGCGGTTGCCATGCGATGGTCCGCCTCTCTGGACGTACTCGGGGTTTCGACAAGGGGTGCTAGGACCCAGGCTCCGAGGCCGGGCCGCTTCTCGGGCCGCCTGTGCCGCAGTCTGGGTGGGGTCGTCGGGTACGACAATGGCTGTGTTCGTTGGACGGCCAATGTCTTGATCGGTATCGCCCGGTCGTGACCCCGCCGACCGGGTTGTTCGCGGAAGCGACCTCAGGTTCCCGGCATCCTGAGCACGGCCTTGATCACCCGCCCGGACCCGGTCTCGGTCCACACGCGGGCGAAGTCGCTGAACGGGAACTCCTCGATCATCCGGTCGAAGGGGAACCGACCCGCCCGCCAGTACTCGACGAGCTGGGGGATCAGCACGTGAGGGTTGGCCGAGCCTCCGATGATCCCTTGGAGCCTGCGTCCCCCGGCGAGGAGAAACCCGTGGTCCGGGAGCCATTCGCTCGCGGGTGCCACCACGTAGCCAAGGGTGCCTTCGACAGCGAGGCACGTCGTCGCGGTCGCGTAGACGGACGGTACGTCCGCGGTGACGTACGCGAAGTCGAAGCCGTCGGGGTCGATGTCCCGCAGCGCCTGTTCGGCACCGGCGCCGCACAGAACGGTGTCCGTCGCCCCCAGCTCACGGGCGAGGTCGAGCCGGGGCCGGTTGATGTCGACGGCGACGATGTGCCGGGCACCCGCGAGACGGGCCGCCATGACGGCCGCGAGCCCCACACCGCCCGTGCCGAACACCGCGATCGACTGTCCGGGGCGAAGCCGGAACGACTCCAGGACCGAACCCGCCCCCGTGATGACACCGCAGCCGAGCGGTCCCATCAGATGCAGCGGGACGTCCTTCGGCAGGAGGACCGCGCTCCGTGCGGGCGCCAGCGCGTACGTCGCGAAAGAGGACTGCCCGAAGAACATCGCCGCGACCCGGTCACCGTCCCGGCTGACCGGTGAGCTGCCGTCGAGTCGCGCGCCACCGAAGGCCACCCGCATCGCCTCACGGCAGTAGGTGGGCCGCGCGTCGAGACAGCGGGGGCACACACCGCAGGAGTTGCCCGAGAGCACCACGTGGTCACCGGGCACGAGCCGCGTCACCCCGGCCCCGACCGCCTCCACGACGCCCGCGCCCTCATGCCCGAGCACGATCGGGCGAGGAACGGGCACCCCACGGCCGTTGTGCGCATTGATGTCGGTGTGGCAGATGCCGGTTGCCACGACGCGCACCAGGACCTCGTCCGGCCTCGGTTCACCGAGGTCGACCTGCTCCAGTTCGGGGGCGGTCCGGCTGTCGCGTGACACCGCCGCGGTGATCCTCATGAGACGGCTGCCTCCGGGTCGTACTCGTAGATCCAGCCGTTCTCCCTGAGCGGGTCGGCCTGCGAGTACTGAAGGTCGCGTGCCTGCTGCTCGGGGCCGTCCGGCAGGTGGTTGATGTGTGACCGGCTGTGCGACACGTCTTGGAGGCGGGCCGTGCGGCGCCGGCGCAGTTCCTCGTAGCGGGCCAGCGCCGTGATCGGGTCGCCCGGGTCCGCCGCGAGGCACAGGGACAGCACGGCGCCGTCCTCGATCGCCTGGGCCGCGCCCTGGGCGAAGAACGGGAACATCGGGTGGGCCGCGTCGCCCAGCAGGGTCGCGTTGCCGCGGTTCCAGCGGTCGAGGGGCTCACGGTCGAGCAGCGCCCAACGCCCCGGCGTCTCGGCCGACTTGATCAGCTCCACCAGGCGGGGATCCCAGCCGGCGAACTCGTCGAGCAGTTCCTGGACCGTCGCGGTGGCCGTCCAGGACTCCACGCTGTCGGCGCCGGCCGGCGCGAAGGCGACGAGGTTGACGTAGTCCTCTCCGGAGACCGGGTAGTGCACGAGGTGGTGTTCGGGGCCGATCCAGAGGGTCTGGGCTCGCCGCTTGGCGAAGTCGGGTGCCTTGGGGGCCGGTACGAGGGCCCGGAAGGCGCAGATGCCCGACTCCCGCGCCTGGGTCGGGCCGACGATGGCGCCGCGCACCCGGGAGTGGACCCCGTCGGCGCCGATGAGGATGTCCGGGCGGATTGTCTCACCGTCCTCGAAGCGCAGAACTGCCTGGTCGCCTTCGAACTCGACGGAGACGCAACGCCGGCCGAGGTGGAGGGAGCGCTCGGGGACGGCCGACCTCAGAGCGTCCAGCAGGTCGGCGCGGTGGGCGGCGTAGGTGTGCTCGCCGTACAGGCGTATGCACCCCTCCTCCAGGTTCTCCGCCGAGAGAACGGTGCCGTTCTGCCAGCGTCGGAACTCCCAGCCGATCTCCAGGCGGACCGCGCGCTTGATGAACCGGTCCAGGACGCCGAGACGTCGCAGCAGGCGGGCGGCGTTGGGAGCGATCACCAGGCCGGCGCCGACCTCGGTCAGGGCGGACGCCTGCTCGTAGACGTCACTGTCGAAGCCCTGGTCGCGCAGGAACGCGGCGGCGGCGAGGCCTCCGATGCCACCGCCGAGGATCGCGATCTTGGGGCCGTCTTGTCTGCTCATCATGCTCCTAGCGTTCGACACACTGACCATTCGAAGAACCTACTTATCCATTCAACGAACAGAGGAGGTAGGCTGACTGCGGTCACGAGCAGTGAAGGAGAGGTCCATGCCTCGCGCAAACGAGCCCGGCCGGACTGTCAGCTCCCGACTGTGGGACCTGCTGTTCGCCTTCGACCCCGACCACACCGAGCTGACCCTCGCCGACCTGGTCAGGCGCACCGGCATGCCGCACGCCACCGCGCGGCGACTCACGCTCGAACTCGTGGAGGCCGGTGCGTTGGAGCGCACCAGCGACAACCGCTTCGCGATCGGCCTGCGGCTGTGGCGTCTCGGCACACTCGCACCCCGCGCCGAGACGCTCCGCAGCGCCGCCCAGCCGTTCGTGGAAGACCTGTACACGGCTCTGCGCCAGCATGTGCAACTGGCCGTCCTCCAGGGCGACCAGGCCGTGATCATCGAACGTCTCTCGGCGGTCAACGCCGTCGGGCTCACCTCGCAGGTCGGTGGCCATCTGCCGCTGCACTGCTCGGGTGTCGGCAAGGTGCTGCTGAGCCACAGCAGTCCGGAGTTCATCGACCAGGTACTGGCGGGCAGGCTGCGGCGCTTCACTCCCAGGACGATCGTCGACCCGGCCGAACTCCGTCGCGAACTGGCGTCCTGTCGCTCGACCGGGACGGTTGTCGTCAAGGAGGAGCTCAGCGAAGGCGCCGAGTCGGTCGCGACACGCATCGTTGACGGCCGCGGCCAGGTCGTCGCGGCGCTGTCCGTCGTGGTGGCCGCAGGCTCGATCAAACTGCAGGCGGCCGTTCCCTCGCTGGTCGCGAGCGGACTGGGGCTGTCACGGAGCCTCGGCTGGCGGCCGGGCATTCCCATTCGCTCGTGGTGACCTCGCGCGCCGCGGGGAAATCGGCGCGTCATGCCGCAGGTTGCCGCCGGGAGAGCTGCATGTGCCCGAGCCGCCACCCCTCGTCGGTCGCGAACCACACCCGGGTGACCACCGCCTGCACCAGAAACGGCGGCAGGTCGGGCACGCGCCGGCTGCTCATCTTCTGAAAGCACGTCACGATGGCCCGCCCCTCCTGTTCCCGGCAGGTCACCTCGCTGGTCTCGGCCTCGAGAGTGGCTCCCATCGACGCGTTGTGGGCGAGGAAGCTCTCGCGGTCGTGGACGTTTCCGACCGGCCCGTGCACGATCACGCAGTCGGGGAGCATGAGCGCACGCTGCTCCGCGTCCCCTTTCGTGATCGCGACGAGCCACGCCGCCTCTACGTGGGAGACCGTGTCCGTTCGGAGGACATCGTCCTTGCTGTCCGGCGCCGACTGTGTCGTGGTCATGGTGCGACTCCTGTCCGAGTGGGTCGTGTGATCGTTGTGCGGGGTACGGCGTCGCCCGCCGCGGCTCCTCCCGGAGAGGAGTGGCGACGGGCGCCCCGGCTTGCTGCCTTGGTCAGGCACCGGCCGCTTCGTCGAGCGGTCGGTCGTCGAGGGTGCGCGGATCGTCGTCGAGGTGCGTCTCTCCCGGACCGCCTCGCCCGGCCGCGAGGGTGAGTGCCGCGGCCACGAGAGCGGCCACACCGCCGAGCACGTACGCGTGGGAGTAGCTGTTGCTGAGGGCATCGAACGCGACGTCCTTGAGCGGGTTGAAGGGGATGACCTGACCGTCCGGCGAAGTCACGGTCGCCGGCACCGAGTTGGCGCCGAGCGGCCCCGAGGCGACGGCATGCACCGCGGCCTCCAGCTGCGGTCTCTGCTCCGCGGGGGCATGGGCGGGAGCGGCCTGGAAAGCCTCGTACGCCTTACTCAGGGCGGGATTGCCGGCCACCTCGCGGGCCATCTCCTTGGCGGCCTGGCCCAGGGCGACGGCGCCCGCGATCGCGGGGCCGAAGGCGAACCCGAGATCCCGGAAGGTGCTCGTGGCACCGCTCGCCATCCCGGCGAGGTGATTGGGCAGCGCGTTGACCGCGACCGCGCTCATGGCGGCGAAGGCGAGCCCCGAGCCCGTGCCCGCGAGAATCAGCGGCCCGACGATGGAGCCCAGCGCCCGGTCGCTCGCCGGAACCCCGGCGAACCACAGCCCGCCGACCCCGATGAGCGTCAGGCCCGCGAAGAGAACCCACCGCGGGTTGTAGCGCTCCAGCAGCTTCGACGTCAGAGGCAACAGCACAAGGCCGATGCCGCCGAAGAAGAGGTAGGCGATGGAGCTCTTCAGCGGGCTGAATCCCTGGACGGTGGTGAGGCGGATGCTGGTGGAGTACATGATCGCGAGGAAGCCGAACATGCCGACCAGGGTGACCACCGAGTTGACGGCGAACGCCCGGTTCTTGAAAGCGCTCAGGAGGAGGAGCGGCTGGGCGACCCGGCCCTCCACGAAGACGAACAGAACGAGGAACACGCCCGCGGCGATGAACGCGATGACGATCTGCGGGCTACCCCAGCCGCTCTCGGGACCTTGAATCACCGCGTACAGCACAGCGAACAGGCCGAGCGCGGCGGTGATCTGTCCCGGCCAGTCGAGGGACCGGCCCTCGGGCGCGGCGGAGTTCTGGGCGAGGGTCAGTGACAGCAGCGCGCTGGCCGCGGCGATGACGAGGACACCGACGTAGGCCCAGCGCCAGTTCCCGGTCCCGTCCCAGCCGGTGTGGATCTTGGCGGCGACGCCTGCCAGCAGCGGTCCGAGGAAGCCGCCGATCGAGAGCGCGGCGGCCCAGACCGCCACGCCACGCGCACGGGTGGCGGTGGTGTGCGTGCCGGCCGCCACCATGGCGAGGCTCGTCGGGAAGATGGCCGCGGCCCCGATGCCGCTGAGGACTTGGCCGATGATCAGCATCGTCACCCGGGTGTCCGTCGACGAGCCCTCACCTGGCACCAGGACCGCGACGGCCGAGCCCACGACGATGAGCGCGGCTCCCCAGACGAGCAGGCGCTTGCGGCCGAACAGGTCACCGAACACGCCGAAGCCCAGTTCCAGCGCGGCGACGGGGATGAAGAAGGCGTCGACGATCCACGTCAGCTGCGCCGAGGACGGCGCGAGATCCTGCTGGATCAGCCCGGTGATGAGCGAGGGGACGGAAAGGGCCATCTGCGAGAGGCACACGGCGAGCACCACCGCGGCCAGCGTGCCCGGCCTCAGGGTGTATCTGCCACTCTCCCCGCTTGCCTCGGCGGGTGAATCGATCTGGACCATGGACGACTCCTTGCGCGCGGCTCGCGCTGCTGTCGGAACCGGCGTTCGCCGCCGGACCTTGTTGGGGGGCGCTTCTGTACGGCCATGCGGAAACACCGCTGCCGAACCGCCCGGGGCCTGCGCGGACCGCCTCCGCGTGGCTCTGCGACCAACCCTGATTCAGGTCGCCCGGCGTCAGGACCGACGTGCCGAGCAGCGACAACGTAGGAAGTGACCGCCGTCCCGCTCAATGGACATGTTCGTTGGACGAACAAGCCACTCCGCTGGACGACGGTGTTGATCAGTTCTTGGAGTGCTTCGGGTGGGAGCTTCGTCGATCAAGGTTCGGGTGGCTGGTGGGCTTCAACAGGCAGGGGTGTGGCGAACCAGGTGTTCCAGCAGAAGCTGAACGCCCAGTTCGCGAGGGCCTGGTGGCGGCGGGCCGCGACGTCGCAGCGGACCGCCACCGGCCACAGGACCGAAGTCGTGCTCGCCATCCAGAACGAACGCGAATGGGAGGCCTTCTGCCGGCACGTCCTCAGGCAGCCCGGACTGGCCGACGACCAGCGTTTCAGCACGGGCAGCCTGCGCGTGGCCGATCGTGCCCTGTTGGAGGCCCGGATCACGGAGGCCTTCGCTGACCTCTTGAGAGCCGCCGTGGAACAGCGGCTCATCGAGGGCAGAATCGCCCACGCACGCATGCGCGAAGTGATCGGCCACCCGCACTCCTGACGCGGGATCGGCGGACGAAGGCCGACGTGGGTGAGCACACCGACGCGATCCTCCAAGAACCGGGCTACGACCAGGAAACGCTGCGGCGACTACGGCAGGAAGCTGCAGCGTAGTCGCTCGTGCTCCGGCGCCCGCAGGAACCCGACCTGGGAGGCCTCCTCTGAGGTCCGGATCCCCGCCCCGGAGAACGTCGCCCGGCGGGTGGGCATCACGGCGGGCGACCAGACCGCAGGCACCAGATACGAGTTCCTGGCCGATGTCCGGCCTGCGCGGCTCACGGTCAGCCGGGAGCCCATGGCCATCACGGCGCGACGCCGATCCTGCTCCCGGAGATGGGTCCGCTCGCAGACAAGGGCGTGGTCGAGCGGCTGCGCGCGATCGGCGTCGACATCGAGACCTGGGTGGAAGTGCCCCGCGCCCCCCAGAGCAATCCGCTCTGCTCGGCATCGATGTCGGCGACCTGGCGCAGTCCCTTGAGCGGACTCCGCGCGGCGCGAAGCACGCGGAGTCCGCTGCCGAGCTGCTGTCAGATATTGAGTCTCCTGCTGAGATTCCGTTTGATGCGGTCTGCTTCCCAGCAGGTAATCGGTTCAGTGCGAGCCGACACCGATCTCGGTGACGTGCAGATCGGTGTACGCCTCCAGCGCCCACGGACCGTTCTCCACTCCGACGCCGCTCCACTTGACGCCGCCGAACGGCGCGTCCGGTGAGGGAAGACCGAACGTGTTGATCTTGACACGGCCGGTCTCAAGGCGAGCCGCGACCGAACGAGCCCGCTGGAGATCGGTCGACCAGACCGAGCCGGACAGCCCGTACATCGTCGCGTTGGCGCGTTCGACGGCCTCGTCGAGGTCCTTGTAGGCGAGGACGGGCAGGGCGGGCCCGAACTGTTCCTCGTCGACGATCCGGGTACCTTCCCGGACGTTGCCGAGGACGGTCGGTTCGAAGAAGTACCCGTCGCCCGGGAGACGGTTGCCACCGGCCGCGATGGTCGCGCCCGCGGCCCTCGCCTCCTGGACCAGGTCCTCGACGTGATCGCGCTGGAAGTCGGTTGTCAGCGGGCCCATTTCGACGCCCGGCTCCAGGCCGGAACCGACGCGCGCGGCGCGGGCGCGGTCGGCCAACGCGTCGAGGAGCCTGCGGTACAGGCGCTCGGGTACGTAGACACGTTTGGTCGCTTCGCAGATCTGGCCGGAGTTGGCGAAGGCGGACTGGAATAGCGGCTCGACGACGGCGTCGATGTCGGCGTCGTCCAGAACGATGGCCGCGTCGTTGCCGCCGAGTTCGAGTGTGACGCGCTTGAGGTCGTGGGCAGCGGCGACGCCGACCGCCTTTCCGGTCGGGATCGAGCCGGTGAAGGCGATCTTGCGGGGGACGGGGTGCGACACGAGCTGCTGGCCCAGGGGTTCGAGACCGCTGATGACGTTGAGTACGCCCGGTGGCAGTGCGGCGCTGAGCAGGCGACCCAGTGCGAGCGTGGTGAGGGGGGTGTGGGGTGACGGTTTGAGGACCATGGTGGCGCCGGCAGCCAGTGCGGGGGCGATCTTCCACACGGCGAGCAGGATCGGGGCGTTCCACGGGGTGATCGCGGCGGCAACACCGATGGGGCGACGGGAGATCTCGATGGTCCGGTCCGGCAGGGTGCGGACGGTGCTCGCCGGGAGTTCGAGGTCGGCGAAGTAGTCGAGCCAGGCGGCGGAAATGATGATCTGACCGACAGCGTGCTGGACCGGCGCACCGTGCTCCCGGGTGAACTCCGGGCCCAGCTCCGGGGCGGAGTTCCGCATGATCTCGGCGGCCTCGTGCATGGCCTTGCGTCGTGCTTCGTGGTCCAACGCCCAGGACTTCTGGGCGCGTTGCGCGGACCGCATGGCGCGGTCCAGTTGAGCCGGCGAGCACTGCGGCGCCGACCCCATGGGGGCGCCGGTGGCGGGGTCGAGGACGTCGAACGCGCCCTCGCCGGTGACGGCCTCGCCGTCGATGGTCATCACAGAGTCGCTCGTCACTGAGTCGGTCATGGTTCGCCCCTTGTGTGAGTGAAGTCGGCGGCGTCAGTAGCCGGCCACGAGGTCCGTGTCCACGCCGATCGGGCCGATGTCGCCGGCGCCGCCCGGTGTTCCGAGGGCAGCGTCGCGGCCCGGCAGCGGCTCGTTGAAGAAGCGGGCGTTGTCGGGGATGAAGGCGCGTTGGTCACCGGTGAGGAGTCGGTCCAGGTCGATGGCCTGCTCGGGGCAGGCCGGCTTGCAGGCGCCGCAGTCGATGCACTCGGCCGGGTTGATGTAGAGCTTCCGCTTGCCTTCGTAGATGCAGTCGACGGGACACTCGTCGATGCAGGACCGGTCCATGACGTCGATGCAGGCGGGGCCGATCACATAGGTCATGTCGTCTCCTCGGCCGGGCCGGCCGGTGTGTCGGTGGAGTGCCCCGGGAAGACGGTCTCCTCGGGGTTGATGTGGACCGCCGCGTGGTTGACTGCGGTGGCCGCTTCGCCGAAGCCGACGGCGAGCAGGCGTACCTTGCCGCCGTAGTCGGTGATGTCACCGGCCGCGAACACACCCGGCATGCTGGTCCGCATGGCGGCGTCGACGCGTAGGTAGCGGTTGTCGGCGAGTTCGAGTCCCCAGGTGCGCAGGGGCCCGAGGTTCGCCTTGAATCCGAGGGCGGCGATCACGGCGTCCGCCTCCCTCTCACTCTGCGTGGCGTCCGGGCCGGTGATCGTGACGCTCTGGACGCGGCTGTCCCCGTGCACCTTGGTGATCTGGGCGTCGGTGATGACGTCGACTTTCGAGCGGTTCAGCTGGTTGACGGTGTGGGCGTGGGCGCGAAAGGCCGCGCGCCGGTGGACGAGCGTCACGGTGCGTGCGATCGGTTCGAGGGCGAGGGCCCAGTCGCATGCGCTGTCCCCGCCCCCGACCACGACGACGTGCTGATCCCGGTGCAGTTCGGGTTCGGGTACGAAGTACGAGACGCCGGAGCCCACGAGGTGCTGTCCGGCCTCCAGTGGGCGGGGTGTGAAAGTCCCTATGCCGGCGGTGATGACGACCGCGCGGGTGTGGAACGTCGTGCCGGCGTCCGTGCGCACCTGCAGAGTGCCGTCGGCCTGCGGGCTCAGTTCCGTCGCGCATTCGCCCAGCACGTACGTCGGATCGAAGCGGGCGGCCTGTTCCATGAGGTTCTCGACGAGGGTCCGGCCCCGTACCGAAGGGAAACCGGCGATGTCGTAGATCGGTTTCTCCGGGTAAAGGGCGGTGACCTGGCCGCCCGGCTCGGACAGGGAGTCGACGATAGCGGTGCTCAGGCCGCGGAAACCGGCGTAGTAGGCGGCAAACAGGCCGACCGGCCCGGCGCCGACGACGAGCAGGTCGCTTTCGATGGGGGTCACGGGGTGCTCTCAGTTCAGGGAATCAGGACGGGCTTGACGACTCGCCCGCTCTCGGAGGCCTCGGCGGCGTCGTTGATCTTGTGCAGGGGGAAGCGTTCGATCAGCTTGTCGAACGGGAACACGCCGGCCTGCCACCACTCGATCATCTGGGGGATGAGGACGTCGGGGACGGCGTTGCCCTCGAGGACTCCGGTCAGCCTGCGCCCGAACACGATCGGCCACCCGGGCAGCCGCAGTTCGTCGGCGATCGCGGCCAGGGCACACGTGCCGCCCTGTGCCAACGCATTGACAGCGGTCGCGATCACCGCTGGCCTGCCGGTGGTGTCGAAGGCGCAGTCCACACCCGAGGTGATCTGCTGGAGCTGGTCGAGCAGATCGGGAGCGGCACCGTCGAGGGCGTGTGTCGCGCCGACCTCCCGGGCCAGCTCCCGGCGTCCTTCGACCAGGTCTACCGCGATCACCGCGCTCGCCCCGCAGATCCGGGCGGCCATTACGGCGGCCAGTCCGACCGCCCCGGCGCCGAAAACCACGAAGGACTGACCGGGGCGTACCTGAAGGACGTTGACGACCGCTCCGGCACCGGTCTGGAAGCCACAGCCCAGGGGGCCCAGAATCTCCAGGGGCAGATCCTCAGCGACCTTGACCACGTTGTTCTGACTGGCCACGGCGTAGTCCGCGAAGGACGACTGCCCGAACCAGGAGTTGTTGACCTCTCCGCCCGCGGCGTCGGTCAGCACGGCATGCTGACGGGAGAGGGCAGGGCCGTTGTTCCGGTCGACCCAGGTGGCGCAGAAGTAGGGACTGCCGCTGAGGCAGTTCTTGCAGCCGCCGCAGCTGTCATAGCTGATGACGACCGGGTCTCCGGCGGTGACCTTGGTGACCTGTGAACCGACGGCGGCCACCACACCGGATCCCTCGTGCCCCAGGACGATCGGGCGGGCCCCCTCCCCCATGGGTCCGCGCAGCACCAGGTCGGTGTGGCACATGCCGACGCCGGCGATCTTCACGAGCACGTCGAGCGGACCGAGTGGTGACAGTTCGAGCTTCTCCAGCGTGAAGTCCTCGTTCGTGTCCCGGACCACCGCGGCTTCGACCTGAGGGGGCAACTGAAACAGAGTAGACACCGTCGTCTCCCAAGCATTGCGGGCCAGTTACCGACACCGTACTGGAATGACGCTCTAATATGGAAGACGTACTAGTGTTGCGTTCTAGAATTATTCTCGACCTGAGGCCTTGCCGGGAATAGCGAACCGGCGGCCCCGCCCGGCTGTTCACACAGCGGGAAGCGGGACCGCCGGAAAGGGATCGGCGACCGGTGGAACTGTTATTCGGCGCTGCCCATCTTGAGGATGAGCTCGGCGAAGTACTCGATGACCGCGTTGACGGTGCGCCGGTCCTCGATGTTCACCAGCTGCGTCGCGGCGCCGTACAGCAGTCCGTACAGGGCATATCCGGTCGCCTCGGGCAACGGTGGCTCACCGATGGTGATACCGAGCGAGCCGCGCAGGAAACGCGCCCTGTGCTCGCGCGCGTGGGCGGCCTCCGGGGCCGGGCCTTCGAGAAGAATGCCGACACGGTCGATGTCGCGCTGCTTCCAGGTGTCCAGGAGAAAGGCCTTGGCGCCGGCGACGTAAATGCGCAGCGGGTCCGTCTCGCCCGCGGCGATCGCCTTCTTCGTCGCGCGTTCCGACACTTGTCTGTGGCGGTCGAGCGATGATTCGGCGAGCGCGCGGAAGACCTCTTTTTTGCCCCCGAACTGGTGGTAGATGCTGCCGACGCTGACCCCCGACTCCCTGACGATGTCGTTGATGTTGGTGTCGTCGTAACCCTTCTCGTTGAAGAGCTGACGAGCAGCGTCGAGGACGGCCTTCTTCGTCCCGGCCGACCGGCGCCATTCGCCCTTTCGTTCCCCGTTCCTGTCGGCCAGCTCGCCGGACGTTCGGGAGGTCGATGCGGGGCTCACTGTGAGGTCAGTCCTCCTTCAGGGATAAGGCGGTCGGCCCTGTACCTGGTCTGACCGCTGACCACAAGTTTACCCGCGGGCCATGCCGCCGGGGGGTGCCGCTCGTGCCCGCGGGCCGCGCGCGAGCGGCGATTTCGGTCCGGCGCGCGCTCACACGGTGACGAACAGCCCGTCGGACAGGACCCGCTCCCCTCGTTGGTTGTCGACGACGAACGGGTGCTCACGACCGGTCCCCCACACCGAGACGACGAGGTCGTCGCCGGGGTAGGCCGGCGCGGAGAACCGGCCACTCAGGCTGGCGAAGGCGGCCGTGTCACCGTCGGCGAACTCGTTCAGCAGCAGTCGCCCTACGATTCCGTAGCCGCACAGGCCGTGCAGAATCGGCCGGGAGAAGCCCGCCGCGCGGGCGTACCCCGGGTCCGAGTGCAGCGGGTTGACATCACCGGTGAGCCGGTAGAGCAGTGCCTGGTCGGTGCGTGTGGAGGCGTGCAACGTGCGATCCGGCTTGTCCTCGGGTGGCGGGGTGCGGCCGCTGGGTCCGCGCCCGCCGCCCCAGCCGCCGTAGCCCCGGAAGAAGAGGGACTGGCGGCAGGTGACGTAGGCCTGGCCGGTCACCGCGTCGGCGGTGACCGCCTCGGTTTCGATCACGGCCGCCTTGCCCTTGTCCCAGACCGCGGTGACCTTCCCCGACGTGATCACCTCTGCCGCCGTCGGCAGCAACCGGTGCTGCTCGACCTCCTGCGTGCCGTGCAGCATCCGTGAGAGGTCCACGCCGTCGATCTCCGTGACGAGGCCGACCCCGACCCGGCAGCCCTCGATGACGCCGAAGGTCGGCAGGACCCGCTGGGTGACCCCCTTGGTGTTCTCCGTGGTGAACTGCAGTTCCCGGCCGGGGTCCTCTCCGCCCGCCCCTACGGCCACCGCGTAGAGGCGGGTGTCACGGTCGGTCCAGCTTCCCTCGGCGGTCTTTTCGAGACCGACGAGGTCGTCGTTGATCGGCATGGTCAGCTCGCAGGTGTCGGCTGGGGAATACCGGGGATGAGCCCGGGTTCGTAGTGGTCGGGCCAGCCGCGCAACGCGGCTGCCACCGAATCGACGGTCCAGTCCTCGTCGGCGTGCGCGGACTCGGCCGGCGTCCAGGCCGTGTAGCGGTGGATCTCACGTCCGAAGACGCCGTATATCTGGGAGTTGGAGGTGCACTCCGGACTGAGCAGCCATGCGACGAGGGGCGAGATGTGGGCCGGTGACAACGAATCGCCCATGGCCTCGGCACTGCCGGGGCTGCCCGTGGTCAGACGCGTCCTGGCGATCGGCGAGATCGAGTTGACCCGGACGCCGTAGCGCGCGAGCTCGCGGGAGGCGGAGACGGTCATCAGCGCGATGGCCGCTTTGGCTCCTCCGTAGTTCACCTGTCCCACGTTGCTGTGGAGTCCGGAGATCGCGGTGGTGGTGACCACGGAGGCGTTGACCTGCTCGCCCGCCTTGTGCCGGCCACGCCAGTACTCGGCGGCGTGCCGCAGGATGTAGAAGGTGCCGTACTGGTGGACCTTGATGATGTCGTCCCACTCGGCCTCGGACATGTTGACCAGCATGCGGTCGCGGAGGAATCCCGCGTTGCACACGATCCCGTCGAGCCGGCCGTAGGTCGACAGCGCGGTGCCGACGATCTGGGCCGCCGAATCCCATGTGGTCACCGAGTGCGAGTCGGTGACGGCCTGACCGCCGAGCGCGCGGATCTCGTCGACGACGTCGTGTGCGGGGCCCTTACCGTCCTCGTCGAGGTCGTTGACGACCACCGACGCCCCTTCACGGGCGAGTAGGAGCGCGTGTTCCCGGCCGAGCCCTCGCCCGGCTCCGGTCACGACGATGACGCGGTCCGTCAAACTGCCTGACATGCTGTTCCTCTCCTGCGCGAGCGATGCGCGCGAATGGGCTCGGGGGATTCAAGGGCCTGTCCCGGCGCCGTCCTGCCGGGCACGGCGACTCACTCGGGGTAGAGCCGGACGGGCAGGTACTTGATGCCGTGGAAGAAGTTGCTCTCGTTGAACACCGGCTCGCCCACGACGCTGTAGTCGGGGAACCGCTGCAGCAGTTCCTCGAACACGACCCGCAACTGCAGGCGCGCCAGCGGGGCGCCGAGGCAGAAGTGCGGGCCGCCGCCCCCGAAGGCGAGGTGCTCGTTCGGCTTCCGGTGGATGTCGAACCGGTCGGGGTCGGGGAAGACGCTCGGGTCACGGTTGGCCGCGCTGTAGTACAGGACGACCCAATCGCCCTTGGCGATGCGCTTGCCCCCGATCACCGTGTCCTGGGTCGCGGTCCTGCGGAAGTGCGACACGACGGTTCCCCAGCGCAGCATCTCCTCCACGGCGTCCTTGAGGAGCTTCGGGTTCTCGATCAGCTCGCGTCGCTGATCGGGATGTTCGGCCAGCGCACGAACACCCGCGGTGGTGGTGTTGCGGGTCGTTTCATTGCCCGCGGTCGCGAGGAGGAAGAAGGTCTCCCGTTGCTGCTGCCAGTTGAGCCGTTCCCCTTCGATCTCCGCGCCCATCAGCTTGGACACCAGGTCGTCGGTGGGCGCGTCAGCCCGCAGCCGCTGCATGCGTTCCAGGTAGGCGAACATCTCCGCCGTCGCCGCGCCGGCCTTCGCCGAGTGTCCGGTGCCCTTTTCGAAGTCGATGGTCAGGTCCGAGATGTCGGAGACGGCGTCGGTCCACTCCGTCAGGAGGTGCTGGTCGCTGCGCGGGACGCCGAGTACGTCGCCGATGACGCGGATCGGCGTTTTCGCCGAAACCTCGTGCACGAAGTTGAACGGTTCACGGCGTCCGGCCACCTCGTCCAGCACGGCGACGGTGATCTCCCGGATGTAGGGCTCGGATTCGCGGACCAGCTTCGCGGTGAACGCGGTACTCACGAGCGCCCGCATCCACCCGTGGTACGGATCGTCGGCGCCGAGCATCGAGAACGTGTCGAAGTCGCTGATCCCCGTATCGAGCGTGGCCTCGGTTATTCCGTGGGCCGAGGAGAACAACTCCGGGTGGCGCGAGACGTGGACAATGTCGCTGTGGCGAGTCAACGCCCAGAACGAGCGGTTGGCGAACGGGTTCGCCGGGTCGGCCTCCTGCCAGTGCACCGGGTCGTGTTCACGAAGGTGGTGCAGTGCCGGATGCGGGTCGCTGGTCCAGAGGTTGACATCGGTGAGGTCGATCCGGTCAGTGTCAAAGGCGTGGGCGTCGGTCATCGGACGGTCTCCTCGGCTCGGCGCGCCGCGAAGGCGCGGAGGTTGACGGTCGGGTCGGCCAGCAGTTCGCGATCGATCCGCTCGCCGCGAAGGCTGGATGAACTCAGAAGCTGACGTGCCGCCATGTGGTCGGCGGTCGCGTCGATCGATTCGGCGGCGACGAGAGCCCCGTCGCGCAGGTGGAACGCGGTGAACGGGCCGCCGGCCGGATCGCCGCGCGTCACGATCTCCTCGCCGTCGCTGGCGCCGTCACCGCTGCCGACCAGCCCGGCGATGGTGAGACGCCGGCCGGCCTGTTCGCTCCAGAACCACGGCACGGCGGTGTAGGTGGGGGCCGGTCCGCCCGCCAGCCAGGCGCCGATCACACGCCCTTGGTCTGACGCGTTCTGCACGGACTCCAGCCGCACCGAGGTACGTGCGGCGACATCGAAGATGCGCGCGCAGTCGCCGGCCGCGGCGACGCACGGATCGCTGGTCAACAGGTCCGGCCCGACGATGATCCCGTCGGATGTCGGCAGCCCCGCGTTCGAGGCCAGCGACACATTTGGCCGCACCCCGACGGCGACGACCACCAGGTCCGCGCGCAGCGACCGTCCATCGGCGGTGACCACGCCGCCGACGCGGCCGTCGGGTCGGGTCTCCCAGGCGCGCACCGACTCGTCGAGCCTGATGTGCACGCCGTCCTGCTGGTGCGCCCGTTCGAGCACGGCCGCGACCACACCCGACACGCCCCGTCCGAGCACGCGATCCGCCGCTTCGAGCACGGTGACCTGCTTGCCCAGGGCCCGCATCGTGGACGCGACCTCGAGGCCGAGGAATCCGGCGCCGACGACGACCACGTGAGTCGCCTCGGCGGCCATGGCCCGCAGCCGGTTCGCGTCCCCGAGGTGGCGAAGCGTCATGACACCCGGGGGCGGGGCGGCGACCGGGAGTTCTCGTGGAGTGGCTCCCGTGGCCAGGAGGAGACGGTCGTAGCGCAGTCGTTCGCCGTCGGCCAGGAGTACGTCGCCGACCGTACGGTCGAGGGCGGTCACCCGGACTCCCGTGCGGACCTCGATGGACGCGTCGGCGTAGAAGCGCGGCGGGCGCAATGCCAGCCGGCCGTCGTCCAGGCCGTCGCGAAGGTGCTCTTTGGACAGCGGCGGCCGCTGGTAGGGCGGCTGGGGCTCGGCTCCGACAACGACCAGCCGACCGCGGTAGCCGTACTCCCGGGCCGAGGCCGCGGCCTGGATGCCGGTCTGGCCGGCACCGACGATGACGACTGTCTCCATCAAGCCGCGCCTCCTGAGAGCAAATGGTTTTGGAATTAAATACTAGAATTACATTCTAGTCAATCGGTTGGCTCCGAGAGCTGGAGCAGTCGGATCGCCTGGGACGGGCAGATCCGCACCGCATACTCGGCCACCTCCCGGAGCTCCTCGCCCGGCTCCGGTTCCTTGACCACCACGAGGCCGTACTCGTCGTGGCCGAACAGCGCGGGCGCGACCGCCGAGCACTGCTGTGACGCGATGCAGCTGTCGGCGTCACCCTCGACGCGATACCCGTTCACCGGACTCCCGCACACTTCCGAAGCACGCAGGACACCCCCTTTCCTCACTACCGTGTCAGTATTGTGTTCTAGAGAAATGTTCTAGTACCACTCGGACCGTACCAGCTCAGAGCATTGACCGACACCCGTTGACGACCTCACTCCGGGATGCCAGTATCAGAGTGTCATTCTAAAACTGGCCGGAGGGTGCCAATGAAGCCGCTCGAAGGACTCCGCATTCTCGACCTCACCGCCGGTCTGACCGGTCGCCTCGCCAGCGGGCTGCTGGCGGACTTCGGTGCCGACGTCATCCGCTACGAGGCGCCCGGCGACGATGCCGTACCGGAGCCCGAGTCCGTCTTCGCGGACCATGCCAAGACCGTCAGGCACCTGACGTCGTCTGGCGCGGTGCCCGCCGACGAACTCGCAAGGGCCGACGTCCTGTTCGTCGACCGACCGGACGACGTGCCGACCGGGACTCACGACCGTCTGATCGTTGCCGTCACACCGCCCTACACGTCCGACCGGACGCCGTGGGCGGGCGGCCGGGAGTCGGCGGAACTGCTCCATGCGCACTTCGGGTTCGCCGCCGTCCAGGCGTCCAATTCCGGCAAGCCCGTCGACCACGTCTACCCGTACATCACCGTCGTCCAGGGCGTGTGGGCGGCTACGTGCGTGACGGCCGCGCTCCTGGAACGCGAGACCTCCGGACGCGGCCAGACCGTGGAGGTCAGCGGTGCCCACGCGGCCAACGTCTTCCTCGGCTTTCTCTACGCGCGGGACGAGGGCCCGGACCCGTCGCGCGCGATCGGCCCGGGCGGGCTGAACCCGCTCTACACGCGCTACCAGGCCGCGGACGGTCGGTGGGTCTTCGTCGGCGCTCTGGGTCCCAAGTTCGCCCGGGCCACCCTGGAGGTGACCGGTTCGCTGCACCTCCTGGACGACGTGCGCGTGGGCGGACGGCTCGACGGGCTGTGGGACCAGGCCAACTACGCGTGGGTGCGCAGGCATTTCGCCGACTACTTCGCGTCGAAGCCGGCCGACGAGTGGATCGCCCTCCTCGAATCGGCCGACATCCCCTGCACCATCGTCCGCAGCCGGGAGGAGTGGTTCGCCGGCCCCCAACTGGCGGCCATCGGTATGGTCCGGGAGATCGATCACCCCCAGCTCGGCCGTGTCCGCATGCCCCACGTGCCGATCAGCTCGCTCCAGGAGCGCCGCACCGATCCACTCCCGCAGGCGGCCGCGTCCGGACGCGGTCCGCTGGACGGCGTCCGGATCACCTCGCTCGGCACTTTCGTCGCAGGCCCCTACGCCGCCGCGCTGCTGGCCGAACTGGGTGCCGACGTCGTCAAGGTGGAGCCGCCGGACGGCGATCCCTGGCGAATGACCGGCTTCGTCTACAACCGCGCCACCCGAAGCCTCGCCGTGGACCTGAGCACGGCCGCCGGCCGAGCCGCCTTCGACGACGTGGTACGCGGCAGCGACGTCCTGATGAACAACTTCCGGCTCGGGGTCATGGAGCGCTTGGGACTGAGCTTCGACCGGTTGGCCTCCCTGAACCCGCGCACCATCAGCGTCGGCGTGACGGCCTACGGCGAGAGCGGACCCCTGGCCGCGCGACCGGGATACGACACGGTCCTGCAGGCGGCGGCCGGAATCATGACCGCACAGGGCGGCGACGGTGAGCCGGTGCTTCTCTCACTGCCGGTCTACGACCACACGACCGCCGTGGTCGGAGCGCTCACCACGGTCCTCGGGCTGCTCGACCGGGCCCGCTTCGGCACTGTCCGCCAGCTGTCGACATCCCTGGCCGCGACGTCCGCCTTCCTGCAACTGTCCGCGCTGACCGACTACGCCGGCCGGCCCGCGCCCGCCACGGGCGGCGAGGACTTCACCGGCCCGGACGCCGTGAACCGCATCCATCCGACGAGCGACGGATTCGTGCGCGCCCAGGCTGATCCCCACACCGTCGACATCGACCCGGCGACTCTCACCTCGTCACTGGCCGACCGGACGACCGACGAGGCCCTCGCCTGGTGCGCGTCGCACGGCATCGCCGCGGTGAAGACGCGCACGCCGGGCGACGTGTGCGCCGACCCCTACCTGCACGAGCACGGTCTGCTGCACCGCGCCGTCAGCGTGTCGGGGAAGACCTACACCCAGCCCGGCCGGTTCGCCACGTTCTCCCGCACCCCGCAGAGTCCCCACCCCGACGCCCCTGGGCTGGGCGAGCACACGCGGGACGTGCTCACCGAAGCCGGCTGTGCCCCCGAGCGGATCCGTGCCCTGGAGAACGACGGAGTCGTCGTCGCCGGGGGCCCGCTCGATCTCGTGTTCTCCCCCCTCTACCGCTGACCCGACCCTGAGGAAGCCATGCCCAAAGCCCTGCCCCGACCCACACCTGAGACCCAGCCCTTCTGGGATGCCGCCGCACGGGGTGAACTACGCATCCAGCGCTGCGTCACCACCGGAAAGTTCTTCTTCTATCCCCGGCCGTACTCGCCCTACGTCTTCGACGGAGAGGTGGAGTGGGTCACCGTCTCCGGCGACGCCACGCTGTACTCGTACAACATCAACCACCGCCCGGCACGAGGGTTCGAGGACGAGACGCCGTACGCCATCGCCGTCGTCGAACTCGCCGAGGGCCCCCGGATGATGACCAACATCGTCGGCATCGAGAACACACCCGAGAACCTGATCCTCGACATGCCGCTCAAGGTGCGGTTCCAGGAACGCGACGGAATCACGGTACCGGTCTTCGCACCGGCGGAGGTGGCCGCATGAAGCCCGGTTCGATCGCCATCGTCGGCGCCGCGGAGACCGACCGTCTCGGCGTCCTGCCCGACCACTCCGCGCTGCGCCTCAACCTGGAGGCGGCGCGCAACGCCCTGCACGACGCCGGGCTGACGCCGGCGGACATCGACGGGGTCGCCAGCACCGGAATGTGGGCCGGCGACGTCGCCAACTCCCTCGGCATCCGCACCCGCTGGATCGACACCACCCAGGTCGGCGGGTGTTCCTACTTCCTGCACGTCCGCCACGCGGCCGCCGCCATCACCGCCGGCCACGCCTCGGCCGTGCTCATCACCCACGGCGAGTCCGGCCGCTCCCGCGTCGGGGAACCGCCGCTCGCCTTCCCCGCCAGCAGCGGGATGGGCCAGTTCGAGATGCCGTACGGCACCGCGGGCTTCGTCACGATGTTCACCGTGCCCGCGCTGCGGTTCATGAAGGAGTTCGGGGTCACCGACGAACAACTGGCGAGCGTCGCGGTGGCGCAGCGCAAGTGGGCCCGGCCCAACGAGCGGGCGTTCCGCCGCGATCCGCTCACCGTCGAGGACGTCCTCGCCGCCGAGACGATCGCGTACCCCTTCCACCGGCCCGAGTGCTGCGTAGTGACGGACGGCGGCGGCGCCCTCATCGTGACCTCCGCCGAGCGCGCCGCCGACCTGCCCTCCCAGCCGGTGTACATCCTCGGCACCGGTGAGAGCTCGACGCACTCGGCCGTGTCGCAGATGGAGGACTTCACGTCGTCAAGGGCCTTCCGCGACTCCAGCGCCGACGCCTTCCGCGAGGCCGGCGTCGGCCCGGAGGACATCGACCACCTGATGGTCTACGACGCGTTCGCCCACGTCCCCCTCTACGGACTGCAGGACCTGGGCTTCGTCAAACCCGGCGAGGCAGGCGCGTTCGTCGCGGAGGGCAACACCGAACCCGGTGGCCGCCTGCCCATGAACACCAACGGCGGCGGCCTGTCGTACACCCACACCGGCATGTACGGGATGTTCGCTATACAGGAGGCCGTACGGCAGGTGCGGGGCACCGCGGCCGTACCCGTCCCGGACGTCGAGCTGAGCTTCGTCCAGGGCGTCGGCGGCATGTTCTCCGCCGCCGCGTCGATGGTGCTGGCGCCCGACCGGCCCTGACGACGGCAGCCCATGATGACGCGGTGCCGGTCTCGACGACCGGCACCGCGTTGTCGCGTTGTCGCGTCGGAAGCAGGTGGGCCTCCTGCCTCCTGTGCCAGGGCTCGGTGGGCCTCGGTCCGGCTCAGCCCGTCACTGCAGAGTCGGCCGCCGCATCGTCTGCGCGCGCCCGACGGATCGCGGCCGACCTGCGTGCTCCCGGAAGGAACACCGCCGCCACGAGTCCGGCGGCGGCCATCCAGAACGCCATCAGGAACAGGTTGTTGAAAGCGTGCTGGGCAACGTGGGCCGGGACGCCCTCCCCCGTGACGCTGCCCACCTGGGCCACCAGCACCGCACCGAAAACGGCCACACCCGCCGCCGCGGCGAACTGGCCGGTGAGGTTGGACATGGCGCTGCCCTGCGCGACGTACCGCTGGGGAAGGCTGTTCATCGAAGCGACATTGACCGGCATGTTGGCAAGCCCGATACCGCAGCCCTGCAGTACGACGATGACAGCGATCACCGGCGACGACGTACCGGCGTCCAGGTGGGCGAGCATCCACATGCTGCCGACCACGGCGACAAGTCCGCCGACAACCGGCGTTCTCGGGCCCACCCGGTCGGTCAGCCACCCCCCGAGGGGTCCGGTGACCGCGACGCCTATGGCCGACGGCGCCAGAAGCAACCCGGCATGCTGGGCGTCGAAGCCGCGGACCGTCTGCAACTCCAGGGCCAGGAAGTTCAGACGCGCGTACTGCGCCACGTTGATGAACACGGTCACCACCAGGGTGAGATCAAAGGTCCGGTTCTGGAACATCCGGAACTCGATGATCGGGTCGTCGACCTTGAGCGACCGAACGACGAGCCATACGCAGCACCCGGCCACCGCGACAACGGCGGCCCAGAGGGCCACGGACGTGCCACCGAGGTCCGGCGCCTGCCGGATCGTGATCACGGAGAGCACCGTGACCGCCGAGGCCAGACACCAGCCGAGCGCGTCGAACCGGCGGTGACGCCGATAGCCGGACACCGGCAGCAAGAGAGCCAAGAGGAACGCCACGACTGCCAGCCCTGTGAAGACCACGAAAATCGATCGCCAGTCGAAGGCGGTGACCAGCCAGCCACCCACCGCGGGTCCCGCGGCCGGTGCTCCCGATATTCCTATGCCCCAGATACCCATAGCCGTGCCGCGCTTGTCCGGCGGAAACGCTTCGAGGACGAGCGTCATGCCGACAGGAAGCAGGGCGCCGGCACCCGCACCCTGAACGCAGCGGCCACCGACCAGGAGCAGCATGCTGGGCGCCACCATGCAGAGGGCCGCGCCGACACCGAAGACGACGACGCAGGCCATGTAGGTCGCTCGCCGGCCGAAACGGTCCGCGAGCCACCCTGTGGCCGGCAACGCGAAGACGACGCCGACGAGGAACGCCGTCGCGACCCAGTCGACGTCGACCGTCCCGGAGGTACCCAGGTCTGCCGCGATGTCCGGCAACGCCACGCCGATGACAGTGATATTGAGGATCACGCAATAGCCGCCGGCCAGGACGATCCACAGCGTCACCCAGGCCGACCTGGCGGCACGGACTGTACTCGGTTGAGACAAGAGACGTTCCTCTGCTTCTGGCCTGACGACGACCGCACGAGCCATTTATAGAATGTGATACTAGAACAACACTCTGATGGTGACCATGGGGACGGTCGCTGAGGTACCGACGGAGCCTGCCCGGGACTGAGGGCGGGGAGCCCGAAGGTGCTGTCGCACTGGCGCCCACACTTTGAACCCGAATGGCCCGCCGGATGTCCGGCGGGCCATTCGGGGGTTTCGGGGCGGGCGCCCCTACCCGGAACTCACATGTGCACCACGGGTGCGGCGTCGGGGTCGGTGGCGGGAACGCCACGCCGGTAGAGGATCACGCTGATGACCAACCCGGCGGCGAAAAAGACGGCCGACCACCCGTAGGCGGTGGAGTACGCCTCCAGGCCGGACTGGGCCAGGACGGCAGGGTCCTTGGGGTCCTTACCCGCGAGGTAGTCGGTGGCGGCACTGGTGGCAAGGGTGTTGAGCAGCGCCGTACCCAAGGAGCCGCCGACCTGCTGCATGGTGTTGACGGCGGCGGAGGCGACACCGGAGTCCTCGACGCTCACCCCGGCGGTGGCCAGGGACATGCCCGGGGCCATCACCAGGCCGAGGCCGAGGCCGGCCACGACGAGCGGGGGCAGGATGTCGGTGGCGAACGAGCTGTTCAGGTCGAGGGCGGTCAGCCAGACCATGGCAGCCGCGGCCAGGCCCATGCCGAGGGGGACCACCGGCTTGGGGCCGAGGCGGGGGATCAGCACCGTCGAGGAGAGGGTGGAGCCGAGCATCAGCGCGGCGATCATGGGCAGGAAGGCCAGACCCGTCTTGACGGGCGTGTAGCCCAGGCTTTGCTGCAGGTAGTAGGTGAGGAAGAGGAAGACACCGAACATGCCGGCGCCGGTGATCAGAAGGGCGAGGAAGGAGGCGCCACGGTTGCGGTCGAGCAGGACCCGCAGGGGCAGCAGGGGGTGAGCGGCGCGCGTCTGCCACCAGGTGAAGGCGGCGAGCAGCACGACTCCGGCGGCCAGGAAGCCCCAGGTCTGCGGGGAGCTCCAGTCATGGCTTTCGGCGTTGGAGAAGCCGTAGACCAGGCCGAACAGGCCTCCGCCGACGAGGAGGGCGCCGGGGATGTCGATGGTGGAGGTCTTGTCGCGGGTGGTGCCCTTGAGCAGGAGGACACCGCCGATGACGGCGACCGCGGCGAAGGCGATGTTGACGTAGAGGGTCCAGCGCCAGTCGAGGTACTCGGTGAGGATGCCGCCGAGGAGCAGACCGATGCCGCCGCCGGCCCCGGCGATCGCGCCGTAGACGGCGAAGGCCTTGGCGCGTTCCTTGGCGTCGGTGAACGTGACGGTGAGCAGGGACAGCGCGGCGGGTGCGAGCAGCGCGCCGAACAGGCCCTGCGCGGCACGGGCGACGACAAGCATCTCGAAGCTGCTCGCGGCACCGGCGACTGCGGAGGCTCCGGCGAAGCCGATCAGACCGACGAGGAAAGTCATCTTGCGGCCGAAGAGGTCGGCTATGCGGCCGCCCAACAGGAGCAGGCTGCCGAAGGCGAGGGCGTAGGCGGTGACGACCCACTGCCGGTCACCGTCGGAGAAGCCCAGGTCTTTCTGCGCGGAGGGCAGGGCGATGTTCACGATCGTCGCGTCCAGGACGACCATGAGCTGGGCCACGCCGATCACGGTGAGGATCCACCAGCGATGGCGGGGCGGTGCGTCGGCGGAGGGCAGGACGGACACGGTGGCCGTGTCCACGGAGGTTTTTGACATGACGAAAACTCCAGAGGAAGGAGAAGTGGGACAAAGGGATGGAACGTTCACTGGTGCGGGGTCGGACGGCTGCGTCGTTGGAGCTCGTCACGTGATGCGGTCGGCGACCAGGGCGCCGACCGCCACAGCTCTGTGATGCGAGAGGGTGAAGAAGGAGGGACATGCCTTGGTGGAGGTGGCCACCGTCGGCCGCGCGTCGTGGCAGGGAGGATGATCAGGCCGCCCAGGCGCTCGGGCGAACGGCTTCCGCGTGACGACGGCAGGAAGAGGAGTCACAGGGGAGCACGGCTGCTTGCAGGTCGGGCGCGAGACCTTCCAGCGTCCGCCGGCGAGCTTCGTGGGACGAAGCCGGGGAGTAGGTCTGCCAGTACCGGGCCTGGCGATTGAGTTGGCTGATCAGCGGCATGAGATCGGTCGCGGCGGGGACGCCCGGGATGCCCAGACGGTCCCCCGTCTCCTCCCCCAAGGCCCGCCGCAGCACGCTCTGGATGAGGTGGCGCACCTGCTCCTCGGACAGAACGGCGCCCGGCGCGCCGGCCATGGCTCGGGCCTGTGCGTCGACCATGACGGCGGTCAGTGCCTTCGAGTTGTCGTCCGGGGCGGCCACCGTGGCATCCAGCAGGTCCTGCAGACGGCGCGCACCGGCGTGGTCGGCCACGTCCTTGTGAAGGCTTTCGTCGAGCCCCAGGAGATGAGCGACGTACGACCAGTACTGGTAGAGGGAACGCTCCTCCTCGGCAGTGATGTCGATGCCGACGGCCGCCAGGGCCTGGAAGGCGATCAGGGTGAGGCCGAGCCACGTACGGGCCATGTCGAGCCGGCCGACCGGTAGACCTCGGGCGCCCGCGTCCCAGTCCGTGAGGCTGTCGGCCCGCATACGGGCATGGGCCAGCCTGATCTCGGCCGTGGCCACGTACCCGGGTCCTCCGCGCAGCAGCCCACCCGGCCGTATGGTCTTCCGCGCCCACACCCCGGTCTCCGCGAGCCGGCGCGCGGCCATGTCCGCCGGCCTACCCGCTCCGGCCAGCATGCGTGCGATGGCCGGGGAGGCGTGGACATTCGCGAGCGCGCCGGTGATCGAGCAGAGCCTGAACCACATGGGCGGCACCGACAGGCTCACGACATCGCCCCTGTGGAGCTTCAGCGGGTCCACCCAGGAGGGGGTGGCCTCCAGTTGCCTCAGCAGCGCGGCGACGGCCTCCGGAGGCCGGTGGCCAAGGCTCGCCAAGCCGTTCCTGAGGCCGGCGTCGAGGGCACGCCGGGCCTGGGATCCATGCAGGTCCAGTTCGACGATGACGGCATCGGCGAGCGGATCTCCGGCTGTGAGCAGGCTCAGCACGTGGTCGGCCTTTGTGCCCTGCCTACGGCGCGCCGCCTCCAGGTCGACGATGCGCTTGGGGGTCGTGCTGCGGGGTGCGTGGTTCGCGGTCATGGGGCTCTCACTTTCGAGCAGATGCGGCCTTCCGGCCGCAGGTGAGGGGGGAGACGTGCTCGTATGTCGATCCGCGCGGTTCAGCCCTGCGGAAAGCGGCTGCTCAAGTCGCTTCCCCTGCACGGAAAATGCCATCTGACACCTGTCAGGTTAGCTTGATTCTGACAGGTGTCAAGTAAGCTGTTCGCGGGTTCGTGAGATGGTCGCGGACCCGGACCTGCCGAGACGCAGGTCACGCAGGCACGAGGAAACATTCTTGGAGGCGACGGTGGGCGCAAGAGCCGAATCGATTCGACCGCCGGGGCGCCCCGGTGCGGGTACTCCCGCGGTGCCCGGGGAGGAAAGCATCCTGCAACGAGGGCTCGAGGCCTTCGCGGAGCTGGGCTACGAGCATGCGTCCGCACGCGAGCTGGCCCGCCGCCTGGGTGTCAGCCACAACTTCATCAACGACCGCTACGGGTCCAAGCTGGCCTTCTGGCGCGCGGTGATGGACTCCGCACTGGAGGCGCAGCTGGCGCGCCTGCCACAGCTGGATCCGTCGCTCGACGACGCCGAGTGGCTGCGGCAGTTCATCACCAGCTTCTACCGGAGCGCCGTGGACACATCGCGGATCGACCGGATCATGCTCGACGAGTTGTCCCGGGACACTGAACGGTTGGACTACCTGTACGAGCGCTACATCGGTCCGACCCTGCAGCTCATGGTCCCGAGCATCGAGCGGCTCGTCGCCTCCGGACGCATCGCGCCCATCCCTATGGACGTGCTCTTCTTCGCCGTCGTCCCACCCGTCGCCGGAATTGTGGAAGAGCCACTGGCGCGGCGCATGGGCAGGTCTGTGCCCACCTCGCCGGAGCAGCTCACGGCCATGGCGGAGTCACTGGCGGCGATCGTGGTCAACGGACTGCTGTCGACAGGGACCGAGGATCACCTCCGGGCCTGACCCGCCCCCCCAGGCGAAGCGGTGTACAGCGGGCGGCGGCCACCACGTCCTCCAGGTCGCCGACCAGATCGGCCTGGGCGAGGAGCGCGGCGGCCTGGTCGCGCGGGGCGAGAGCCGCCTTGCGCAGAGGGCCATCGATTCAGGAGGGTGTCGAGCAGGTCGCCGTCACCACCCCGGTGTCGGCGCGCAGGGCGAACCCGTGCAGCTCGGCGGCCGCGGCATTGACGAAGTGGTCGCCCCCCATGGCAAGACCAGCTGCGGATCGCCGACGGCTGCAGCTGCCGTCATGGTGTCCGCTTCGCCGTGGCGGACCACGGCGTCGCAGCCGGCCAGTGGCTGCCGGCCGGCCCACCTGATCGACAACGGCCGTACATGGGGCGGCATTCGCCCGGCGGCGCGAGTCGGTGCCGCGCGGCGAGCAGAAAGTCAACGTCCACCGCGGCCGACTGCTCGATCATCCGGTACTCATGCCGTGCGGCGGCCCGGTCGCTCCGTGGGCTTGGTATTCCTCGGCGGCATGGCCGCTATCCCCTCGACCTGCGACAGGGTGGCGTACACGCTGAGGTGCACCACCATAGGCCGAACGCGGCCGTGGCAAACACGGTGCCCCGTTCGGACCATAGGCCCAAGAAGTGCGTCGCCACGCACCGCGACTGCCCGCGGCCGCCCCCGCCACCCGGAATCGACGGCGCGGAGCCGATACCGCCCGCGCCTCTGTCCAGTCGGTGCGCCGAGCGGATGCGCGCGCATCACGGCCTGGTCCACGGCTTGTTGAGCGACGGAATGGGCCTGCGTGCCGCCAAGCGGGGCGCGGACTACTTCATCGATCTGCTCATGTGCCTGTTCGACCCGGGCTGGGTCCTGAGGAGCAGCCCGCAGGGCAGGGCCGACGGGCGCACCAGGGTACGTCCGATCACTGGATGTCACACCCGGGGGCGGGGGCGTCGACTGTGAGCGGGGTGCCGGCCGGATCGACGTACAGCGCGTCGAGGACCACCGGGACACTGCCCAGGTTGCGGCCGATGTGGACGTGGTCCGGTCCGGCCGGCTCGGTGATGGTGTCACCCGAGGAGTACACGCCGTCGGTCGTGCAGTCAGCGTCCGAGTGGGTCAGCGTGCCCTCCAGCACGATCCCGTGCACCGTTCCGGGGTGGTAGTGCCATCCGGTCGTACCGCCGGGGCTGATAGTGATCCGCTTCAGTGTGTACGTCGTGCCGTCAACCGTCCGCTCGTAGAGCGTGGTTGACGAAACTCCCGAACTCGGCGTGGCATGGGCGGCCACTCCCGGTACCAGGACGAGGGGCAGGGCCGATATGCCTACGAGGGCTGCCCGGCGGATCGTGCGCATGTGTGCTGCGGTCCTTTCGTAACCTGCGGAGTCGGGTGCGGGTGTCACCGGACCCGGCGGCCTGCTCGGTACACCGTGCGGACGTCGGTGATCGCGGAGACGCTGTCGACGGGTGAGCTGCCGGGCACTGGGAGGTCGCGGCCCGCAGCACGCCTCGGGCAGGCGTTCCCCGCTCGGCGAGGGGTGTCAGCGCGTGCGGGTGGATGTCGTACGTCGTCTCAGCGGCGTGTGCTGCCGCCGTCCGCGACGACGATCTGCCCAGTGATGAACGCGGCGTCCTCTGAGGCAAGGAACGCCACGACACCCGAGACGTCGTCCGGCATCTGCACACGCTTGATGTTCTGACCCTGCACGGCCTGCTCGAAGAAGACCTCGCTGGTGTTCTCCAGGGCCGCGGCGGTCCGGACCAGACCCGCCGCGACGCCGTTGACGGTGATGTCGTGAGCCGCGAGATTGGCGGCCATGACGGAGGTGAGGCCGTTCAGCGCACCCTTGGCCGAGACGTAGGAGACGAAGGGCGGCGGCGCGGTCCAGTAGCTCGACGAGGTGATGTTGATGATCCGTCCCGACCCGGACTTCTTCAGGTCCGGCAGGAAAGCCCTGGAGACCAGGAAGGGACCGTCCACGTTGACGGCGAAGGTGCGTCGCCACTCTTCGTACGTCACGTGGTCGAGGTCGGCCAGCAGCACCACGGCCGCGTTGTTCACCAGGATGTCGGCGGAGCCGAGCTCGCTGCGGACCTTCGCGGCAAACCCGTCGATCTCCTCCTCGTCCGAGACGTCGACCTCGTCACTGAAGAACCGACGGCCTGTCCGCGCGACCAGTTCGCGCGTCTCGTCCGCCGGATCGACGTCCGCGACCGCGATGTCCGCTCCCTCGACCGCGAGCCTCCGGGCGATCTCCTGTCCGATGCCGGTACTGCCTCCGGTCACAACGGCGGTCCTGCCCGCCAGTCGTCCAGCCATGGCTCATGTCTCCTTGGTCGTCGCCCTTAGATCCTGGGCGTCGAGGCTACGGATCTGGACGTCTTGTTCGTTCAATGAACACCCGCACACGACACCAGAACGGAGGAGGTACTCAGTCCTAAGCCTTGCCGTTATGACTCGCCCGCACCAGAGCCACCAACTCCCTCGACCGCCCCGCTCCCACACGTAGTTCCTTCCGCAACGACTCGGCAGAGACCGGCCGCTGATACAACTCCCAATGCCGCGCATCCACTTGCCTCGCCTCCGCCAGCAACGGATCAACTCCCTCCATGCCTCCGGGAGAAGAACCCTCCCCCATGGCCCCAGCAACTCCACCGCCAACAACAAGGCAACCGGAGGCCACCCCGCCACCAACACCGGCTTCCACGCCAGATCAGGAGCCGCAGCCACATTCGCCGCCAACGACACCCCGATCCCCAGCAGAAAAGCCGCCCGCACCACATACCGCGCACGCCGAGGACCGTCCGCAGACTGCTTCAGCATCCCCGCCGTCGCCGACAACAACAGCCCGTCCACCGACAACGGCCACAAGTTCGCACTCACCTCATCCGCCCCACCCTGCAATGCGAACTCCCGCTGATGAACGTGCGAGGCATACGCCGCCACCCCGGCTACGACCGCAGCTCCCACCCGACGGACCCACACCTCCACCTCACCCACCGTACGAGCAACGGGCCGCCTCACCGCGCAGCCCTCCCCCGCGCCGTCGGACAAAAGCTCCCCTCAACAACCAGCTTCCCCGGGAAACCCCCAGCTCAGACCGCCAACCTTCTGCCCCGCGTCCCGCCGGTGAGGGGCACGCCGTTCGCTGTGGCCTGGGTGTCGAGGCCCGTCGGCTCACCGCGTGCGCCGCCCCAGCGCGTACCGCACCCCCGTCTCCGTGAACATCAGCGCCCCCGCAGCGACCGCCCCCAGCAGGAGCAGCCCGACGGCGTACGTGCCGTACGCCCCGTACAGCGCGCCCATGACGAGCGGCGGGACGAAGCCGCCGAGCCCTCCGGCCGCCCCGACGACCCCGGTGACCGAGCCGATCCGGTCGGCCGGTGCGAGCAGGGCGACCAGCGCGAAGACGGCGCCGCTGGCCGCGCCGAGAGCGGCGGCCATGGTGAGGAAGGCGGCGGTGCCGACCGGCGCCAGGTCGGGAGTGAGGGACTGGACGCACGCCCCGGCCAGGACGGCGCCGAGGGCGACCGCGAGGACGCGGACCGGCCCGATCCGGTCGGAGAGCCAGCCGCCGACCGGCCGCATGGCGACCGCGAGCAGCACGAACCCGGCCATCCGGTCGGCGGCGTCGGCCTGGGTGAGGCCGTAGCCGGTCTTGAGGTAGGTCGGCAGGTAGACGGAGAAGGCGACGTACCCGCCGAAGGCGACCGCGTACAGGGCGGCGGCCTGCCAGGTCACCGCGAGCCGCAGGGTGTCGGCGAGTCTGCGGGCCAGCGGCTGGGTCACCGGCGTGCGGCCGGGGGCGTCGCGCAGGACGAGCGCCGCCAGGACCGCGTACGCCACGAGACCGGCGGCGGTGATCAGGAACGGGCTCCGCGTACCGTGCGCGTCGACCAGTTTCACCGTGCTCAGGGCGCTGATCGCGGTGCCTCCCATGCCCATGCCGAACACGCCGATCGCAAGTCCCCGCCGCTCGGGCGGGAACCAGGCGTTCACGAAGGGCACCCCGACGGCGAACGCGGTGCCGCCGACGCCGAGGAAGAACCCCCCGGCGAGCAGCGCGGCCAGCGAGGAGTGGCCGGCCAGGCCGAGGTAGAGCACCGGCAGGACGGTGGCCGCGGAGACGGCGGGGAACATGACGCGCCCGCCGTAGCGGTCGGTGAGCGCCCCGACGGGGATCCGTCCCAGCGAGCCGACCACCACGGGGACCGCCACCAGCAGCGACTGCTGGAAGGAGCTCAGGTGCAGGGTGTCCTTGAAGCGGGGGCCGAGCGGGCTCAGCAGCGCCCAGGCCCAGAAGTTGACGGCGAATCCGACGGTGGCCAGGGCCAGCATCAGCCAGGCTCCGCGCTCCACCGGGCCGGCGTCGTCCGACGTGGACGACCGGAACTCTGACGACCGGACCATGGCGTCCGTCCTTTCCCTCATGGCTGTACGGGGCGCCACACTCTCGCGTCACCGGCACGCCTCCGGCGCCTTCCGACCGGTCCCGATCACCGGGGCCGGTGGTCCTTGTGGAAGGGACCTTCGGCCCCGGGCGCCCGGCCGACGGCCCCGCCTAGCGTTTTGGGCATGGCGAACGACAGCAGAACCTGGCCGCTCGCGGCGCGGCGGCTCCTGACCCGCCGTGAGGTGTCGGCGGACGGCCGCGCCCAGTTCCGTACGGGCGACCCTCACGGGGAGGGCCTCTACCGGGACCGCTGGGCCCACGACAGGGTGGTGCGCTCGACGCACGGCGTGAACTGCACCGGCTCCTGCTCGTGGATGGTGTACGTCAAGGACGGCATCATCACCTGGGAGCACCAGGCCACCGACTATCCGTCGATCGGCGCGGACTGCCCCGAGTACGAGCCGCGCGGCTGCCCGCGCGGGGCGTCGTTCTCCTGGTACACGTACTCCCCCAGCCGGGTCCGCTACCCGTACGTGCGGGGCGAGTTGCTCACCCTGTGGCGCGAGGCGAGGCACAGGCTCGGCGACCCGGTGGCGGCCTGGGCGGAGATCACCGGCGACCCGGCGAAGGCCCGCGCCTACAAGCGCGCCCGCGGCAAGGGCGGCCTGGTCCGCGCCGGCTGGGACGAGGTCACCGAACTGATCGCCGCCGCGCAGGTGCACACGGTCAAGACGTACGGCCCGGACCGGGTCGCGGGCTTCTCCCCGATCCCGGCGATGTCGATGGCGTCGTTCGCGGCCGGTGCGCGCTTCCACTCCCTGATCGGCGGCACGCTGCTGTCGTTCTACGACTGGTACGCGGACCTGCCGATCGCCTCGCCGCAGGTCTTCGGCGACCAGACCGACGTCCCGGAGGCCGCCGACTGGTGGAACGCGGGCTACCTGATCATGTGGGGTTCGAACATCCCCGTCACCCGCACCCCGGACGCGCACTTCCTCACCGAGGCCCGCTACAACGGCACGAAGGTCGTCGCCGTCAGCCCCGACTACGCCGACAACGTCAAGCACGCCGACGAGTGGCTGGCCCCGCATCCGGGGACGGACGGGGCGCTCGCGATGGCGATGGGGCACGTGATCCTGCGCGAGTTCCTGGTCGACCGCGAAGTGCCGTACTTCCAGCACTACTTGAGGACGTTCACGGACGCGCCGTTCCTCGTGACGCTGCGGGAGCACGCGACGTACGGCCTGGTCCCGGACGGGTTCCTGACCGCCGCCGACCTCGGCAGCGAGGAGGAGAACGCCGAGTTCAAGACGGTCCTCATGGACGGGGCCACCGGCGACCCGGTGGTCCCCGGCGGCTCGCTCGGCTTCCGGTGGGGAGAAGCCGGGCGAGGCCGCTGGAACCTCGACCTGGGCGGCGTCGTACCGGAGTTGAGCCTGCTCGGCCGCGCCGAGGACCGGGTGGAGATCTCCCTGCCGCGTTTCGACGAGGGCGCCACCGAGGGCGGTTCGACGATGGTGCGGGGCGTGCCGGTCCGTACGGTGGGCGGGCGGCTCGTGACGACCGTGTTCGATCTGATGCTGGCCCAGTACGGGGTGTCGCGCCCCGGTCTGCCGGGCGCGTGGCCGGCGTCGTACGAGGACGCCTCCCAGCCGTACACCCCGGCCTGGCAGGAGACGGTCACCTCGGTGCCGGCCGTGCAGGCGGCCCGGATCGCGCGGGAGTTCGCGCGCAACGCCGAGCGCACACAGGGGCGTTCGATGATCGCGCTGGGGGCCGGGACCAACCACTGGTTCCACTCGGACACCATCTACCGGGCGTTCCTCGCACTGGTGACGATGACGGGCTGCCAGGGGGTGAACGGCGGCGGCTGGGCGCACTACGTCGGGCAGGAGAAGATCCGCCCGATCACGGGCTTGCAGCATCTGGCGTTCGCGTTCGACTGGCAGCGGCCCACCCGGCACATGGCGGGCACCTCGTACTGGTACCTGGCCACCGACCAGTGGCGCTACGAGGCGTTCGGGCCGGACGAGCTGGCCTCGCCGCTGGGCGAGGGGCGGTTCGCCGGGAAGGCGACCGCCGACTGCCTCGCGCAGGCGGTCCGGCTCGGCTGGACGCCCGGTCACCCCGGCTTCGGCCGCAACCCGCTCGATCTGGCCGACGAGGCGGCGGCCCGGGGGGTGCCGGTGTCCGAGTACATCGTCGACGAACTCACCTCCGGGCGGCTGAAGTTCGCGGCCGAGGACCCCGACGACCCGGCGAACTTCCCGCGCGTCCTGACGGTCTGGCGGGCGAACCTGCTCGGTTCCTCGGGCAAGGGCAACGAGTACTTCCTGCGCCACCTGTTGGGCACCGACGCGGCCGTCCGCTCCGAGGAGACGCCACCGGAGGGCCGCCCGAAGGACGTGGTGTGGCGTAAGGAGGCGCCCGAGGGCAAGCTCGACCTGCTGGTCACCCTGGACTTCCGGATGACGTCGACCGGCCTGCTCGCCGACGTCGTCCTGCCGGCCGCGACCTGGTACGAGAAGGACGACCTGTCCAGCACGGACATGCACCCCTTCGTGCACGCCTTCACCCCGGCCATCCCCCCGCCCTGGCAGGCCCGCACCGACTACGACGCGTTCCTCGCGCTCGCCGACAAGTTCAGCGAGCTGGCGGCCGAGCACCTCGGCACCCGCACCGACGTCCTCGCCGTGCCCCTGCTGCACGACACCCCTGACGAACTCGCCCAGCCGGGCGGGGTCGTGCGGGACTGGAGGCTCGGCGAGTGCGAGCCGGTGCCGGGCCGGACCATGCCGAAGCTGGTCACGATCGAGCGGGACTACGCGGACGTGGCCCACAAGATGCGCGGCGTCGGCCCGCTCCTGGACACGCTCGGCACCACGACGAAGGGCGTGACCGTCCACCCCGGCCGCGAGACCGAGCAGTTGCGCCGTCAGGGCGGCCTCGGCACCGCCTCCCAGATGTGCGAGGCGATCCTCGCCCTGTCCGGCACCACCAACGGCCGCCTCGCCACCGAGGGGTTCCGGCAGCTGGAGGAACGCACCGGCAGCGCGGGCCTGGTGGCACTGTCCGCCGAACGCGAGGCCGAGCGCATCACGTTCGCCGACACCCGCACCCAGCCCCGCGCGGTCCTCACCTCGTACGAGTGGTCCGGCAGCGAGACCGGGGGCCGGCGCTACTCGCCGTTCGTCATCAACACCGAGCACCTCAAGCCCTGGCACACCCTCACCGGCCGCCAGCACTTCTTCGTCCAGCACGACTGGATCGCCGAACTCGGCGAGCAACTCCCCGCGTACCGGCCCCCGTTGAACACCCGTCGGCACTACGGCGACGAGGAACTCGGCGGCGACCGCGCCGAGGTGACGGTCCGTTACCTCACCCCGCACTCCAAGTGGTCCATCCACTCCGCCTACCAGGACAACGCCCACATGCTCGCGTTGTCGCGGGGCGGGCCGGTGGTGTGGATGTCGGTGGAGGACGCCGTGAAGATCGGCGTCAAGGACAACGAGTGGATCGAGGCGTACAACCGCAACGGCGTCGTCGTCGCCCGCGCGGTGGTCACCCACCGGATGCCCGAGGGCACCGTGTACATGTACCACGCCAAGGACCGCACGGTGAACGTGCCCAAGGCCGAGGTGAGCGGCAGGCGCGGCGGCATCCACAACTCGCTGACCCGCCTGCTGGTCAAACCGACTCATCTCGCGGGCGGCTACGCCCAGTTGACGTACGCCTTCAACTACTACGGCCCGACCGGCAACCAGCGCGACGAGGTCACGGTCATCCGCAGGCGGTCCCAGGAGGTCGACTACTGATGAGGGTCATGGCCCAGATCGCGATGGTGATGAACCTCGACAAGTGCATCGGCTGCCACACCTGCTCGGTGACCTGCAAGCAGACGTGGACCAATCGGCCCGGCGTCGAGTACGCCTGGTTCAACAACGTCGAGACCAAACCCGGCGTCGGCTATCCGCGCCGCTACGAGGACCAGTCCCGCTGGAAGGGCGGCTGGACGCTCGACCGGCGCGGACGCCTCGTCCTGCGCTCCGGCGGACGCGCCAAGCGCCTGCTGTCGCTGTTCGCCAACCCGGATCTGCCGTCCATCGAGGACTACTACGAGCCGGTCACCTACGACTACGACAACCTCGTCTCCGCCCCCGCCGGCCCGGACCTCCCGGTGGCCCGCCCCCGCTCCGTCCTCACCGGCAGGCCCACCGCCGTCACCTGGGGCGCCAACTGGGAGGACGGCCTCGGCGGCGCACCCGAGAACGCCGGCGACGACCCCAACCTCAGCGGCAGTTGGGCCGAGAAGGTGAGGTTCGAGTTCGAGCAGACCTTCCTCTTCCACCTGCCCCGCCTGTGCGAGCACTGCCTCAACCCGGCCTGCGTGGCGGCCTGTCCGTCCGGCGCGCTGTACAAACGGGTCGAGGACGGCATCGTCCTCGTCGACCAGGACCGCTGCCGGGGCTGGCGGATGTGCGTGACGGCCTGCCCGTACAAGAAGGTGTACGTCAACCACGCCACCGGCAAAGCCGAGAAGTGCACCTTCTGCTTCCCCCGCATCGAGGCCGGACAGCCCACCGTCTGCTCCGAGACCTGCGTCGGCCGGCTGCGCTACCTCGGACTGCTCCTGTACGACGCCGACCGCGTCGGCGAAGCCGCGGCCACCCCGGACGTCCAGGACCTGCTGGAGGCGCAGCGCGGCGTCTTCCTCGACCCGCACGACCCACAGGTCATCGCCGCCGCACGGGAGTCGGGCATCCCCGAGGACTGGCTGGACGCGGCCCGCCGCTCCCCCGTGTACGAACTGGCCGTCCGCCACCGGATCGCCCTCCCCCTGCACCCGGAGTACCGCACCCTGCCCATGGTCTGGTACGTCCCCCCGCTCTCCCCGGTGCTGGACGCCGTCACCGGCGCGGGCGGCGACCAGGACGACCCCGACCACGTCTTCGCCGCCGTCACCCGGCTGCGGATCCCCCTGGAATACCTGGCCGAACTGTTCACCGCCGGGGACACGGACGTCGTCGCCGGGGTGCTGATGAAACTCACGGCGCTGCGCTCGTACATGCGGGCGCGCACGCTGGGTGACGCCGGCGCTCTCGAAGCCGTGCACCTTGCTCCCCGCGACGCCGAGCACCTGCACCGACTGCTCGCCGTCGCCAAGTACGCGGACCGGTACGTCGTTCCGGCCGCCCACAAGGAGGACGTCGCGGCGATGGAGAACCGCTGTCCGGTCGAGACGACCGGGGACCGCCGGGTGTCGCTCGGCATGCCGACCCTGCGCGGAGGACGACCGTGAGCCCCTTCCCCCCGGTCCGCGCCCGGGTCCGGGCGGCCGTACGCCGGCTCTCCTCCGAGGAAGCCGAGGCGCGCGTCCTGCTGCTGCGCCTGTGCTCACTGCTGCTCCAGTATCCGGACGGTGAACTCGTCGCGGCACGTGCGGAGTTGAGGGCCGCCGTCGAGGCGCTGCCGCCCTCCCCCGCCGCCGGGCACCTGACCGCGTTCACCACCTGGCTCGGCGCCCAGGAGCCGCAAGCCCTGGAGCGGCACTACGTCGACATGTTCGACCTGCGGCGCCGCAGCAGCCTCTACCTCACCTACTACCTGCACGGCGACACCCGCCGTCGAGGCATGGCCCTGCTGACCCTCAACCAGCGTTACCGGGCCGCCGGTTGGGACGTCGGCGGTGGTGAACTGCCCGACCATCTGCCGGTGGTCCTGGAGTTCGCGGCGCTGGCCGGCCCGCGCGGCGGAGAGGCTCCGCTGCGTCAGCACCGGCGGGGTCTGGAGCTGATCCGCCACGCCCTCGCCGAATCCGGCTCCCCTTACCGGCACGTCCTGTCCTCCCTGCTGGCCCTCCTTCCGCCGCCCACCGACGCCGACCGCGCGGCGGTGGCCCGGCTCGCCGCCGAGGGCCCGCCCGGCGAGGACGTCGGCCTCGAACCCTACGGGCCCTTCGGTGACGGCGAGTTCGCACCGCCCGGCGCCTTCGTCCCGCCCGCCCGGCCAGGAGATCCGCGATGAACGTCTCGACCGTCGACCTGCTGCTGTGGGTCGCCGTCCCCTACGCCTGCCTCGCCGTGTTCGCCGCCGGGCACATCTGGCGCTACCGCCACGACCAGTTCGGGTGGACCACCCACACCAGTCAGCTCCTCGAACACCGGTGGCTGCGCTGGGGCAGCCCGCTGTTCCACCTGGGCGCCTTCCTGGTGATCGCCGGGCACGTGGTGGGGCTCGCCGTCCCGGAGTCCTGGACGGAGTCGGCGGGAGTGAGCGAGCACGCCTACCACACCGTGGCCGTCTGGCTGGGTTCGGTGGCGGGTCTCGCGATGGTCACCGGGCTGGGCCTCCTGTGCGCCCGCCGCCTGCTGACCCGCCGGATCCGCCTCACCACGGACCGCAGCGACAAACTCCTCTTCCCGCTCCTGGCCGCGACCGTCCTCCTCGGCATCGCGGCGACCACCGCGCACAACGTCCTCGGCGCCGGGTACGACTACCGCGAGACCGTCTCCCTCTGGTTCCGGGGCGTGTTCACCCTGCGCCCCCGGCCGTCGGCGATCACCGGCACGCCCGTCCTGTTCCGCCTCCACGCACTGAGCGCCTGCCTCCTCTTCGCCGTCTGGCCGTTCACACGGCTGGTGCACGTGTGGAGCGTCCCGGTCGGGTACCTCGCCCGGCCCTATCTGGTCTACCGGCGCAGGACCACGCGGACAGCGTGAGCCGGTGACCGGCGTCGGCTGCTGCGGCGGCGGCAAGGTCAACGGCCGCCACAGCCACCGAGGTGAAGCACACCCCACACATGGAGAGGAGTGCCAGGAGCCGCCCGTGGATGGACAGCCCCTGGCCAACACTGTCAGGGTCTGCCGGCGGCCTGACTGCCTGGCGTCACTTCAGGTGCCGGGTGAAGAACCGGGCCGCCGCGTCCCCCGCGAACTGCGGGACGCCGGTGTGCCCGCCCATGTTGGCGTGCAGCGTCTTCTCCTGGGAGCCGAAGGCGTCGAACAGGTCCAGGGCCGTCTGCCGGTCGTTGCCCTCGTCGTCCCACTGCAGCAGGACGTGCAGAGGAATGGTGACCCGGCGGGCCTCGGCGAACATGGCGCGAGGGACGAAACTCCCGGCGAACAGCACAGCGGCCGAGATACGTGGCTCGACCACCGCCAGCCGGGTCCCGATGGAGATCACTCCCCCCGAGTACCCGACCGGGCCGCCGACCCCAGGCAGCGACAGGAGGGCGTCCAGGGCGGCCCGCCATTCCGGGACCGCCCGGTCGACCAGGGGGAGGATGAGAGCGTCGATGATCTCGTCGCCGACCGGCTCGCCGGCCTCCATCGCCCGGCGCAGGTCGGCGACGGCCCGCTCGGCGGCGGGCAGGCGCGGCCGAGCGCCGCTTCCGGGGAGCTCGATGGCGGCCGTGGCGAAGCCGTCCGCCGCGCAGTGCCGGGCCCGGTCCACCAGCCGGGGGTACGCCTTGCGCATCCCGAGCGGAGGGGGGCTGAGCAGGATCAGCGGCGCCGGTGCGGAGACGGACCGGGAACCGGGCGTCCGCAGAATGCCGGGGATGTCGCCGAGGAGGAGACCACGGCTCCTGGTGACGCGCGGCCGCCCGTCTCGCATGCTTCCTTCGCCCGACGCCTCGGGGTGGACCGGGATCGGCGGGTTGTCGCCGGTGGGAACGAGGGAGCCGTCGGCGGGGATGACGGCCAGTTCCAGAGTGCGGCCCGCCTCCGCGAGGCGGTGTGCGGCTTCGGTGATCGCCTGCTGTCCCTGGGCCGACCAGCCGCGCAGTCCGGTGAGGTCGGCGATGACCGGCCCGGTGCCGCGGACCAGGGTCCAGTCGTCAGAGGGGCAGGGTGATCCAGATGCTCTTGCCCTGGCCGTCGGCGTCGGTGCGGACCTGTGCTGTGCCGTCCTGGCCGAGGGTGAGTTCCATGACGGTGGCGAAGCCCCCGGTCCCGGTGAGCGCTTCATGGAGCGCGGGCCGGTGGGGGTGGCGGTCGTGGACGGCGAAGGCCAGGCAGTCAGGGCCGGCCGCGTAGATGACGGTGAGGGTGGGGGAGAGCGCGGCGGCGTGCCGGACGCTGTTGGTGACCAGTTCGCTCAGGATCAGCAGCGCCGGGGCCGCCGCGGGGTGGCGCGGGCCGATGCCCCACTCGGTCAGGACCTGCTCGGCGGTCTCGCGGGCCACCCGCACCGCGGACGATTCTGCGGGCAGTGTGAGGACGTGCCGGTGGGGCAGGGCTTCCAGTCGCACGGGCATCACGTCTCCGGGCGGGCGAGACGGAACCCGGCGACGGTCTTGGGGTGCAGGCGCAGCAGGGTGTCGTGCGGGCCGTGGGTCCAGCCGGAGAGGGTGCGCCGGTAGTGGGCGGCCTCGTCCGCGTCGGTGATCACCTCGACCGGGCCGGATACGGTGACGGTCCAGCCGGTGCCGTGTACGGCTCGGATCTCGTCCACGTGGTACGCCGCCGTGGCGGGTACCGAAGCGGCTGGGGCCGGTGTGCGGACGATCAGCCGGCCGTACTCCCACACGTGCCGGGCGGGCCTGACCGTGGTCAGTTCCCGCTGGACGTACACGAGCCGGCCGCTGCTGCTGCCTTCGATCAGCCACAGGGCCTCCGCCCCGGAGACCTCGACCATACGCGGGGGGACAGGGGGAATGCTCATCGCAGGGCGTCCTCGCTGGAGGTCCGGGGCCTGGGTGCGGGAGGGGTGGGCAGGACGCCGGCTGCCTCCAGGTGGGCGCGCGCGGCGCGGATCGCCTCGGGGGTGGTGGCGTATTCCCGGCCTTCGTGGAGCAGGAGGTCCAGCGCGCCGACGGAGTCGAGGACCTGGCGCTGGCCGGGGCGTATCCCGGAGGCCAGGACGGTGATGCCGCGCCGTCGCAGCTTGTCGACCGCGTCCTTGAGGACGAGGGCGCCGGTGGCGTCCATCGTCGATACGCGGGACATGCGCAGGACGACGACGCGGACGTCGGCGACCTCGGTCAGCTCCAGCAGGAAGCGGTGGGCGGCGGCGAAGAAGAGGGGGCCGTCGATGCGGTAGGCGACGATGTGCTCGGCGAGCAGGGCGTGTTCCTCGGCGGTGTGGTCGCCCGGGTCGAGCGGGACCTCGTCGAGGCGGGCCTGTTTCGCGACGGCGCGCAGTGCGAGGGCGCCCGCGACGGCGAGGCCGATGACGACCGCGTACACGAGGTCGAGGGCGAGGGTCGCGGCGGCGGTCAGGGCGAGGATCGCGGCGTCGGAGCGGGTGGCCCTGGCCATCGCCTTCAGCGAGCCGACCTCGACCATGCGGATCGCGGTGGCGAGCAGCACGCCGGCGAGCGCGGCGAGCGGGATCTTCGAGACGAGGGGGGCCGCCGCGAAGACGATCACGGCGAGGACGCCCGCGTGGACGAGGGCGGCGAGCCGGGAACTCGCGCCGGTGCGGACGTTGACGGCCGTGCGGGCGATGGCGCCGGTCGCGGGGACCCCGCCGAACAGCGGGGCGGCGATGTTCGCGAGGCCCTGGCCGAACAGCTCCCGGTCCGGGTCGTGCCGCTGGCCCACGGTCATGCCGTCGGCGACGGACGCGGACAGCAGGGACTCCAGTGCGGCCAGCGCGGCGACCGCGACGGCCGGAGCCATGAGCGTCCCCAGGGAACCGGCGTCCAGGAAGGCCAGTGAGGGCGCGGGCAGCCCGGACGGCAGATCGCCGATCGGCTTCGCGCCGTCCAGCCCGGTGGCCTGCGCGACGGCCGCCGCCGTGATCACCGCGACGATGGAGAACGGCACGGCCGGCCGCCACCGCGCCCCGGCCAGCATCACCCCCGCGACGGCGACGGCGAAACCGAGCGCGGTCCAGTTCGGGGACCGTGTGAACTCCTCCAGCGCCCGCCAGGTCACCACCAGGACCCGGTCGCCCTCCGGCTTGGGCACACCGAGCGCGTTCGGTATCTGCTGGAGACCGATCACACAGGCGATGCCGAGGGTGAACCCCTCGACCACGGGGGCGGGAATGTAGCGCATGTAGCGGCCGGCCCTGAGCAGGGCCAGCCCCACCAGCATCACGCCGGCCATCAGGCCGACCGTCAGGACACCGGTCGGCCCGTACTCACTCACGATCGGGACGAGGACCACCGTCATGGCACCCGTCGGCCCCGACACCTGAAGATTCGATCCTCCGAAGAGCGCGGCGAGCGCGCCCGCGACCACCGCTGTCGCGAGCCCCGCCTCGGCGCCGAGCCCGGAGGAGACGCCGAAACCGAGGGCGAGGGGCAGCGCCACGATCGCCACGGTCAGCCCGGCCAGCAGGTCCCGGCGCGGGTCGCGCCGCATCTCCGCCAGATCGGCCCGGGCCGGCAGCAGCGAGACGATCCGGGACCGGGTACGTCCGATCCACTCCCCCGTCACGCGGTGACCTCGACGCTTCGCGCCCCGGTGAGCGGATCGTTCCGCCCGGCCGACGCCCCCGCGCGGTTCTGCCGCGGCGGCTTTCGGAAGAACTCGGCCCCGGCTTGGTGCAGTGGCACGGACACGACCCCTCGGCTTCTCCTGCGGGCACAGCCAACACAGCATCTAATCAATTGCGAAAATATGCAATTCCGCATCAAGGTGCCGCGCCGTGGTTCCCGGCAGGGAAGGGGCCGGTCGGGTCAGGCTTTGCGAACCACGCTGGACTTGAGCTGCATCGCCCCGAAACCGTCGATCTTGCAGTCGATGTCGTGCCCGTCGACACCGTCGACCAGCCGGATGCCCCGCACCTTGGTGCCGGCCTTGATGCCGGAAGGGCTGCCCTTGACCTTGAGCGCCTTGACGACGACCACACTGTCACCGTCGTGCAGCACATTGCCGACGGAGTCCTTGACGACCCGCTCGCCCTCCATGGCGACAGCCTCGCCGGGCACCCATTCGTGGCCGCACTCCGGACACACGACCAGGGCGTTCATCTCGTAGGTGTACGCGCACGAGCACACCGGACAGGGAGGAGGATTCTCGATCACGCCGACAGGGTAACCGGCCCCGACCCGCGGGCTTCCGGACACCCGCGACGCCGGACGCCAACACCTTCGAGGGGCTTCCCGTGCGCGGAGGAACAGGGAAATCCGGCTGGACGCACGCCGCGGTACCAGCTGAAGGCCCAGTTCTTCAAGACGCTCGGTCACCCGGCCCGTATCCGGATCCTGGAGCTGCCGAGCGAACGGGAGCACGCGGTCGCCGAGCTGCTGCCCGAGGTCGGTATCGAGCCCGCGCACCTGCCCCAGCAGCTCGCCGAGCTGCGGCACGCGAACCTGGTCGCGACCCGCAAGGAGGGCTCGGCCGTCCACTACTCGCCGACCAGCCCGCGCATCGCCGAGCTGCTGGATGTCGCGCGCGCCATCCTCTCCGGTGTCCTGGCCGGCCAGGCCGAGTTGCTCGCCGACCTGCGGGCCACGCAGGGAGAGGCGAAGCCGCCGTCGTAACGACGGCCCCCGGTCGGCGGCCGTTTCCCGGAGAGGGTCCGACAGCGCCCCAGAGGTCCCGGGAGACGGCCGCCTTCACCCGGTCGGAGGCACACGCGTTCGGCGGGTCGGTGCAGGTGCGGTGTGTGGACGCGGGGTCGCGCAACGGCTGCGAGATCGAGATCGCGGCGGCTTCCACCACTCGCACCTCCCACTTCAACCGCCTCCACCCCACACAGACACCACAGAATTCGCCAACGGCGTCCTCAGCGGGACATGACCGGCCGCGTGGCCCAGTGCGGTGGCGCGATGAGTGGACCGACGCGTTCGATCGAGCCTTGCCCTCTGGAGAGGTCCGCTCCCGGCTCCCAATGGCGTCCTCAAGGCAGTCGGAATGCTCTGGGAGCCGACTCCGCTTCTCCCGACCCTCGAATCGCATAGGTGTTCGATCGTGGCTTAGGCTGAGGTCGGCGCACCGGAGTGGCCGGTGCGGCGTCCGAGCCGGGTGAGGGAGATGAGTGCGGTGG
>NZ_JBLRVY010000042.1:0-84487 GCF_048159485.1 Streptomyces sp. 4F14
GCCGCTGCCGCTGCCGCTGCCGCTGCCGCTGCCGCTGCCGCTGCCGCTGCCGCTGCCGCTGCCGCTGCCGCTGCCGCTGCCGCTGCCGCTGCCGCTGCCGCTGCCGCTGCCGCTGCCGCTGCCGCGTGCCGAGGGGAGAGGGGAGAGGGGGTGCGGGGGTGCGGGGGTTGTGGTGAGGGGGAGTTGTTCGGGGTGGTTACGATTTGTTCAGATTGGTTGGGGTGGGCGGCACTATCCGGGAGGGCTCGGCGTTGTAGGAGTGTGGGGCGGCGGGTGGGCTGTGTCACGGCGGGCCTCCCGGCGTGGCAGGGTCCTCGCATACGATGGCCGTTGCTCAGCAATTCATAAGGAACCCGACCGTCCCAGGCCCGACCGGCAAGGAGACCAACCCCCGTGTCCGTCCTCTCGAAGCTCATGCGTGCAGGCGAAGGCAAGATCCTGCGCAAGCTGCACCGCATCGCGGACCAGGTCAACTCCATCGAAGAGGACTTCGTCGACCTCTCCGACGCCGAGCTGCGGGCCCTCACCGAGGAGTACAAGCAGCGGTACGCCGATGGGGAGACCCTGGACGACCTGATGCCCGAGGCGTTCGCCACGGTGCGTGAGGCCGCCAAGCGCGTCCTCGGCCAGCGGCATTACGACGTACAGATCATGGGCGGCGCCGCGCTGCACATGGGGTACGTCGCGGAGATGAAGACCGGCGAGGGCAAGACCCTGGTCGGTACGCTGCCGGCGTACCTGAACGCGCTGTCCGGCAAGGGCGTTCATCTGATCACCGTCAACGACTACCTGGCCGAGCGCGACTCCGAGATGATGGGCCGTGTGCACCGCTTCCTCGGTCTGGAGGTCGGCTGCATCCTCGCGAACATGACGCCCGCGCAGCGCCGCGAGCAGTACGCGTGCGACATCACGTACGGCACGAACAACGAGTTCGGCTTCGACTACCTGCGCGACAACATGGCGTGGTCGCAGGACGAGCTCGTCCAGCGCGGGCACAACTTCGCGATCGTTGACGAGGTCGACTCGATCCTGGTCGACGAGGCCCGTACCCCGCTGATCATCTCCGGCCCGGCCGACCAGGCGACGAAGTGGTACGGCGACTTCGCCAAGCTCGTCCTGCGCCTGAAGAGGGGCGAGGCGGGCAACCCCCTCAAGGGCATCGAGGAGACCGGCGACTACGAGGTCGACGAGAAGAAGCGCACGGTCGCGATCCACGAGTCCGGGGTCTCCAAGGTCGAGGACTGGCTCGGCATCGACAACCTCTACGAGTCGGTGAACACCCCTCTGGTGGGCTACCTGAACAACGCCATCAAGGCGAAGGAGCTCTTCAAGAAGGACAAGGACTACGTCGTCATGGACGGCGAGGTCATGATCGTCGACGAGCACACCGGCCGTATCCTCGCCGGCCGCCGGTACAACGAGGGCATGCACCAGGCGATCGAGGCGAAGGAGGGGGTGGACATCAAGGACGAGAACCAGACGCTCGCCACGATCACCCTCCAGAACTTCTTCCGCCTCTACAAGCGCCACGACCACAACGACAAGGAACAGCCCGGCCTGTCCGGCATGACCGGTACGGCCATGACCGAGGCCGCCGAGTTCCACCAGATCTACAAGCTCGGCGTGGTCCCGATCCCGACCAACCGGCCGATGATCCGCAAGGATCAGTCGGACCTGATCTACCGCACCGAGGTCGCCAAGTTCGAGGCGGTCGTCGACGACATCGCGGAGAAGCACGAGAAGGGCCAGCCGATCCTGGTCGGCACGACCTCCGTCGAGAAGTCGGAGTACCTCTCGCAGCAGCTCTCCAAGCGCGGTATCCAGCACGAGGTGCTGAACGCGAAGCACCACGAGCGCGAGGCGACGATCGTCGCGCAGGCGGGCCGCAAGGGCGCCGTCACGGTCGCCACGAACATGGCTGGCCGCGGTACGGACATCAAGCTCGGCGGCAACCCCGAGGACCTCGCCGAGGCGGAGCTGCGCCAGCGCGGCCTCGACCCCGAGGAGCACATCGAGGAGTGGGCGCAGGCGCTGCCCGCCGCCCTGGAGAAGGCCACGCTGGCCGTCAAGGCGGAGAAGGACGAGGTCGAGTCGGCCGGCGGGCTGTACGTGCTGGGCACCGAACGGCACGAGTCGCGCCGTATCGACAACCAGCTGCGCGGCCGTTCCGGGCGTCAGGGCGACCCCGGTGAGTCGCGGTTCTACCTCTCCCTCGGTGACGACCTGATGCGGCTGTTCAAGGCGCAGATGGTCGAGCGCGTGATGTCCATGGCGAACGTGCCGGACGACGTGCCGATCGAGAACAAGATGGTCACCCGCGCCATCGCGTCCGCGCAGTCGCAGGTCGAGCAGCAGAACTTCGAGACGCGCAAGAACGTCCTGAAGTACGACGAGGTGCTCAACCGGCAGCGCGAGGTCATCTACGGCGAGCGCCGCCGCGTCCTGGAGGGCGAGGACCTCCAGGAGCAGGTCGTGCACTTCATGGACGACACGATCGACGCGTACATCGCCGCCGAGACCGCCGAGGGCTTCGCCGAGGACTGGGACCTCGACCGGCTGTGGGGCGCGTTCAAGCAGCTCTACCCGGTGAAGATCACCGTCGAGGAGCTGGAGGACGCCGCGGGCGACCGTGCCGGGCTCACCGCCGAGTTCCTCTCCGAGTCCATCAAGGACGACATCCACGGGCAGTACGAGGAGCGCGAGACGCAGCTCGGCTCCGAGATCATGCGTGAGCTGGAGCGGCGGGTCGTGCTGTCCGTCCTCGACCGCAAGTGGCGTGAGCACCTCTACGAGATGGACTATCTCCAGGAGGGCATCGGGCTGCGCGCGATGGCGCAGAAGGACCCGCTGGTCGAGTACCAGCGCGAGGGCTTCGACATGTTCACGGCCATGATGGACGGGATCAAGGAGGAGTCCGTCGGCTACCTGTTCAACCTGGAGGTCCAGGTCGAGCAGCAGGTCGAGGAGGTGCCCGTCTCGGACGCGCCGGCCGACCTGGAGAAGAAGGACGCGGTTCCCGCGCAGGCGGGCTCGCGCCCCGAGATCCGGGCGAAGGGGCTCGACGCGCCCCAGCGCCGGGGGCTGCACTTCTCCGCGCCCACCGTCGACGGTGAGGGCGGGACGATCGAGGGTGACTTCGACGCGGACGACGAGCCGGTGCGCTCGGAGGCGGACGGGCTGACGCGCGCGGAGCGCCGTAAGCAGGCGAAGGGTGCGAAGCGGCGCCGCAAGTGAGCCGGGAGTAAGTACGGCGGAAGCTGAGAAGGGCTGGACATCTCCGGGTGTCCGGCCCTTCGGCTTTGCCGGGGCTCGGGGCTCGGGGCTCGGGGCCAGGGGTAGAGGGCTTGGGGTAGGGCTCAGGGATTCCTGCCGTCCAGTTCCACCGCTGTGCAGCGCCAGCGGCGGTCCGTGCCGAGTTCCAGGCGGAAGGCCATCGCGCGCAGGCGGGGGCCGGTGGAGACGCGGGCGAAGGCTTCGATCGCGCCGGGGCGCGGGATCTCGTAGCCGAGGTCGCGGAGGACCGGGGCGGCGCCCCGGGTGCGCAGGGGGCCGTGTTCGGCGAGGCGGGCGAGGTCGTCGTAGGCGTCGCCGAGGGTGTGGCGGAGCATCGCGTGGACGGGGCGGCGGCCGGTCAGGACGGCTAGGAGGCGTTCCGCGAAGAGGTCCGCGGGGTGGGGCTGGGGCGGGGCGACGGGCCTGCGGGGGGTCTGGGCGGGGACGCGGGCGGCGTCCAGGGCGGTGTTCGGGGCGGCGTCCGGGGCGGGGGAGCGGGTCGGCCGGGGGGTTCGGGTCGCGGGCGGGCGGTTGTCCGTGGGGCGGGTGCGGGAGGCGGTGCGGTTGCCCGGCGGGCGGCCGGCGGGGGGTGCGGTGCGGGTGAGGGTGCCGGGCGGGCGGCCGCCGGGGGTGCCGGGGGCGGTGAGGGTGCGGGGCTCAGGGGTGCCGGGGGTGCCCGGGGCGGTGACAGTGCGGGGCTGGGGCGTGCCGGGGGCGGGCTGGAGGCGGTTCTGTGTCCTCGTCATGACCTTGCGCATGGTTCTTTCCGTTCGTCGGCCCGGGGTAGGTGCATACCGGGCGGTAACTTCTTGCTGTGGATCTTGTACGGGGAGTGATCGTGTGGTGGCAAGGCGGCGGAGGGGCGGGGAGGAGGGGGCGGAAAGTCAACCGTTATGGGTGATCGCGGGTGCGGACGTGCTGGTCGGGCGGGGGTGGGATGATCTGGCTTTTTCGCGCGGTTGACGGTTTCGCGCGGTTGGCGGGGGACTCGAAAGGGGACCGGCGCACGTATCCTCGGGGGGAATCAAGCGGAGTCTCCGAGCAGGAAAGCGGCCGTCCATGCGCGTCTACGTCCCCCTGACCCTTTCCGGGCTCGCCGAGTCGTACAAGACGGGGGAACTGGGGGACGGGTCGCTGATCGCGTACGCCGTCACGCCCGCGCTGCGGGAGTGGTACCTGTCGGACGACATCGAGGAACTGGAGTACGCCGCCCTCGGCCGCGCCGCCCTCGCCTCCCTGCGGCAGCTCGCCGCGGATGCCGGGGCGCCCCGGCGGCGGGTCGTCGTCGCCTTGGACGTCGCCGACGGGCGGGCCGTCGCCGACCCCGACCGCGCGCTGGACGACGCCGCGCTCGGCGAGGTCCGGGTCTCCGGCGTCCTCCGGCTCGCCAAGGCCGCCGCCGTCCACGTCGACGCGTCCGACGCGGAGGCGGACATCACCGCGGCGGCCTCGGCGCTGGCCGCGGCGGACGAGGGCGACGACGACGCGCAGTTCGTCGTGGACGGGGCCGAGGACCACGAGCTGCTGTGGTTCGCGACGCAGGAGATTCCGGGGCTGGTGGGGCTCGGGGGGTGAACCCCTGCTCGGGGGGCGAACCTTCGGGCTCACCGTCCTGGAGGCCGGCTCCGGGGGTGAACCCCTGCTCGGGGGGTGAACCCCTCTCCCACCTGCGGTGTTGTGGGGCTCGGGTGGGATTGTCAGTGGGGGCGGGTACGTTGGGGGGCATGGGGAAGTCGGGTGGTGCGCACATCGTCTGGGACTGGAACGGGACCCTGTTCCACGACAACGAGGCGGTGATCGGGGCGACGAATGCGGCCTTCGCGGAGATCGGGCTCGCGCCGATCACGCTGGAGCGGTATCGGGAGCTGTACACGGTTCCGGTGCCGAAGTTCTACGAGCGGTTGATGGGGCGGCTGCCCACCGAGGCGGAGTGGGCCGTGATGGACGTCCTCTTCCACCGGTACTACGCCGAGCACAGCGGGGGATGTTCGCTCACCTCGGGCGTGGCCGAGTTGCTCGGGCGGTGGGGGGAGTCGGGGCACAGCCAGTCCATCCTGAGCATGTACGAGCACGCCGAACTCGTCCCCCTGGTCCGGGGGTTCGGGATCGAGCCGCACTTCGTCCGGGTCGAGGGGCGCATCGGGCCGTCGGGCGGCAGCAAGGCCGAGCACATGGTGCGCCACCTGAAGGCGCTCGCCGAGGTCGACCCCGGGCGCACGGTGGTCATCGGGGACGCCTCGGACGACGCCCTCGCCGCCCGGCACGTGGGCGCGCTGGCCGTCCTCTACACCGGGGGCTCGCACAGCCGCACCAGCCTGGAGGAGGTCGGCGTGCCGGTGGTGGACTCCCTGGCGGAGGCGGTGGAGACGGCCGAGCGGATGGTGGCGTAGGGCGGCTGGGGGAGAGCGCCGGGGCCGTACGGCTGGTGCGCGCGCCGTATCCCTCGTCGCGCAGCCGCTGAGCGCCGCGCCGCCGACGCCGTACCCTTCCCCGCCGAGCCGAGCCGAGCCGAGCCGAGCCGAGCCGAGCCGAGCCGAGCCGAGCCGAGCCGAGCCGAGCCGAGCCGGTCTGGGCCACTCCGCCCGGCCCCGCCTCACCCCACCCCGCCCGGCCCCGCCTCACCCCGCCCCACCCCGGCCGGCTCCGCCTCACCCCGCTCCGCCTCACCCCGCTCCGCCTCACCTCGCCCCACCCCGGCCGGCCCCGCCTCACCCCGCTCCGCCTCACCCCGCTCCGCCTCACCCCCGCCCCCCGGCAGGTGAGAGGACAGTAGGAAACGCCGCCTGCCGAAGAGGGGTTGGACGGACCGGTGCGTCGGGGGCAAGGGGGCGGACGGGGGGAGCATGGGGGGCATTTCGTGCTCGGTCTGTGCAGGGTGTCGAAGTTCGGTGCTCTGTTTTGTACACATACGGCTCATGACGGGCCCCCGGTGATGAGCGATAGCCTGGTGCCGTGATCAGCGCGATATCTCGCGGGGGTGCGTTTTCCCCTGCCCTGCGCCCGGTCGGCACGGATTGTCTCCGGCACCGGGCGGCGGTCGCTGGTCTTCGCGGGCGAGGCGGAAAACCGACGGTTTCCTGGACGTCGTACGCACCCCGGACAGCGGCGCCGAGAGCGGCGTCACACCTCCGGGGCGTGGATATCCCCTCGTCCGTCTCCCCCCGCGGCATAGCGTCGAAACAGACCGGACACCCCGCGTCGAGGCGTCCCGTGCCGGGGGAAGAGACCGAACTTCCTTCTACGTCACGCAACGGCGCGCGACAGGAGCCAGAGGACAATGCAGACCAAGCTGGACGAAGCCAAGGCCGAGCTGCTCGAAAGGGCCGCGCGGGTCGCTGAGAACAGCCCGGTCGGGGGGCACCTACCGACCGGGACGACCGCGGAGGGCACCGCCGGTGATCCGAGCGCCTCCGGGTCGGACGTCTCACCCCCGGACCACGACACCGTTCTCTCCTTCCTTCAGCGGTACTACCTCCACACGGCGGCGGAGGACCTCGGCGACCGCGACCCGGTCGACGTCTTCGGCGCCGCCTACTCGCACTTCCGCCTGGCCGAGAACCGCCCCCAGGGCACGGCGAACGTCCGCGTGCACACCCCGACCGTCGAGGAGAACGGCTGGACGTGCAGCCACTCGGTCGTCGAGGTCGTCACCGACGACATGCCGTTCCTGGTCGACTCGGTCACCAACGAGCTGTCCCGCCAGTCGCGCGGCATCCACCTGGTCATCCACCCCCAGGTCGTCGTCCGCCGTGACGTCACCGGCAAGCTGATCGAGATCCTGCCGTCGGCCGCCGGCCTCCCGCACGACGCGCACGTCGAGTCGTGGATCCACGTCGAGGTCGACCGCGAGACGGACCGCGCGGACCTGAAGCAGATCACCGCCGACCTGCTGCGCGTCCTGTCGGACGTCCGGGAGGCCGTCGAGGACTGGGAGAAGATGCGCGAGGCGGCCCTGAGGATCGCCGACGAGCTGCCCGCCGAGTCCGTGCCGGGCGACCTGCCCTCGCCGGAGGTCGAGGAGGCCCGTGAGCTGCTGCGCTGGCTGGCCGCCGACCACTTCACGTTCCTCGGCTTCCGCGAGTACGAACTGCGCGAGGACGACTCGCTGACCGCCGTACCCGGTACGGGCCTCGGCATTCTGCGCGCCGATCCGCACCACGACGCCGACGAGTCCCACCCGGTCAGCCCGTCCTTCGAGCGGCTTCCGGCGGACGCGCGCGCGAAGGCCCGCGAGCACAAGCTGCTCGTGCTGACGAAGGCCAACAGCCGGGCGACCGTGCACCGGCCGTCGTACCTGGACTACGTCGGCGTGAAGAAGTTCGACGCGGACGGCAATGTCGTCGGCGAGCGGCGCTTCCTCGGCCTGTTCTCGTCGGCCGCGTACACCGAGTCGGTGCTGCGGGTGCCCGTGATCCGCCGCAAGGTCGACGAGGTGCTGACCGGCGCCGGGTTCTCCCGCAACAGCCACGACGGCCGCGACCTCCTCCAGATCATGGAGACGTACCCGCGCGACGAGCTGTTCCAGATCCCGGTGGACGAGCTGCGGTCGATCGTCACCAGCGTGCTCTACCTGCAAGAACGCCGGCGGCTGCGGCTCTACCTGCGCCAGGACGAGTACGGCCGCTACTACTCCGCGCTGGTCTACCTGCCCCGCGACCGGTACACAACGGGCGTACGCCTGCGGATCATCGACATCCTGCGCGAGGAACTCGGCGGTACGAACGTCGACTTCACCGCCTGGAACACCGAATCGATCCTGTCCCGGCTGCACTTCGTGATCCGGGTCCCGCAGGGCACCGAGCTGCCGCAGCTCTCCGACGCCGACCGCGACCGCATCGAGGCGCGGCTCGTCGAGGCGGCCCGCTCTTGGGCGGACGCGTTCGCGGAGGCGCTGACCGCCGAGTGCGGCGAGGAGCGCGCCGCCGAACTGCTGCGCCGCTACGGCACCGCGTTCCCCGAGGGCTACAAGGCCGACCACACCCCGCGCGCGGCCGTCGCCGACCTCGTCCACCTCGAACGCCTCGGCGAGCGGGAGAACTTCGCGCTCAGCCTGTACGAGCCGGTCGGCGCCGCGCCCGACGAGCGCCGCTTCAAGATCTACCGGACCGGCGAGCCCGTCTCCCTCTCCGCGGTGCTGCCGGTCCTCAACCGCCTCGGCGTCGAGGTCATCGACGAGCGGCCCTACGAACTGCGCTCCGCCGACCGCGCCGACCGCTCTTCGTCTTCCTGGATCTACGACTTCGGGCTCCGCGTCCCCGGCAGCGTCGAGCAGTTGGGCGACGACGGGCGCGAGCGGTTCCAGGAGGCGTTCGCCGCGACCTGGACCGGCGCCGCCGAGAACGACGGGTTCAACGCGCTGGTCCTGGGCGCCGGGCTCAACTGGCGGCAGGCGATGGTGCTGCGCGCGTACGCCAAGTACCTGCGCCAGGCCGGATCCACGTTCAGCCAGGACTACATGGAGGACACCCTCCGTACGAACGTCCACACCACGCGGCTGCTGGTCTCCCTGTTCGAGGCGCGGATGTCGCCGGAGCGGCAGAGTGCCGGGCGCGAGATCGTCGACGCGCTGCTCGAAGAGCTGGACGCCGCGCTCGACCAGGTCGCCTCGCTCGACGAGGACCGGATCCTGCGCTCGTTCCTGACCGTCATCAAGGCGACCCTGCGCACCAACTTCTTCCAGACCACCGCCGACGGCACCCCGCACGCGTACGTGTCGATGAAGTTCGACCCGCAGGCCATCCCCGACCTGCCCGCGCCGCGCCCGGCGTTCGAGATCTGGGTGTACTCGCCGCGCGTCGAGGGCGTCCACCTGCGGTTCGGGAAGGTCGCGCGCGGCGGGCTGCGCTGGTCCGACCGGCGCGAGGACTTCCGGACCGAGATCCTCGGGCTGGTCAAGGCACAGATGGTCAAGAACACCGTGATCGTGCCGGTCGGCGCGAAGGGCGGGTTCGTCGCCAAGCAGCTGCCCGACCCGAACGTGGACCGGGACGCGTGGCTCGCCGAGGGCGTCGCCAGCTACAGGACGTTCATCTCGGCGCTGCTCGACATCACCGACAACCTCGCGGGCGGGGAGGTCGTACCCCCGAAGGACGTCGTCCGGCACGACGAGGACGACACGTACCTCGTCGTCGCGGCCGACAAGGGGACGGCGACCTTCTCCGACATCGCCAACGCCGTCGCCGAGTCGTACGACTTCTGGCTCGGGGACGCCTTCGCCTCCGGCGGGTCCGCCGGGTACGACCACAAGGGCATGGGGATCACCGCGCGCGGTGCCTGGGAGTCGGTGAAACGGCACTTCAGGGAGCTGGGCGTCGACACGCAGACCGAGGACTTCACGGTCGTCGGGATCGGCGACATGTCCGGGGACGTGTTCGGCAACGGGATGCTGCTCAGCGAGCACATCCGGCTGGTGGCCGCCTTCGACCACCGGCACATCTTCATCGACCCGAACCCGGACGCGGCCGTCGGTCACGCCGAGCGGCGGCGGCTGTTCGAGCTGCCCCGCTCCAGCTGGGGCGACTACAACGTCGACCTGATCTCCGCCGGCGGCGGCATCTTCCCCCGCAGCGCCAAGGCCATCCAGCTCAACGGCCACATCCGCGAGGCCCTCGGCATCGAGCCCGGCATCGCCAAGGTCACCCCGGCCGACCTGATGAAGGCGATCCTCCGGGCGCCGGTCGACCTGCTGTGGAACGGGGGCATCGGGACGTACGTCAAGGCTTCCGCCGAGTCCCAGGCCGACGTCGGTGACAAGGGCAACGACGCCATCCGCGTCGACGGCGCCGACCTGCGCGTCAAGGTCGTCGGCGAGGGCGGCAACCTGGGGCTCACCCAGCTCGGGCGCATCGAGTTCGCGCTGACCGGCGGGAAGATCAACACGGACGCGATCGACAACAGCGCCGGCGTCGACACCTCCGACCACGAGGTCAACATCAAGATCCTGCTCAACGGGCTCGTCACCGAGGGCGACATGACCGTCAAGCAGCGCAACAAGATCCTCGCCGAGATGACCGACGAGGTCGGCCGGCTCGTCCTGCGCAACAACTACGCGCAGAACACCGCGATCGCCAACGCGCTCGCCCAGTCCGGCGACATGCTCCACGCGCAGCAGCGGTTCATGAAGCACCTCGTGCGCGAGAAGCACCTCGACCGGGCGCTGGAGTTCCTGCCCACCGACCGGCAGATCCGCGAACGGCTCGCCGCCGGGCAGGGGCTGAGCGGTCCCGAGACCGCCGTACTCCTCGCGTACACGAAGATCACCGTCTCCGACGAGCTGCTCCACACCACGCTCCCCGACGACCCCTACCTGCGCGGACTGCTCCACACGTACTTCCCGAGCGCGCTGCGCGCGAAGTTCGCCGAGCAGATCGACAGCCACCCGCTGCGGCGCGAGATCACCACGACCGTGCTGGTCAACGACACCGTCAACACCGGCGGGACGACCTATCTGCACCGGCTGCGCGAGGAGACCGGGGCCTCGCTGGAGGAGATCGTGCGCGCGCAGACCGCCGCGCGGACCATCTTCCGCTCGGCCGGGGTGTGGGACGCCGTCGAAGCCCTCGACAACCGGGTCCGGGCCGACGTCCTCACCCGGATCCGGCTGCACTCGCGGCGGCTCGTCGAGCGCGGGACGCGGTGGCTGCTCAACAACCGGCCGCAGCCGCTCCAGCTCGCCGAGACCGTCGAATTCTTCGCCGACCGCGTGGAGTCGGTCTGGTCCCAGCTGCCCAAGCTGCTGCGGGGGGCCGATCTGGAGTGGTACCAGCGGATCCACGACGAGCTGACCGACGCGGGCGTGCCGGACGAGTGCGCGACCCGGGTCGCCGGGTTCTCGTCCGCGTTCCCGACGCTGGACATCGTGTCCATCGCGGACCGCAGCGGGAAGGATCCGCTGGACGTCGCCGACGTGTACTACGACCTCGCCGACCGGCTGCGGATCACCCAGCTCATGGACCGGATCATCGAACTGCCGCGCGCGGACCGGTGGCAGTCCATGGCTCGGGCTTCGATCCGGGAGGATCTGTACGCCGCTCACGCGTCCCTGACGTCCGATGTGCTGGCCGTCGGGAACGGGACGTCCACTCCTGAGCAGCGGTTCAAGGCGTGGGAGTCGAAGAACGCCGCGCTGCTGGGGAGGGCGCGGGTGACACTGGACGAGATCCAGGGGTCGGACTCGTTCGACCTGGCGAACCTGTCGGTGGCCATGCGGACCATGCGGTCGATGCTGCGGGCGCATTCGTAGGGGTACGTGGATGAGGGCGCCCCTGGCTGGTCGGCTGGGGGCGCCCTTGCGTGCGTAGGGGTGGTGCGGGGCGGCGGGGGGCGGCGTTGGGCGGAGCGGGCGGCGTGGGCGGTGCGGGCGGTGCGGGTGGGGTGCGGTCGTATAAGCGGACTGTCTGCTTACGCCGCCTTCTTCTTGCCGCTCGTGAACTCCTCGTACTCCTTCATGACCTCTTCCGTCGGCCCGTCCATCCGCAGCTCGCCCCGCTCCAGCCACAGCACCCGCTCGCAGGTGTCCCGGATCGACTTGTTGTTGTGGCTGACCAGGAACACCGTGCCGGCGTGGCGGCGCATCTCGCGGATGCGTTCCTCGGAGCGGCGCTGGAACTTCGCGTCGCCGGTCGCGAGGGCCTCGTCGATCAGGAGGACGTCGTGGTCCTTGGCGGCGGCGATGGAGAAGCGCAGGCGGGAGCCCATGCCGGAGGAGTACGTCCGCATGGGGAGCGAGATGAAGTCGCCCTTCTCGTTGATGCCGGAGAAGTCGACGATCTCCTGGTAGCGGTCCTTGATCTGCTCGCGGGACATGCCCATCGCGAGGCCGCCGAGGTAGACGTTGCGCTCGCCGGTGAGGTCGCCCATGAGGGCCGCGTTGACGCCGAGGAGGGAGGGCTGACCGTCGGTGTAGATCTTGCCGTTCTCCACGGGGAGGAGGCCCGCGACCGCCTTGAGCAGCGTCGACTTGCCGGAGCCGTTCGTGCCGATGAGGCCGATCGCCTCGCCCTTGTAGGCGACGAAGGAGACGTTCTTGACGGCGTGCACGAGGCGGGTGCCGGCCGCCTTCTCCGCTTTCTTGCGGCGCAGGATGCGGTTCAGGGCGGCGGTCGCGGAGCCTCGGCTGCCGGTGCCGTTGACGCGGTAGACGATGTCGACGCCGTCGGCTACGACGGTGGGGGCGGGGTTCGGGTTGGTGCTGGGGTTCGGGGTGTTCTCAGCCACGGCCGTACGTCTCCTCAGCCTTCCAGAAGTAGATGAAACCGCCGACGCCCGCGACGAGTGCCCAGCCGGCGGCCAGAGCCCACACGTGCGGCGGGAGCTGGCTGGAGTGGAAGCTGTCGATCAGGGCGTAGCGCATCAGGTCGATGTAGACCGAGGCCGGGTTGGCCTGGAGGACCTGGCCGACCCAGGAGGGCCAGTCGTGGTGCTTCCTGACCAGCTGGTCGATGCTCCACATGACGCCCGAGACGTACATCCAGGTGCGCAGCACGAACGGCATCAGCTGCGCGATGTCCGGCGTCTTCGCGCCGAGCCTGGCCATGACCATCGAGACGCCCGTGTTGAACACGAACTGGAGCGTCAGGGCCGGGATCACCAGGAACCACGACAGCGCCGGCGGCACCCCCACCGCCAGCAGGATCAGCACCAACGCGGCCATGGAGAACAGCAGTTGCTGGAGCTGCTGGAGGCAGAACGACACCGGCAGCGCGGCGCGCGGGAAGTGCAGGGCCCGCACCAGGCCGAGGTTGCCGGAGATCGCGCGGGTGCCCGCCAGGATCGAGCTCTGCGTGAACGTCCACACGAACACGCCCGTCACCAGGAACGGGATGTAGTCCGGCACCCCCTTCTTCGTGCCCATCAGCACGCCGAAGATCAGGTAGTACACGGCCGCGTTCAGCAGCGGTGTCATGACCTGCCAGACCTGGCCCAGCTTCGCCTGGCTGTACTGCGCCGTCAGCTTCGCCGTGGCGAACGCGGTGATGAAGTGCCGGCGGGCCCACAGGTCGCGGACGTACTGCGGCAGCGACGGGCGTGCCCCGCTCACCGACAGCCCGTGGCGCTCGGCCAGTGCCTTGAGGTCCTGGGGCGGGGTGGGGGTCAGGGGCGTCCGGGGCGGTGTGTCGAGTGCCTGGCTCACATCCGCTGCTTTCTTTCGGGGGTGGGGGTGTGCGATCCGGGGGGCGGGGTCCGGGGGTGGGTCCGTTCACTGTCGCCGTCCACGCTGTGGGGGCCTTGGGGGAGCCGTGTTTTCTTACGGTTCTCTTGATGTTTCCTTACGACGGGACGGCACCGTATCGTCGCAACGTGAGCGTAGGGCGTGGGGGCGTTGGAACGCAACCGTATCGTCGTGGCGTCGGGGTGGGGTTGGTGTGGGTTCGGGGCGTGTGTGGGGCGTTGCGACGAGACGGTTTCGTTGTGACGTGGCGCGTTGCGACGAGCCCGTATCGTCGCTACGCCCTATGCTGGGGCGCATGACGACGAACGCCGAGGGTGCCGGAGCGCGTACGCGCCGTAGGGCACCGGCAGGGGCCGCGGTGCTCCGTGAGGACGTGACGGAGGCCATCAGGGCGGCCGTCTTCGAGGAGCTGGCGTCCGTCGGCTACGCGCGCATGTCGATCGAGGGCATCGCGCGGCGGGCCGGCGTCGGCAAGACGGCGGTGTACCGGCGCTGGAAGTCGAAGCTGCACCTGGTCCTGGAGAACGTCTCGGCGATCGCGGTGCAGGGCCTGCCGGTGCCGGACACGGGGAGCCTGGAGGGCGACCTGCGGCTCCTGTACGAGTTCATGTCGCGGGCGCTGCGCCACCCGGTGGCCTCGCAGATCATCCCCGACCTCCAGGCCGAGTCGGCGCGCAACCCGGACATCGCCGAGGCCGTGCAGAAGGCGCTGCGGGACGGCCAGGAGGGCGTCGCGAACAAGGTCCTGCTCGCGGCGATGGAGCGCGGCGAGATCAGCCGGGGCTTCGACGACGAGCTGGCCCTCGACCTGGTCTCCGGGCCGCTGTACTGGCGGGCGCTGGTGGTGCGCCAGGGCGTCGACAAGAAGTACCCGGCGGACCTGGCGCGGGTGACCGCCGCGGCGCTGAGGGCGCTGTGAGGGGCGCCGCGGCCGGTGCGCGGGGGGTGGGCGCCGCGAGGGGTGCGGCCGGTGTGCGTGGGATGGCCGCCGTGAGGGGCGTGGCTCGGGAGCGGGCGGTGCCCGGCGCGAGGGCTGGGGGCGCCGCGGGTGCTGTGAGGGGTTTGGTCGGCACGAGGGGCGTCGGCGCTGCATGGCCTGTGGGTGCCGTGAGGGGTGTCGTCGCGTGAGGGTCGTGATCGCCGAGGACAACGCCCTGCTCCGGGAGGGCATGGTCCTGCTGCTGACGTCGGCGGGGCACGAGGTGGTGGCGGTCGCCGGGAGCGGCCCCGAGATCCTCCCCGCGCTCCTGGAGCACCGTCCGGACGCCGCGGTCCTCGATGTCCGGATGCCGCCGAACTTCCGCGACGAGGGCCTCGTGGCCGCCCTGCGGGCCCGCGAGCAGATCCCCGGCCTGCCGGTCCTGGTGCTCTCGCAGTACGTCGAGGAGTCGTACGCCGCCGAGCTGCTCGGCGGTGGCGCGAGCGGTGTCGGCTACCTCCTCAAGGACCGGGTGGGCCGCGTCGACGAGTTCCTCGACGCGCTGGACCGGGTCGCGTCCGGGGGGACCGCGCTGGACCCGGAGGTCGTCACGGAGCTGATGACCCGCCGCCGGGACTCGCCGCTGGACCAGCTGACCCCGCGCGAGCGCGAGGTGCTCAAGCTGATGGCCGAGGGGCGGGACAACGCGACCATCGCGCGCACGCTGGTCGTCACCGAGCGGGCGGTGAGCAAGCACATCGGGAACGTGTTCCTGAAACTGGGCCTGCCGCAGAGCGACAGCGGGCATCGCCGGGTGCTGGCGGTGCTGGCGTATCTGAACAACGCGTGAGGGGACGTGGCGCGGGGCACCCGGGGTACGGCGCCCGGGGTACGGCACGGCCTCGCGGCGCCGACCCGCACCGCCTGCGCGCTGCCTCGCACCGCCCGCGCGTCGACCAGTAGTGCCCGCGCTCAGCCCGCGCCGCCCGCGCGCCGCCCCTCAGTCCCTGCCCCGGCTGTGCGTCTCCCCGCGTGCCGATGGCGGAGCCACCCCCTCCCGCCGCCCCTGAACCGCCAACTCGCGCGCCAGCTCCACCAGTTCCCCCGCCGCGAGCACCCGCCCCCCGAACCCCGGTAACGGCACCCGCACCGCCCGCGCCCACCGCTCCGGTATCGCCTCCACCCCGTACACGGCCCCCGCCAGCGCCCCCGTGACGGCGGCCACCGTGTCCGTGTCGCCCCCGACGTCGACGGCCGCCCGCAGGGCCTCCTCGAACGTGCCGGTCGTCCGCAGCGCCCACACGGCGGAGCCGAGGCAGGGCCAGACGGCGCCGTTGAACTCCGTGGCGAGGTCGGGATGCCAGCCGGGGTCGAGGACGGTCGCGTAGCGCGCGCGGTGGGCGTCACGCAGGAGGTCGAGGACGCGCGGTACGGCGGTCAGGGGGTCGTGTCCGGCGAGGGCGGCCCGGATCAGCTCGTGCAGGGCGGCGGTGCCCTCCCAGGCGGCGCCGTCGCCGTGGGTGAGCGCGGAGAGGCGGCGGGCGGCGTCGAGGGTGGCCGTCTGGCCCCGGCCCGCGAAGTACACCGCCGAGGTCGCCGCCCGCATGAGCGCGCCGTTGCCCGCGGCCCGCTGGCTGACCTGGAAGTGCAGCGCGGCGGCGCTGTCCCAGGGGTCCCCGCTGGTGAGGACCGCCTCCGTCTGGAGGCCGATGTCCTTGGGGCCGGCCGCTGCCCAGCGCCGGAATCGGTCGAAGACGTCCGCCGGGTCGAGGCCGCCGCGCTCCAGCAGGGATTCGCCGACGAGGACGGCCATCTGCGTGTCGTCGGTGGCCTCGCCGGGGTCCCAGCCTCCGCCGCCGCACATCTCGTCGGCCGGGGCGCCCGCCGGGAAGCGCGCGGAGAACGCCCCCTCGGGGCCGAACTCGAAGGGCGCCCCCAGGGCGTCACCGACGGCGGATCCGAGGACGGCGCCGGTGGCGCGGGACAGGCGCGAAGGCGTCGGCAGTGCCGGCATCGCGTCCCCCCCTTCCCTTTCTTCCCACCGTTTTCCTACGGTCCGTCTGCCGCCCGGCGTCTTACCCGCGCGCAGCCTCGGGGTGCAGGCGCACCCAGCCCTCCCAGGCGGACGCGATCATGTCCCGCACGTCGTGCTTCGCCTTCCAGCCCAGCTCCGCCGCGGCGCGCTCGGCGGAGGCCACGACGCTCGGCGGGTCGCCGGCGCGGCGGGGTTCGACGACCGGGGCGAGGTCGTGGCCGGTGACGGCGGCGATGAGGTCGATCATCTCGCGCACGGAGACGCCCTCACCCCGGCCGATGTTGAGGGTCAGGGTGCGTCCGGGGGACGCCTGGAGGGCACGGGCCGTCGCGACGTGGGCGTCGGCGAGGTCGACGACGTGGATGTAGTCCCGCACGCAGGTGCCGTCCGGCGTGGGGTAGTCGGCGCCGAAGACGCGCGGGGCCGCACCGGCCGTGAGGCGCTCGAAGACCATGGGGACCAGGTTGTGGACGCCGATGTCGGCGAGGGCGGGGGCGGCCGCGCCCGCGACGTTGAAGTAGCGCAGGCACGCCGTCGACAGGCCCGTCGCCCGCGCCGTCGCGTTCACCAGCCACTCGCCCGTCAGCTTCGTCTCCCCGTACGGCGACATCGGCAGGCACGGGGTCTCCTCAGTGACCAGCTCCACGTCCGGCATGCCGTACACGGCCGCCGACGAGGAGAACACGAACGATCCCACGCCCGCCTTCGTCACCTCCTCCAGCAGGACGCGCAGCCCCTCCACGTTCTCCCGGTAGTAGTGCAGCGGGCGCTCCACCGACTCGCCGACCTGCTTCTTCGCCGCCAGGTGCACCACCCCCGTCACCCCGTGCCCGGCGATCACCTCGGCGACACGCTCCGCGTCCAGCGTCGACCCCTGCACCAGCGCCACCCCCGCCGGCAGCCGCCCGGCGATGCCCGACGACAGGTCGTCGTACACCACCGCCCGCTCGCCCGCCTCGGTCAGCGCCCGCACGACATGCGCCCCGATGTATCCCGCGCCCCCCGTGATCAGCCACGTCATGTACGGCCATCCCCTCCACGTCCCGGCCTCGTTCCACCCCCAGTCAAGCAGGTGCCGGCTCCCGCCGCCGAGCCTGTGGATAACTCCCCGTGCCACCCCCGGCACGGCGCGTGGTCGTGCGCCACAGGAGGGCGAAGGACAGCACCGCGGCCGTCAGCAGCAGCCCGTTGCGCAGCAGCATCAGGGCGCAGCCAAGCCAGGTGCAGGCGGTGATCTGGTCGTACAGGCCGGGGTACACGACCGCGCTGACCGCCGTCGCCGCCAGGACCAGCGCGGTGACCGGCCGCTGCACGGTGTGCCGGGAGGTCAGGCACACCGCGGACAGGCCGACCAGCCAGATCATGTACTGCGGGCTGATGACCCTGCTGGTGACGGTGAACAGCAGGACGGCGCACAGGGCCGCGTCGAAGGGCGTCGCGGGCGTGTGCCGGCGGGAGCGCAGCCGCCACACCAGGAGCAGCGCGAAGGAGACGCCGGTCAGCGCCAGGGAGGCGTCGGCGACGTCGGTGACGTACGGGCCGACGAACTCTATGGCGCCGTACTGGTAGCGGACGGTGCCCGGCCAGCCCGCGTGGGTGGCGAACAGCAGGACCGTGCCGCCCAGGGACTCGATCTGCACGCCCCGGCCGCCCTGTTCGCGCAGGAACGAGAACGGGTGGTCGAAGGCCGCCGCCAGGACCGCGAGGACGGTGACCGCCGCGACGGTCGCCCCCGCCCACGCCGCGCGCGTGGCACGGCCCTTCGGGGCGCCCAGGAGCAGCAGCGCCGGCCACACCTTCACCAGCGCCCCCAGCGCCGCGAAGGCACCCGCCACGCGCGGGCGCCGGGCCATGGTCACCAGGCACAGCACGCCGAACATGGTGACCTGGACGTCGTAGCGGGCCAGCGGGATGTGCAGCAGCAGCGGCAGACCGCACACCCACAGGGCGGCGCCGGCCAGGGAGCGGCCCGGGGTGAGCCCCGCGCGCGCGAGGGCGGCCGTCGTCACCGCGTCGCACACCAGGGTGAGGACGACGAACGCCTGGAAGTACGACAAAAACGGCAGCAGCGCGGGGGAGAGCATGACCGCCCCGGCACCCGGCGGGTACTGCCACAGGGCGTCGTGGGCGGGGAACGTCCCGTGCACGAGGACGAGGTACCAGTCGTGGTAGAGCTGCCACACCTCGCGCGTGACATTGCCCTCGCCGAGCCAGCGTGCGTCGGAGTGGGAGAGCAGCCAGAGCATCAGCGCGCGTGTGCCGAGCCATCCGGCGGTGAGAAAGAGCAGGCGGTGACGTTTCTTCACACCGCCGGGAAGGCGGGAGGAAGGGAGGGGCATTTGCCGGATCGTAAGCGTCTTGTATCCCGCTGCTGAACTAATAGACATCTAAAACACAGTGAGCCGCAGGTAAGACCGCTCCTATGGCTCAGATGCCGCAGAATCGGCCCGTGACGACCCCTCGCTTCGCGCGCGCACGCGTTCCCGCCACCCTCGCCGTGGCCGTCCCTGTCGTGGCCATGCTCGCTCTCGGGCTGTGGCACGTCGACCGCGGCGGCATGTGGCGCGACGAGGCGGTGACGTACGAGGTGGGCCAGCGGTCGCTGCCGCAGATCTGGCGGCTGCTGCACGAGGTCGACGCGGTGCACGGCCTGTACTACCTGTTCATGCACGCCGTCCTGTCCGTGCACGCGAGCGAGGTCACCCTGCGGCTCCCGTCCGTCGTCGGCGCCGCGGTGGCCGCCGGAGCGGTCGCCGCGATAGGCACCCGCCTCGCCCGGCCGCGCGTCGGCCTGTGGGCGGGGCTCCTGTTCGCGTGCACCCCGATGGTCTCCCACTACGCCCAGGAAGGCCGCTCGTACGCCCTCGTGGCGGCCGGCGCGCTCACCGCGACCCTCCTGCTGCTGCGGGCCCTGGACGGCCGCTCCTGGTGGCCCTACGGCCTCACCCTCGCCGTCACCTGCCTGCTCCACGAGTTCGCCGTCCTGATCCTGCTCGCCCACGGCGTCACCCTGCTCCTGTCCGGCGCCTCCCGGCGGGCCTGGACGCGCTGGCTCGCCTCCTCCGGGGCCGCGGTGCTGGTCCTGCTGCCGCTCGTCTACGTCTCCAACGGCCAGTCCAAGCAGGTGTCCTGGCTGGCCAGACCCGACATGAAGCGGGTCGAGAGCCTGGCGCACCTGTTCCTCGGCGAGTACGGCGCCGTCTTCTGGACCTGCCTGCTCCTGATCCTCATAGCCCTCCCGGGCCGGCGCCGGCTGTCCGTCGCGACGGTCGCGGCGCCCCTGCTGGTGATCCCGCCCGCGGTGCTCCTCCTGGTGTCCCAGGAACGGCCCATGTACGACGACCGGTACGTGCTGTACGCGCTCGCGGGAGCGCCGCTGCTGGCCGCCGCCGGAGGCGACCGGATCCTGCGGGGACTCTCCCTCGCCGCCCGAAGGTTCGCCCCGCGCGCGCAGAGTGACACCGTGCAGGCCCCGCCCGCGCACGTCGACGCGCAGACCCTCGCCCTGCGGCTCGACGCGGTCCCCGCGGGCGGGCCCGCGCGGGGCGACGACTCCGAGGGACGCGGACTGGTCGACGCACCGCGGGCGCCTGTCGTCCTCCCGGCGCCCGCGGCGGAGGGTTCGCCGGAGTCGGCGCGCGGGGGCGTGGCGCTGAGGGGGGCCGTCGCCCTCGCGGGCGCGCTGGCGGTCGCCGGGTCCTTCGCCTTCCAGCTGCCGGTCCAGCGGTGGGAGCGGACGACGGCCTCGCGCGCGGACGACCTCCACGAGACCGCCTCCGCCGCCGCGCGGATGATGCGGCCCGGGGATGCCGTGCTGTACCTGCCGGAGATCTCGCGGCGCTCCGCGCTCGCCTACCCGGCCGGCTTCCGGGGCACCCGGGACATGTCGCTGGCCGTCCCCGGCCCCGAGTCCGGGACCCTCTACGGGACCGAACTGTCCCCCGCGCAGGTGCGCCGCAACCTCCAGGACGTCGACCGCCTCTGGGTCGTCTCCCAGTCGTACACCCTGTGGCGGGGCAGCACCTGGGCGCCCTCGGACCCGGTCGAGAAGACCAAGCTGGCGATCGTCAAGGACGACTTCGTCGCGGCGGAGCCCCGCCAGGTCGCCGTCCTGCGCGGGACGGTCGTGAGGCTGTACGTGCGCAAGGACCGCACCTCCTAGGGGCCGGCGGTCAGGGGTGCGTCTCCTCCAGTGCCGCTTCCACCGCAGCCTCGTCCAGCGCTGTGGTGAGTTCGTCGAGCCGGTTCTTCAGGGCGTGGAGCTCCTCCGGGTCGAAGCTGGTCGCCGAGACGATGCGGCGGGGCACCTGGAGGGCCTGCGCGCGCAGGGCGGTGCCCTCGTCGGTGAGGCGGACCTCCACGGAGCGCTCGTCGCGCGCGCTGCGTTCGCGGTGGACGAGGCCGGCCGTCTCCAGGCGCTTGAGGAGGGGGGAGAGGGTGCCGGAGTCCAGGCGCAGGTGCTCGCCGAGCTTCTTGACCGGGAGGGTGCCCTCGTCCCAGAGGACCATCATCACGAGGTACTGGGGGTACGTCAGGCCGAGGTCCTTGAGGATCACCCGGTAGACGCCGTTGAAGGCGCGCGAGGCGGCGTGCAGGGAGAAGCAGATCTGACGGTCCAGGCGCAGCCAGCTCTCGTCGGCTGCAGCGGGCGTCGGCGTCGTCGGGCTCATGCCCCCAAGAGTAGCGCTTGCGAGCCATTCAGTTGTGCACAACTTAATTGTGTGCTCTACTTATCTCCGTGAGGCGGTCCGAAGCGCAGGCGCGGAAGGACCAGCCACCCCCGTCACGACTCTCCAAGAGGGATGGTTCGAACCATGGACGCGATCTACACCGCAGTCGCCACCGCCACGCACGGCCGCGACGGCCGGGCCTACACGAACGACGGCAAGATCGACGTCGCGCTGGCCCTGCCGACCGAGCTCGGCGGCAACGGCGAGGGCACCAACCCGGAGCAGCTCTTCGCCGCCGGTTACGCCGCCTGCTTCGGCAGTGCGCTCGGCCTCGTCGGCCGCAACGCCAAGGTCGACGTCAGTGACGCGGCCGTCACCGCCGAGGTCGGCATCGGCAAGCAGGGCGAGGGCTTCGGCCTCAAGGTCACCCTCCGCATCGAGCTCCCCGACACGGTCGACCAGGCCACCGGCCGCAAGCTGGTCGAGACGGCCCACCAGGTCTGCCCCTACTCCAACGCGACCCGCGGCAACATCGAGGTCGACCTCGTCGTCGAGTAATCGTTTCGCCCCCGGGGCGGGTCACACCCCCGCCCCGCCGGGTGCCCTCAGCGCCCCCCAGGACACGCCCAGCGGCCCCGCAGGCCGTCCGGCAGGCCGTCCCGCCTCGGTACCCCCGTCCGGGCGGGACGGCTTCCCAGACGCCCTGTGGGGCCGTCGGCGTGTCGCACGAACCTCGCCCGGCCACGAACCCCCGCCCAGCCGCGCCCCCGCCTAATACCGAACCCGAGCCAGCACCTCCCCCGTCCGCCGGCTCCACGCCACCACCACCGCCTCCTCCGGCACCCGATGCCACCGCGTCAGCAACAGCCACCGCACCCGGTACCGGCGCCCCACCGAGGCCCGCTCGGCAGGGCTCGCCGCGGGCGACAGGTACGCGCGCACGTCCGCGAGCCGCGCCGCCCGCACCCCCTCCGCCACCGACGCGTCCGGCCAGGCGGGCGCGGCCAGGTTCGCCCCGTACCCGGCGATCGCGTGGACCGCGTGGTACCCGTCGGTGACGACCACCTCGCCGGCGGGGATGTGACGCGCGGCCCAGTCGTACGAGGGCCAGTCGGGCGGCTGGTCGAAGCCGACGGGGTCCAGCGCGCGCGGGACGACCGCGCCGGCGTGCACGGTCCACAGCCCGAGACAGGCGGCGGCCGCGGCGCACCCCGCGAGGACCCGCCGCCCCGGTCCCCACGGCCGGGGCGCCGCCAGGTCCACGGCCAGCGCGAACTGGAGGGGGACGAGGGTCAGGCCCAGCACGCGCCCGTACGTGTAGTGCCCGCTGACCCAGCCGTACGCCACCACGGCGCACTCCAGGACGAACAGCAGCACCAGCGGATCCCGCGCGGAACGCCGCGCGCGTGCGGAGAGGGCCGGGACACCGAGGAGGGCCAGCCAGAAGTGCCCCCACAGGTCGCCGTAGAGGCGCTTGTGCATGCCGTCGACCCCGGTGTCCCCGGCGAGCGCGAACACGTCGAAGTACGGCCAGCCCGCCGCGACGGCGACCGTGACGACCCCGGCCGTCGCCCAGCGCGCGAGCGCCCCGGACCGCCACCCCCGCTCCCACCCGAGGACGAAGGCGGTACCCCCGAGGAACGCGGCCACCGCGGTGATCGGATGCACCAGGAGGATCAGCCCGTAGAGGGCGCCCAGAGCGGCGTACCCGGTGAAACCGCGCATCCCGCGCGGGCCGACGAAACGCACCCGGCGGTCATCCCGCGCGCGGGCGCCGGTCAGGGCCCACGCCCAGAACGTGAGGCCGGCGGCGAACGCGGACGGGTAGGGCAGGGTGCCGGTCATCGACATCAGCCCCAGGTAGCCGCTCCACCAGGCCCGGTCGGTGCCCCACAGGAGCGTCATCGCGGCGAGCGCGAGAACCGGCGCCCAGGGGCGCGGCGTCAGCACCCGCGTGAACCGGCCGACGCCGGTGAGCAGCACCAGCAGGTTCACGGGCGCGGCGAGCCGCAGCACCTCCCACCCCGTCAGCCCGGTCAGCCGCGCGAACACGCCCTGCGCGAGCGCGTACGGCGAGTAGTACGGGCTGCCCGCGCCCGGCAGGTCGGCCGTCGGGTGCCGGGGGTCCAGCAGGTTCGCCTTCAGCCGTTCGATCACCGCCGCGTGCTGCCCGGCGTCGCAGCACAGGGGCACCCGCCAGCAGGCCAGCGTCATCACCAGGAAGAACCCGAACCCGACCACCTGATAGGGGCTCGGCCACCACACCCGGCCACCGCGCAACGCCGTCGCCCCGCGCGCGGGACGACGGGTCAGGGAGTCGGCGCTCACCGGGGGAGGGGGCGAAGGGAGATCAGCGGCATTCCGCGTATCTTCCCGGCGGGGCGGGCGGCTCTACTGCTGATCACCCGGTCGGGTGATCACATGAACGGCCTTCGGCGCGAACGCCGTCCCCGTGAAGGCCCTCCGGTAAACGCCCTCGCCACGAACGCCCTCCGGTAAACACCCTCACCGTGAACGCTCCTCCGCCGAAGCCACCTCGCGAGAAGCCCCCGGCACCCATCCCGCCGGCCCCACTAGCCCCACCCGCTCCACCAGCAACGGCACCCCCACCATCGGCAGCACCCACACCAGCACGACCAGCCGCCCGCCCCAGATCCCGATGTCCGGATGCGCCGCCTGCGTCAGCACCCCTGTGAACGCGACGGCGACCGCGAACACCCCGAACCCCCGCCGCCGCCCCACCCCCCACACCCCGGCGGCGACCGAGGCGAGCAGCAGCGGCTCCCACAGTTGCCGCCGCAGCCACTCCGCCCAGAACCGCGCCTCCAGCAGGGCCAGTTCGGCCCACGGCCGCGCCCGGTCGGGGTGCGCGAAGTGTCCGGTCAGCAGATCCTGCACGCTCTCCGAGGCCGACGGGAAGCACAGCGCCCGCGCCAGCAGCAGCACCCCCAGCGCCCCGCCGAGACCCACGCCCGCGATGGCGAGCAGCCCGCGCCGGGGCCGCGCGAGCCCCAGGGCGGTCGCCGCGACCCCGAGGCTCGCCCCCAGGAACAGCGCCTGCGAGTGCTTGACGGCGAACAGCGCGGCCAGCGAGCCCCCGATCAGCCAGACCCCGGCACCGGCCCGGCCGCGCTCCAGGACCAGCGCGCACCCCCACAGCGCCGCCAGCGTGAGCGCCAGCATCAGCCCCTCGGCCATCGGCCGCATCGCGGTCGTCCCGACCGGCAGGACGTAGTACAGGGCCTGCCCGGTCAGGCAGACGTACGGCGGCGCGCGCAGCGTCCGCAGGACCAGGAACACCAGCAGCCCGCCGAGCACCGCGACGGTCACACTCGCCGCCCACACCCCCCACGTCACCCCGAACACCGCGAGGAACGGCACGAGATACGCCGGATACCCGGGCCGCGCCTCGAAGATCCGCATGAACCGCTCGGACGCGAACGGCACGGTACGGCCCCCGACTTGACCGCCCGCGAGCCGCGCCTCGACCGCCCGCCACTCCTTCGCCCGGCACGCGGCCACAACGCGCGCACGGGGACTGGATCCACGGAACCGCGTGACGTCGACTCCCTGCCGCCGGGCGGCGATCGAACCCCGCCCCGCGCACATGTAGTCGATGGCCGCCGAGGCCGCGGCCCGCTTGCCGTCACCGCGCAACGACAGCGCGTACGACAGGTAGTTCTTGGAGTCGGGCGTGTCCCGCCCTTCCACGCCCGCGAGTTGGCACACGGCGAACAGCGCCGCCAGCGCCAGCACCCACACCCGCGTCCTCACCCGCTCTCGCCGAGCAGCAGGGTGCGTACGACGCGCTCGGCCGCGTGTCCGTCGTCGAACGTGCAGAAGCGTGCCCTGAACTCCTTGCGCAGCAGGGCCGATTCCTCGTCGCGCCACCTACCGGACGCGAACAGTTCCGCCAACTCCTCCTGGCCGCGCGTGACATGGCCGGGCGGCTCGGCGGTGACGTCGAAGTACAGGCCCCGCGCGGCGCTGTAGGTAGCGAGGTCGTCGGCGTGGACGACGACCGGGCGGTCCAGGTTGGCGTAGTCGAACATCAGGGCCGAGTAGTCGGTGACGAGGACGTCGGACGCCAACATGACCTCCTCGACGTGGAGTTCGTCCGTCGCGTCGACCAGCACCCCGCGCCGGTGAAGCTCGGTGAGCCCCATCCCGCGCACGGGCCCCGCCGCCAGCGAGGGGTGCAGCCGTACGACGAGGGTGTGGCCCTCGCCGAGGCTCGCGGCGAGACGGGCGAGGTCGATCCGGTCGACGTGTCCGCCCCGGACGTGGTCGCGACGGGTCGGGGCGTACAGGACGACGGTGTGCCCGGCGGGGATGCCGAGACGCTCGCGCACCTCAACTCCCGCGTCGGGGGAGGCGGTTACCAGGACGTCGTTACGGGGACTGCCGGTGCGCGCGGACGCGAAGTGGCACGGGTACGCCCGCTCCCACACCAGCTCGGAGTGGAGGTTGGCGACCAGACTGTGGTCCCACCGGTCGGCCTGGCGCAGCATGCGCGGTACGTCGACGCCGTAGCGGGCGCCGGGTTTGGTGAGGAGGTCGGCGGCCATGTACTTGAGCGGGGTGCCCTGGTGGGTGTGGATGTGCGTGCTGCCCGGACGTTTCACGAGGGCGCCGGGCCAGGGGGTGTTGTTGACGAAGTACGCGGCCCGCGAAGCGAGTTGGCGGTAGGCGCGGGAGTCCGGCAGGACGTGCTCCACATCGTCGGGCACCTCCGTCGCACCGTCCCGGACGACCCACACCCCGCGCAGGTGCGGGGCGATCTCGCGGGCCTTGCGGTGGATCGCGGCGGGGTCGCCGAGGACACCCCGGTGGGAAAACGCCGAGTACAGAACGAGGTTGGGGTCGAGCGGCCGGTTCAGGCGGGCCTTGGCGGCGGTCCGGCGAGCCCGGGGCACGGCCGCCTCGCGCAGCCGCTTGCGGACGGCCGCCACGCGCTGCCGGGCCAGATAGGACGCCCAACTCCCGTACAACACCTTCAGGTTCGGCGGAATCGATTCCTCGTCCGGCCGGTGCGCACGGAACAGTTCGGCCGTACGGCGGAAGAACTCGGCCCGGTCGGCGGGCGGGAGCCGGTTCGGCTTGCCGAGGATGTCGAGGCAGTGTTCGCCCAGCTTGCGGTGCAGGAACGGGCGCCAACTCGTCAGCTCGGGGCGGGAGTCGAGGAAGGCGAAGACACGGCCGTACTGCTCGTGGACGTCGAAGTGCCGGCGGCTCGTGGTGGACAGGATGCTGCCCCGGCGGCGCTGGCGGTACAGCACGCAGATCCGGTCGAGCAGCGCGATCCGCTCGGCGCTGAACAGCACCGGGAACGTCCACGGCGTGTCCTCGTAGTAGCCCGGCGGGAACGCGAAGCCGTGCCGTTCGACGAAGTCGCGGCGCTGCACCTTGTTCCACGCGACCATCATCAGGTCGAGGATCTCCGGGAGTTGAGCCGCCGTGACCACCTCGTCGGTGCTCGCCAGCAGGTGCGCGAGGACGTTCCGGCGGACGCCGCCCCACCAGTAGGAGCGCGCGTAGTCGAAGACCAGGACGTCCGGATCGCCGCTCTCCGCGAGCCGGTCCGTGATCGCCGCGAGGGCGCCCGGGGTGAGGGTGTCGTCGCTGTCGAGGAAGAACAGGTAGTCGCCGCGCGCCTGCGCCATGCCGGCGTTGCGGGCGGGGCCGAGGCCGACGTTCTGCGGCAGGTGCAGCACCCGCACCCGCTCGTCGCGGGCCGCGTACTCGTCGAGGATCGCGCCGCTGCCGTCCGGCGAGCAGTCGTCGACGGCGATCACCTCGAAGTCGGCGAAGGACTGGGCGAGCAGCGAGTCCAGACACTCGCGCAGGAAACTCCGGACGTCGAAACAGGGCACGACGACGCTGAGACGCGGCACGTCAACTCCTCACGGACGGGGCGGGGTTGCGTTCGGACAGCGGGACCACCGGCGGCAGCGCCTCCGGCGGCTCCCCGAGCAGCACCCGCCGTACGACCCGCTCGGCGGCCAGCCCGTCGTCGAACTCGCAGAAACGGGACCGGAATGCGGCCCGCAGCGCCGTCGACTCGCCGTCCAGGTACGCCTTTTCGGCGAAGATCCGCCCCAGTTCCTCCGGCGTCCGCGCCACGTGGCCCGGCGGTGCTCCCGGCAGGTCGAGGTAGACGCCCCGCGTCTCGGCGTACACCTCCCAGTCGGGCACGTACGCCACGATCGGCCGGTCCAGGTTGGCGTAGTCGAACATGATCGAGGAGTAGTCCGTCACCAACACGTCGGCGGCCAGGCAGACTTCCTCGGCCGACGGATGCCCGGTCACGTCGATGACCCGCCCGGCGCCGGGCCGTGGACCCCGGTCGTAGTAGTAGTGCGCCCGCAGCAGGACGACCACGTCCTCACCGGCCGCCGCGCAGAACTCCGCGAGATCCAGGCCGGTTTCGAACCCGTGGTGGTAGTCACGGTACGTCGGGGCGTACAGCACCGCCGCTTTGCCGTCCGGGATCCCCAACGTCCGCCGGATCGCCAGGACGTCGTCGGCGGTCGCCGTGTAGAAGACGTCGTTGCGGGGATAGCCGTACTCCAACTGCTCGTAGGTACCGGGGAAGGCGCGCTCCCAGACCTGTGTGGAGTGGCGGTTGGCGGACAGGTTGAAGTCCCAGCGGTCCACCTTGCGCATCAGGGTGGTGTAGCTGCCGGTGACCGAGGCGACCACCGGGTACGTCGCCTGGTCGACGCCCATCTTCTTCAGCGGGGTGCCGTGCTGGGGCTGGAGGTGGACGGTGCCCTCGCGTTTCGCCACCGCCGCCGGGAAGTTGGCGTTGTTGACCAGGTAGGTCGCGGTGGCCAGCAGCTCGTCGGCACGCCGGCCGCCGAGCGTCGCGTGCTCGACGCCCTCGGGGACGGTGTGCTCCCGGCCGGGCTCGACCAGGAACACCGACCTGATGTGCGGGGCGAGTTGACGGGCCTTGGCGTGCACGGCGGCCGGGTTGCAGGTGTAGCCACGGCCCCAATAGGCGCAGTACACCGCGAGGTTGGGGTCCAGCGGCAGCGTGAGCGGTGACTTCGCCCGCCGGGGCAGACGCACCGTGCCCGCCTTGCGGTGACCCCGCCGCAGGGCCCGGAACAGCGTGAACGCGCCCGCCGCCAGCAGCAGATGCTGCACCCCGAGACTCCCGCCCGGCCTGCGGAACCCGGCGGGCCGGTAGCGCCGGTACATCCGCCCCGCCCGCCGGAAGAACGCCCGCCGACGCCACCCCGCCAGCCGGTCGGGGTGCGCGGCGGTCTTCAGGACGGCCGCGAAGAGCTGCTCGAACAGCGGCCTCAACCGCTCGGCGGGGAGCTGGAGTTGCACCGCCCGCCACAGCACCAGCTCCGCCTGGTCGAGAAGGCGGAGATGGTGCTCGCCCGGCAGATTCAGCCGCCCGCCCTGCCGCCGCAGCAGATGCCGCACGACGACCTTCCGCAACACCGCGACCCGCTCGGCGTGCAGGGCCACCAGACCACCGAACCCGACATCGACGAAGTGCCCGTCGGGGAACACGATCTGATGCTCGGTCAAAAACCCACGCCGGTACACCGCACTCCACGCGGGCGTCTGTACGCCGGTGAGGTGCGGGGCCTGCGCCGGGGCGAACACCCCTTTCGGCGCCCGGAGTCGGGCCGTCGGGTTGGCCGGCTCGCCCTCCCACCAGGGCAGCCGTTCGTGCTCGACGTGCAGGACGTCCAGCTCGCCGGTCTCCTTCAGCCGCGCCGCCACGGCGGTGAGCGCGTCCGGCGCCAACTCGTCGTCGCCGTCGAGGAGAACGACGTACATCCCGCGCGCCTCGCGCAGACCGGCGTTGCGGGCGCCCGCCAGCCCGGCGGACGGCGGCGAGTGGACCGGGACGATCCGCGCGTCCCGCTCGGCGTACCCGGCGATCACCGAAGCCGCCGGGCAGTCGGGGCCGTCGCAGACCGGGATCAGCTCGAAGTCCCGGAAGGGCTGGGCGAGGACGGAGTCCAGTGCGAGGGCGAGCCGGCCCGCGACGCCGTGGGACGGGACGATGACGCTGAAGCGGGGCATGCGGGTCTTTCTGCGAAATGAGCTGGAGATCTCAACGCCCCTGGGGCGAGAGGGAGTCGGTGCCCGCCGGGCGCGGGATCCCCGGCCGTGCCGAGGCCACCGGTGCGCGCCGCTCCAGCGGGACCACCGGCGGCAGCGCCCCGGGCGCCTCGCCCAACACCACGCGCCGTACGACGCGTTCGGCGGCGTGGCCGTCGTCGTACGGGCAGAAGCGCTCCCGGAACGCGGCGCGCAGTTCGGCGGAGCGCGAGCCGCGCCAGTGGCCGGTCGCGAAGATGTCGATCAGCTCGTCCTCGCTGCGCGCGACCGCGCCGGGCGGGAAGGCGCGCAGGTCGAAGTAGGTTCCCCGGGCCGCCTCGTACGCCTCCCAGTCGTCCGCGTGGACGACGATCGGCCGGTCCAGGACCGCGTAGTCGAACATGATCGACGAGTAGTCCGTGACGAGCGCGTCCGCCGCGAGGCACAGGGACTCGACGCTCGGGTGGCCGGTCACGTCGATGACCCGGCCCCCGCGCGGCAGGACGTCCGGCTGCCAGTAGTGGGCGCGCGCGAGGAGCGTGAACCCCTCGCCGAGCCGGGCGAGGACGCGCTCCAGGTCGAGGGCGACGCGCTGGGAGCGGCGGTAGTCGCGGTGGGTGGGGGCGTAGAGGATCGCGACCGTGTCGTGCGGGATGCCGAGCGAGGCGCGGATACGGGAGACGTCGTCCGAAGTCCCTTGCAGGAGAAGGTCGTTGCGCGGATAGCCGGTCTCCAGGGTTTCGTAGCCGCCCGGGTAGACCCGCTCCCAGGTGAGCGTGGTGTGCCGGTTCGCGGAGACGACGTAGTCCCACTTGTCGACGCCCCGCAGCAGCTCCGCGAAGTCCAGGTCGCGGCCGGCCGCCGGGTGGTCCTGGAGGTCGAGGCCCATGTGCTTGAGCGGGGTGCCGTGCTGGGTCTGCACGAAGACCTGGCCGGGCCGTTTGACGAGCCTGCGGTCGAAGTTGACGTTGTTCACCAGGTACTTGGAGCGGGCGAGCGCCGTCCAGTAGGCGGCCGTGCCGGGCGCGATACGGCGCGGTCCCGCCGGAATCGTGTGCTGGTGCTCGGAGTTCGCGATCCACGCCGTCCGCACGTGCGGCGCGAACACCCGGAACGCGGACTCCAGCGCGCCCGGGTTGCAGCCGTAGCCGCGTCCCCAATAGGCCGAGAACACCGCCGAGTTGTGCCGCAGCGGCAGCTTCAGCTGGACGCGGTAGTGGAGTTGGAGGAGGGCCGCCCGCAGTGCGCGCCGGGCCCGCGCGGAGAGGGTGCGGGTCCGGTCGCGCAGGGCCATCGCCGACCGGACGGCGCGGTACGTGCGGTGCAGGCCGAAGTGGACCAGGGAGTGCCGCAGCCGGGAGCGCAGCGGGATCCTGGCACCCGGGACGCGGTAACGGCTGTAGTACGTACGGGCGTTGCGCAGGAACTCGGCGCGCGCGTCCTGGGGGAGGCGGCCCGGCCGGGTGAACACCGTGGAGAGGTGGTCGACCATCCGGCGGAACAACACCGGCTTCCAGTGCGCGAGTCGGGGGCGCTGGTCGACGAACGCGAAGACACGGTCGTACTGTTCGAAGACGTCGAAGTGCCTGCGGCTGGTGGTGGAGAGGATGTTGCCCTGCCGGCGCTTGCGGTAGTGCACGCAGACGCGGTCCAGGGTCGCGATCGACTCGGCCGCCATCAGGGCCGGGTAGGTCCAGGGCGTGTCCTCGTAGTAGCCCGGCGGGAAGGTGAGCCCCTCACGGGCGGCGAAGTCGCGGCGGACCGCCTTGTTCCAGGCGACCATCAGGACCCGCAGCAGCCCCGGCCGGTCCGCGAGCCCGAACGGCGCCGGGCCCAACTCGGTGAGCTGGCCCGCGAATTGATCCCGGACCCGCTCGCCCGTCCAGTGGACGTTCGCGTAGTCGTAGACCAGGACCTCCGGCTCGCCCGTCTCCTTCAGCCGGTCGGCGATGGCCCGCAGCGCGTCCGGGGCGAGGGTGTCGTCGCCGTCGAGGAAGACCAGGTAGTCGCCGGACGCCCGCGCGATCCCCGCGTTGCGGGCGGCGCCGAGACCGCCGTTCTCGGGCAGCCGCAGCGCGTGCACCCGGGCGTCGCGGGCCGCGAACTCCTCGATGATCTCGCCGCAGGCGTCCGGCGATCCGTCGTCCACGGCGATCAGTTCGAAGTCCCGGTACGACTGGGACAGCACGGACGCGAGGCACTCGTGGAGGTACGCCTGGACCTTGTACGCGGGGACGATGACACTGAACCTGGGCAAGGGGGACATCCATGGGTCGGCGCGGGCGTTACGCCCGGCAACGCGCCCCCACGTGCGATGGTTACGCAGCGTTACGGCATCTGGGGGACGCGCCGCACCCGAACGGCCGGACGCGCCCCCAGAGAGGGCCTACTTCACCGCCCCCGCCATCACCCCCGACACGAACTGCCGCTGGAACGCGAAGAACACGGCCAACGGGATCACCATCGAGATGAACGCGCCCGGCGCCAGCACATCGATGTTGTTGCCGAACTGCCTCACCTGCGTCTGGAGCGCGACCGTGATCGGCTGGCTGTCGGCGTCCGTGAACACCAGCGCGATCAGCATGTCGTTCCACACCCACAGGAACTGGAAGATGCCGAGGCTCGCGATCGCCGGACCGCCCAGCGGCAGCACCACCCGTGCGAACAGCCGGAGTTCACCCGCGCCGTCGAGCCGCGCGGCCTCCAGCAGCTCGCGCGGGATCTCCGCGAAGAAGTTCCGCAGCAGGAACACCGCGAACGGCAGCCCGAACCCGGTGTGGAACAGGATCACCCCGAACACCGAACCGAACAGCCCCAGTTTCCCGAAGAGTTCGGCGATCGGGATCAGCGCCACCTGCACCGGCACGACCAACAGGCCCACCACGCCCAGGAACCACCAGTCCCGCCCCGGGAACTCCATCCACGCGAACGCGTACCCGGCGAGCGCCCCGATGACGACGACCAGCACGGTCGCCGGCACCGTGATCAGCACGGTGTTGAGGATCGAGTCCGTGATGTCACTGTTCTTCAGCAGCTTCTCGTAGCTCCCGAAGGTGAGTTGGGACGGCTCGGCGAACACCTTCCACCAGCCGCTCGCACTCATCTCCTCCGGCGCCCGCAGCGACGACAGCAGCAGCCCGATCGTCGGCACGAGCCAGAACAGCCCGACGACGACCAGGAAGACGCGTACGGCACCGCTGTTGACCTTCTCGACCAGCTTCGCGATCACCGCCGCACCTCCCGCCGCAGCCGCCGTACGTTGAACCACATCACCGGGATGACGAGCAGCAGCAGGAACACCGCGATGGCGCTCGCGACCCCCGGCTGGTCCTCGGAGAAGCCCTTGCGGTACAGCTCCAGCGCGAGGACGTTCGCGTCGTCCTGCGAGGAGCCCGGCGCGATGATGAACACCAGGTCGAACACCTTCAGCACGTTGATCATCAGGGTGACGGTGACGACCGCGAGGACCGGCGCCAGCATCGGTACGGTGATCCGCCGGAACACCTGCCACTCGCTCGCCCCGTCGACCCGCGCCGCCTCCAGCAACTCCCGTGGCACACCGGCGAGTCCGGCCGCGATCAGCACCATCGCGAACCCGGCCCACATCCAGATGTACGAGCCGATGATCGCCGGCGTCACCAACGACGGGCCCAGCCAGTCGAGTCCGTTGTAGGGGGCGCCGAAGTTGCCGCCGGGGAGCCTCAGTCGAGCCCCGTCGGCCGAGGCGGGCAGCGTGAAGGAGCCGTCGTCCCCCGCCGTGGCCGAGGCGACGACCTTGCCGTCCTTCACCGCCTCGACCTTCATCCCGGCGTACCCCAACTCCGAAGGGTCGGGCTGTCCGAGACGCCCCACGCCCTTGCCGCGCGTGAAGTCCTGCCAGGTGGTGCCGGTGACCTTGTCCGGCTCCGGCGCCTTGAGCACGGCGCGCTTCGCGTCGTCCGGCAACTGGTCGGGGGCGACGCCGACCAGCGGCAGCACGACCGGATCGCCCGCTTTCACAGGGGACTTGGTGATGAAGCCGTCCCCCTGCGCGATCAGCGGGGAGTCCCGTCCCGGGTGCGCCTTCGGGAACGCCGAGGACTGCGCGAACGTGTCGTGCACGCCCACCCAGACCGCGTTCGCGACGCCCTTGTCCGGGTCCTGGTCGTACACCAGCCGGAAGATGATCCCGGCGGCCAGCATCGAGATCGCCATCGGCATGAAGACGACCAGCTTGAACGCCGTTCCCCAGCGCACCCGTTCGGTCAGCACCGCGAAGATCAGGCCGAGCGCGGTGGTCAGGGTCGGGGCGAAGACGACCCAGATGACGTTGTTCTTCAGGGCCGTTCGGATGCCGTCGTCCGAGAACAGGGACTCGTAGTTGTCGAAACCGGCGAAGGAGTCGCCGGACTGGTCGTAGAAACTCCGGATGACCGAGTACCCGATCGGGTACACCACGAGCGCGCCGAGCAGCACCAGGGCCGGCAGCAGGAACAGCACCGCCACCGTCCTCCTGGTGCCGGTCACGCTCTTCCCCGGTGGCGGTGCGGTCTGCGCCGACACCGCGTCAGTTCCCGTACGCGGCGGCGGCGTTGGCTTCCAGCTTCGCCTGCGCCCCGGCCACGTCGGAGGGTTTCATCAGGAAGTCCTGGAGGTCCTTCCACTCGCCCTTGCCCGGCGTCCCGCCGAACGCCTGCGGCGCCTGGTCGGACATGTCGAAGCGGAAGTCGTCCCCGGCCTTGATCAGCGACTCGGCGATCGTGCGCTGCACGTCGTTCGGGTACGCCGAGAACGCGACGTTCTTGTTCGGCGAGAGGTAGCCCCCGAGGCCCGCGTGGACGGTCGCCGCGTCCGGCGAGGCGAGGAACGCCGCCAGCGCCTGCGCGCCCGGCGAGTCCTTGAAGATCACCGCCGCGTCACCGCCCGAGACGACCGGCACGGTCGCGCCGACCTTCGGGAACGGGAACACCTTCGCGTCCGTACCGATCTTCGCCTTCGTCTGGCCGATGTTGACCTGAACGAAGTCGCCCTCGTAGACCATCGCCGACTTCGGCTGGTCGCCGCCGGTGAACGTCTGCGTCACCGAGTTGGGGAACTGGAGCTGGAGCGAGCCGCTCGCGCCGCCCGCCAGGTAGTCCTGCTTGCCCCAGATCTGGGCCAGCGTCTTCAGCGCCTCGGCGACGGAGGGGTCGGTCCACTTGATCTCGTGCTTGGCGAGCTGGTCGTACTTCTCGGGACCCGCCTGCGAGAGGTAGACGTTCTCGAACCAGTCGGTGAGCGGCCAGCCGTCCGCGCCCGGTACCGAGAACGGCGTAACTCCCGAGTCGTACACCGTCTGGGCGGTGGCGAGGAGTTCGGGCCACGTCTTCGGCTCGGTCGCGCCCGCGTTCTCGAAGACCTTCGCGTTGTACCAGACCAGCGATTTGTTGGCGGCCTTGTAGTAGACCCCGTACTGCTTCCCGTCGACCTTCCCGATGTCCTGCCAGCCCTGCGCGTAGTTCTTCTGGACCTCCTGGAGCGCGAGGCCCGTGACGGGTTTGGCCCAGCCCTTGTCGACGGCCTGCTTGATCGCGCCCGGCTGCGGCAGCAGCGCGATGTCCGGCGGCTTGCCGCCCGCGATCTTCGAGCCGAGGAAGTTGATGATCGGGTCCTGCGCCGGGACGAACGTCACCTTCGCCCCGGTCCGCTTCTCGAACTCCGCCAGCACCTTCTTGAAGTTGGCCTGTTCGCCGCCGGACCAGACGGCCGCGACCTCCAGCGTGGTGCCGTCCAGCTTCGGCAGGGTGAGACCGCTTCCCGTCGTCTCCGTCCCCTTGCTGCTGCTGTCTCCGCTCGGTTCGTCGTCGCTGCCGCCGCAGGAGGCGAGCGAGAGCGTCAGGGCTCCCGCGAGAAAGGTCGCGGCGGCTGTCTTCACGGTTCTGCTGCGCATCACTGCCCCGTTCTTCGTTCGCTGTCGAACGTCGAGCGTTGTCCCGTGGGTGTGCTGACTTGTCGGCTTGCTGACTTCGGTCCTACGGGTCTACGCCGGGTGGATGGGGTCGGCAAGAGCGCATACGGTGTCAAGCGGGTGATTGTGACGGCGTCGTGATGACGCGAGGCGCTCCCGGGGGCCGGAGTTGAAGATCTGTCAGGTCTCAGCTCGTCAGCAGCGAAGGCACCTCCGCCGCCGACACCTCCTTCGCCGCCCGCTCCAGCGCGCTCGCCAGCAGCGCCAGGTCCGTCGGCCCGTTGCCCAGCTCACGCACCGGGCGGCGGGCCGGCGGATCGCCCATGCGCTGCCACTCCAGGGGCGTCACGGTCGGCCGCAGCGTCGCCGTGCGCGGGATACGCCCGGTGACCCTGCCGCCCTGGAACGGCGCCGTACGGCCGTCCGGCGTGCCGAGCCGCCCCCTGCCCGCCGACGGCTCGTCAGCGGCCGTCCCGGGCGCCTCCAGAGCCACCCTGAGCGTCGCCCGGCGCGCGGGCTCCGACTCCGCCGTACGACCGCCCGGGCCGGCCGCCGCCACCAGGTGCACGCCGAGCCGCGCGCCCTCCCGCGCGACGGCCTCCAGCGCGCGCGTGACCGACCCCGCCGACGGGCGGCCGGGAGAGCCGAGCGCGGGGGAGAACAGCGCGTCCAGGTCGTCGACGACGACGATCAGGCGGGGCAGCGGGGGCGCGGGGTCCGCCTCGCGCCGGGCCTTCGCGGCGTTCGGGCGCAGGCGCAGGGTGGTGCTGGGCGGGGTTTCGAGGTCGGTGGCGCCGGGGGAGTGGGGGGCGGGGTCCGTGGCGGTGCCCCGGGGCGGGGTGGTGAGGGTGCCCCGGGGTGCGGGGGTGCCCGGGCCCGCCGTGGCCTGGACCGTGCCGGTGTGCGCCGGGGCGCTCTGCGCGGGGACGGCGGGGCCGGATGCGGAGTGGCCGGATGACGGGTGGCTGGGCGCGGCGTGCTGGGCCGCTGTCGTGCCGGGTGCGGCGGCGGTCTGGCGCGCGGGCGCAGGGAGGGATGCCGCGCGCTGGTTCACCAGACGGCCCGACAGCGTGCGGTGGGTGTGCCAGTCCGTGAAGTCCGTGCGGCCCAGAAGCTCCGCCCGGCGCTTCAGCTCGGCCGTCAGGGCCTGCGCGAACTCCCGCATGACCACCGGGTCGTTCGCGGTCAGGTGGGTCGTGACATGCGGCAGGTCCGTGCACACGCGCAGGCCCTCGCCGGAGCGGCCCAGGCTGTCGCGCCCGTCCATCAGGACCACGCTCAGCCGGTCCGGGCGCTCGGCCGCCGCCAGCGACGCCACGATCGCCCGCAGCAGCTCCGTACGGCCGCTGCCGTCCGGCCCCTCGATCAGCAGGTGCGGGCCGTCGGCGACGAGGTCGGCGGCGACCGGCCCGCGCGCGCCCGCGCCGAGGACGGCCAGCGCGCGCCCGCCGACGGCGTCGGCGTCGTCCGCCGCGTCCGCCCAACGGGCCATCAGCGAGGCCGGCGTCGCGCGCGCCAGGCCCAGTTCGTCCAGGAGGCGCGCGGACTGCGGCAACGGCACCGCCACGCGCGCGTGCTGGTCGGCCACGGCGGTGTCCGGCCGCAGCGGGGCCAGCGCCCGCGCGAACCGCTCGGCCCACGCGGCGGACACGGCGTCCACCGCGCCCACGGTGCCCTGCCCCACCGGCCCGCCGCCCGGCGCGACACGTACGAGCCGCAGCACCGTCGCCACGTCCCCGCCGAGCAGCCCGACGGCCCCGCACTCCCGCAGCAGCGGCACGACCGCGCACGCGGCCTCGTACGCCCCCGCCACGGGCAGCGTCAGCGAGCCCGGGTCCGTCTCCGACAGCACCAGCACGTGCACCCCGACCTCGGGCCCGCGCCGCACCAGCCGCACCAGCGCCTCGCGCAGCGCGGGCGTGCCGGGATCGCCGTCCACGACGACCACCGTGTACGGGCCCGGGAACACGGGCGCGCTGTCCTCCCGCGCCCAGGAGGGGCGACGGGACCGGGAGTCCGCCCCGGAGGCGTCGGCGGGGTGGGAGCCACGGGACTGGGCGGGGAGCGACACACCGGCGTCGCCGGTCATGCCGTCCCCCGCGCGCGGGTGCTCGCCGGGCCGCCCGCCCGCGCGTGAGGCGTCGCGTTCGTCCAGCCGGTGCAGCAGCTCCGCCACGCGGGCCGTCGCCTGGTCGTGGTCGTGGGCCAGGAGGAGGCGGCAGTCCTGGGAGTGGGCCGGGCGGACGTGCGGCAGCCAGCCCAGCCAGGACCACTCGGCGGCGCGGTCGGCCGGCGGGCGGGCGCGGTCGGTCGTCAGGAGGACGATCTCCAGGGTGTCCGGCGAGTGCAGCGCGGCGACCTGCGCGAGGACCGCGCGCGCCAGCCCCGCCAGCCGGGGCCGGGGACCGGCGAGGCCCAGCGCCCCCGCCTCACGCAGCCCGGCGGTGACCGGTACGGCGGGCAGGACGGAGCCGTCGGCCGTCGTGCGGTCGGCGGTCGCGAGGCGGACCGTCAGGAACTCGGAGTGCCCCGGGGCGCGCTCCCACAGCCGCGGACCGGGACCCAGCGCGGTCAGCAGCAGGGTGGCCGGGTCGGGCCAGATCTCGGGGCCGGCCGGGGCGACGACGGACGGCACCCGCGCGGACGTACGGTCCTCGGCCTCGGCCCCCTCCTGTGCCTCCTGCGCGTTCCGGTTGCCGGTCAGCCGCCGCGCCCACGCGGAGAGCCCACCACGCCTGCGGCCGCCGCCCTGAGCGGCCTCGTCCCGCGCACCGTGCACACCGTCGCCCGCGCGTGTGCGCGACGCTTCGGTCTGGTCGTCGGCAGGGGACCCGAAGCCCGAACGGCCGCCGTGCGTCTCGCCGGAGGCGGGGGCGTAAGGGGCGGACGAGCCGGACGGGCCGGAAGACTCAGGGGATCCGGCAGGGCGTCTGGTGACGGGGCGGGCGCCTGCGGGGAGCGTCCCGTCGAACCGGGCCCGGCCGTCGCTCCCGGCCTCGCCGGCGCCACGCCCCTCGGCCACCGCGTCCTGGGTTTCCATCCCGGCCCGGCGCCCGCCGTCCCGCTCGTCCCCGCCGTGGCTCTCGATCCGCGGCGCACCCCCCTGCCCCGGCACCAGCCGCCCGGCGCCCGCGCGCGAGGAACCCCACGCCGGATCGACACCCCCGTACGCGTGCCCCGTCCCGCGCTCGCCCTCCACGCGCGCGTGGGCGACCCGGACATGGCCCTCGCCGTCCGGGGTCGTCGGCACCCGGGACGACGCGTCCCCGGGCGGGGCCAGGCGCAGGGCGGACTCGCCGATGCGCAGGAGCGCGCCCGGGGGGAAGTGGACGGCGCGGTCGGCGACGCGCACGCCGTCGAGGGTCGTGCCGTTCGTGGAGCCGAGGTCGGTGACCGTGACGCGGCCGTCGGCGCTCAGGGTGACCGCGCAGTGCACGCGGGAGACGTCCGGGTCGTCCAGGGGGACGTCCGCCTCGGTGGAGCGGCCCACGCGGATCTGCCCGCCGTGCAGGAGGTGCACCCCGCCCGCGTCGGGCCCCGCGACCACGTGCAGGCGCGCGGGCGCGTCGTCGATCTCCGGGTGCGCCTCGGGGGCCGCCGGGACGGCCAGCGAGAGGACCGCGCCGTCGGTGAGGGGCGGTTCGCCGAGCGTCGTACGCGTCGCGTCCAACCGCTGCTCGCCCGCGTACAGGACGACCGCCCCGCTTCCGGGGGCCTCGCCGGTCACGGCCGACGCCAGCGCGGAGGCGACCGCGGCCAGGGCCGTGCCCGCCGGTGCCGTCACCAGCACGTCGCGGCTCGCGGTCCGGCCCCGGGCCTCGGGGGCCGGGGCCTGCGGGTCTACGACGGTCAGCCGGATCTGCATCGCCGTCAGCGGTCCCTTCTGCCCCCGGCGCGGGCTTCCCCCACCCCGCGCGAGCACGTCGGCCAGTACTGGGGGCATCCTCGCACCTGTCACTGACAACGTGCCCGCCCCCGACCGCCAAGTGATCTTGATTGGTCGGCTCTGCCCGCAAAAGTGCCGGACGGATGTTCCGTCGATGATCACTTGAGATCCGTCACGTTTCGGGCCCGGCAACCATCGGACCGCGGAACGCGTCTTTCCGGTGAAGCCCGAGGACTTCCCGGTCTTACCCGGTCATTCGGCGTCAGGATGTTGACAGCGCCTCGAACGCGCGCGGGAGGGCGCCCGTACCCATAGCCGGACGACAGCCCCGTCCTCGGACCTCAGCACTACAGTGGTCGGAACATATGCAGGCACATCGGCAATCACCAGGGAGCGCGTGACGTGCGGCCAGTCGGCAGCAAGTACTTGCTTGAGGAGCCGCTCGGACGCGGCGCCACGGGCACCGTCTGGCGGGCCCGCCAGCGTGAGGCCGCGGGCGCCGAGGCCGCCGTGGCCGGACAGCCCGGTGAGACCGTCGCCATCAAGGTCCTCAAGGAGGAGCTGGCGAGCGACCCGGACGTCGTGATGCGGTTCCTGCGCGAGCGCTCGGTGCTGCTGCGCCTGACCCACCCGAACATCGTCCGGGTCCGCGACCTGGTCGTCGAGGGCGACCTCCTGGCCCTGGTCATGGACCTCGTCGAGGGCCCCGACCTGCACCGCTACCTGCGAGAGAACGGCCCCTTCAGCCCCGTCGCCGCCGCCCTGCTGACCGCCCAGGTGGCCGACGCCCTCGCGGCGAGCCACGCGGACGGCGTCGTCCACCGCGACCTGAAGCCCGCCAACGTCCTGCTGCGCCAGCAGGGCGGCCAGATGCACCCCCTGCTGACCGACTTCGGCATCGCCCGCCTCGCCGACTCGCCGGGCCTGACCCGCACCAGCGAGTTCGTCGGCACGCCCGCGTACGTCGCGCCCGAGTCCGCCGAGGGCCGCCCGCAGACCTCCGCCGTGGACATCTACGGCGCCGGCATCCTGATGTACGAGCTGGTCACCGGCCGCCCGCCGTTCGCCGGGGGCTCCGCCCTCGAAGTCCTGCACCAGCACCTGAGCGCCGAACCGCGCCGCCCCTCCACCGTCCCGGAACCCCTGTGGACGGTCATCGAACGCTGCCTGCGCAAGAACCCCGCCGAACGCCCCGGGGCGCAGTCCCTCGCGCGTGCGCTCCGGATCGTCGCCGAGGGCGTCGGCGTGCACGCGAACTCGATGCAGATCGCCGCCGCCGAGGGCGTCGGCCACATCCTCACGCCCGACCCGGCACCCGCGGCCGTCCCCGGCGCCGACGGCTCCGCCGACCCGACCCAGGTGCTGCCGCACAGCGCACCCGCGGGCGCGTACGACCCGAACGCGGCCACCAGCGTCCTCCCGCACGCGGGCACGCCCTCGCACGCGGGCGCCACCGACCCCACCGCCGTCCTCCCGCAGACCGGCGCCGCCGACCCGACGGCCGTCCTCCCGCCGGTCCCCCCGGGCCAGCAGGGCCCCGGACCGCAGGAGCCGCACCCCTGGCAGAACCAGCTGCGCGCCGCGCGCGACCGCAACGAACAGACGCAGGTCCAGTACCTGGACCCCGGCGAGGACCCGTTGCGCCGCCGCCCCCAGCGGCAGGTCAACCGCCCGCAGCAGCAGCCGTACCAGCAGCCCCCGCAAGGGCCGCCTCAGGGACCTCCGCAGGGACACCGGCCCCAGGGGCGCCAGCAGAGCGGCCCGCCCGGCCCCCCTGTCCAGGCATACGGCTACCAGCAGCAACAGCCGCCCCAGCAGCAGCGGTACGCCCCCGCGCCCGCGCCGGAGCGCCGTCAGCCCCAGCGGCCCGCGCCGGAGCCGCGCGAACGCGAACCCCGCGAGCCGCGCCGGCGCAGCGCCAACCCGATGCGCGTCCCCGGGCTCGGCTGCCTCAAGGGCTGCCTGTTCACGATCCTCATCCTGTTCGTCGCGAGCTGGCTGATCTGGGAGTTCTCGCCCCTCCAGGACTGGATCGGGGACGGCAAGGGCTACTGGGACCAGCTCACCGACTGGTTCTCGACGGTCACCGGATGGTTCGAGGACCTGGGCGGCGGCTCGGGCAACTGAGCGGCGAGGTTGGGGATTTGTCGACATCCGGCGGGTGATTTCCGCCTCCGCTGTGAAGGTCGGCTCTCCGGACGCGTACGTTTAGCCGCAACACGCGTCGGTAGGAGCAGTCTTGGCACGGAAGATCGGCAGCCGGTACACCGCCCACCAGATCCTGGGGCGGGGCAGCGCCGGCACGGTGTGGCTCGGCGAGGGTCCCGAAGGGCCCGTCGCGATCAAGCTGCTGCGCGAGGACCTCTCGTCGGACGAGGAACTGGTCGGGCGGTTCGTCCAGGAGCGCACGGCGCTGCTCGGGCTCTCCCACCCGAACGTCGTCTCCGTCCGGGACCTGGTGGTCGACGGCAACGACCTCGCGCTCGTCATGGACCTCGTCCGGGGCACGGACCTGCGCACGCGCCTGGACCGCGACCGGCGGCTCGCGCCCGAGGCCGCCGTCGCGATCGTCGCGGACATCGCCGAGGGACTCGCCGCCGCGCACGCCGCAGGGGTCGTACACCGCGACGTGAAGCCCGAGAACGTCCTCCTGGACATGCAGGGGCCCCTCGGGCCCGGCGGGTCCCACCAGGCGCTCCTGACGGACTTCGGCGTCGCGAAGCTGATCGACACGCCGAAGCGGACCAAGGCCACGAAGATCATCGGAACACCCGACTACCTGGCCCCCGAGATAGTCGAAGGGCTCCCCCCGCGCGCGTCGGTCGACATCTACGCCCTCGCGACCGTCCTCTACGAGCTGCTCGCCGGCTTCACCCCCTTCGGCGGCGGCCACCCCGGCGCGGTCCTGCGGCGGCACGTCACCGAGTCCGTCGCACCCCTGCCGGGCATCCCCGACGAGCTGTGGCAGCTCCTCGTCCAGTGCCTCGCCAAGGCACCCGCCTCGCGCCTGCGCGCGTCCGAACTCGCCGCGCGCCTGCGCGAGCTGCTGCCGTCCCTCTCGGGTATGCCGCCGTTGGACGTCGACGAGCCCGAGGCGGAGGCCGTCGAGATCGCCGACGAACCCGAACCCGACGCCGCCCCCCAGGGGGCCGTACGGCGCGGCGCGGTGCCTCTCGTGCCGGGTGCCAAGCCGGACTCCAACCGGGACACGCACACCTCGATGAGGGTGCCGGCCGCCGACGAGCTGGCGGGGGGCGCGCACGGCACCGCGCGCGTGCCGCGGGCCTCCGGCGCACCCCGGCCGGGCTCCGCCCGCAACCGTGCCTCCACGCGCAGGCGCAGGGTGATCATCAGCGTCGCCGGAGCCGCCCTCGCCGCGGCCCTGGGCGTGGGCGCCTGGTTCGCGACGTCGGACGACGGAGCGCCCGCGCAGGAGACCGGGAACTCCTCGCCCTCCACCCCCTGACCCCCTCCGTACGGCGGCAGCGGCGGCACTGTCGGTCGTTGCCGTTAGGCTGGGGGTGTGGCAGTCGTCGATGTATCCGAAGAGCTGAAGTCCCTCTCCTCGACCATGGAGTCGATCGAGGCCGTCCTGGACCTCGACAAACTGAGGGCAGACATCGCCGTGCTCGAGGAGCAGGCGGCGGCGCCGTCCCTGTGGGACAACCCGGACGAGGCGCAGAAGATCACCAGCAAGCTGTCCCACCTCCAGGCCGAGGTCAGGAAGGCGGACACCCTGCGCGGTCGGATCGACGACCTCGCCGTCCTCTTCGAGATGGCCGACGAGGAGGACGACCCGGACACCCGCGCGGAGGCCGAGTCCGAACTCGCGTCGGTGCGCAAGGCGCTGGACGAGATGGAGGTCCGTACGTTGCTCAGCGGCGAGTACGACTCCCGCGAGGCGCTCGTCAACATCCGCGCGGAGGCCGGTGGCGTGGACGCCGCCGACTTCGCGGAGAAGCTCCAGCGGATGTACCTGCGGTGGGCGGAGCAGAAGGGCTACAAGACCGAGCTGATCGAGACGTCGTACGCCGAAGAGGCCGGCATCAAGTCGACGACGTTCGCCGTGCACGTGCCGTACGCGTACGGACAGCTCTCCGTCGAGCAGGGCACGCACCGGCTCGTACGCATCTCGCCCTTCGACAACCAGGGGCGGCGGCAGACGTCGTTCGCGGGCGTGGAGGTGCTGCCCGTCGTCGAGCAGACCGACCACGTCGAGATCGACGAGTCCGAGCTGCGGGTCGACGTCTACCGGTCCTCCGGGCCCGGCGGGCAGGGCGTCAACACGACCGACTCCGCGGTGCGGCTGACCCACCTGCCCACCGGCATCGTCGTCTCCTGCCAGAACGAGCGCTCGCAGATCCAGAACAAGGCGACCGCGATGAACGTCCTCCAGGCGAAGCTCCTTGAGCGGCGCCGGCAGGAGGAGCAGGCCAAGATGGACGCGCTCAAGGGGGACGGCGGCAACTCCTGGGGCAACCAGATGCGTTCGTACGTCCTGCACCCGTACCAGATGGTCAAGGACCTGCGCACCGAGTTCGAGGTCGGCAACCCCGAGGCCGTGTTCAACGGCGAGATCGACGGGTTCCTGGAGGCCGGGATTCGCTGGCGCAAGCAGCAGGAGAAGTAGAGCTGTAGGTTTGTCGACAAGGCAATCGCCCCTGGGAATGGGGCGGTTGCCTTTTGTATGCCCTGGTGTCTGGGTTTTACGTCACACTCACAGATTCCAACACCTGGCATAGCGTGCGCAGGCGGACATTGCGCGCGCAACGGCCTTGACGGTGCTGTGAAAAATCGGGAGGGTGCAATCCGGCACGCGTTGTCCGCGAGGCGCATGTGAACCGGGGGACGTGGAACACCTCAGCCGTCCTCCGTCGATCACCGCCTCGACGACGCTGTCCCTCCCTGACGAACAGCTACTGGGGGTAGCAGCCATATGACCAAGAAGACGCGCGTCCGTATAGCGCGTATAGCCGCCGGCTCCATCATGGCCGCCGGTGCGTCCCTGACGGTGGCCGGCATCGCCTCCGCGGACCCGGCCGACCCGCCGCCGCCGGGCGACGACTGCACGATCGTGATCTGCACGGACCCGACGACGGCCGGCGGGACGTCCGACGGCGGAACCACGGATGGTGGCTCCACCACCGACGGCGGGACCACCACCGACGGTGGTACGACGACCGACGGTGGTACGACCACGGACGGCGGGACGACGACCGACGGCGGGACCACCACGGACGGTGGTACGACGACCGACGGTGGTACGACCACGGACGGCGGGACCACCACGACGGGTGGCTCCACGACGACGACTGGCGGCTCCACCACCACGACGACGGGCGGCAGCAGCTCCACGGGGGGCTCGTCCTCGACCGGTGGCTCCACCACGACGACCGGTGGCTCGTCCTCCACGGGCGGTTCCTCCTCCACCGGCGGTTCCACGACGACCGGCGGTTCCTCCTCCACGGGGGGCTCGTCCTCGACCGGTGGCTCCACCAGCACCGGCGGTTCGAGCAGCACCGGCGGTTCCACCGACGGCGGCTCCAGCGTCGGCCCCGAGTCCACCGGCGGCACCTCCGGCCCCTCCACCCAGGAGAAGGGCAGCTCCGCGCTGACCGACACCTCGGCCACCACCGGCACGAGCGGCACGACCGGCTCCGCCGCCGCGCAGGGCGGCAACGAGGAGCTCGCCGAGACCGGTGCCGGCCAGACCACCTTCCTGGTGATCGGCGCCGCGACGATGATCGTCGGCGGTATCGGCTTCCGCGTACTGCCCCGCCTCGTCGAGGGCCGTGGCGCCGCGGCCGCCTGACCGGCGGCCGTACGCGCTCAGCGGGCGTAGCTGAAGACGAGAGGCCCGGAGCCGTCGCTCCGGGCCTCTCGCATGTCCTTCGGGCCCGCTAGGCCGTGTCGTCACATTCCCGCCTGCCGGGCGGCTTCTGCCACGCGCTCCCCCAAGCTCTTCGAGCAGGGAGGGACCCCCAGCGGCGTTGTCGTCGGTTGCCGACGTCCCCCAAGCTCTTCGAGCAGGGGGGTGCCCCCACCGCGTCGACGCCCTCCTCCGCCTTGCAGCTGCACGCTCCCCCAAGTTCTCGGCTCCGCTCGAACAGGGAGGTGCCCCCATGACGCCGCCCGGCCCGCCCTCCGGGCGGACGACGGGAACGTGACGACACGGCCTAGGCGGTCTGGTGGGCCAGCAGGGCCACCGCCGCGACGAGGACGACGAGCGCGGCGATCAGGGCCGCCGGGCTCAGCGCGCCCAGCCAGTTCTCCTGCTGGAGCCGCTCGCGGTTCGCCCGGCACACCGGGCACCTGCCCTCGCTCACGGGCGCCGCGCAGTTAGCGCACACCAGCCGGTCGTACGTCATCCGCTCGCCCTCCTTCGCACCGGTTCTGCTCCGTACAACGCTCCGGGAAACGGATACGTTCCCGCCCTCCTACTGTGCCAGGTTCCCCCGGGACCCGCGCCGGATCGCCCCGGACGAGGGCGGACGCCCCTTCCCCGCCCGCGCGCAAATACGCACAAGCCACACCCAACAGTGACGGCCGCCTGCGCCGCCTCACCCGGTTCGCGTATGGTCACGCACATCTACCCCCAGCGACCTGTGGTGCACCCATGATCCGATTCGACAACGTCTCCAAGGTCTACCCCAAGCAGACCCACGCCGCTCTCCGGGATGTGTCCCTGGAGCTGGAGAAGGGCGAGTTCGTCTTCCTCGTGGGCTCCTCGGGCTCCGGGAAGTCGACCTTCCTGCGGCTGATCCTGCGCGAGGAGCGGTGCAGCCACGGTCAGGTGCACGTCCTCGGCAAGGACCTCGCCCGGCTGTCCAACTGGAAGGTGCCGCAGATGCGCCGCCAGCTCGGGACGGTCTTCCAGGACTTCCGGCTGCTGCCGAACAAGACGGTCGCCGAGAACGTCGCCTTCGCGCAGGAGGTCATCGGCAAGTCGAAGGGCGAGATCCGCAAGTCCGTGCCCCAGGTCCTCGACCTGGTCGGCCTCGGCGGCAAGGAGGACCGCCGCCCCGGCGAGCTGTCCGGCGGTGAGCAGCAGCGCGTCGCCATCGCGCGCGCGTTCGTCAACCGCCCCAAGCTGCTGATCGCGGACGAGCCGACCGGCAACCTCGACCCGCAGACCTCCGTCGGCATCATGAAGCTGCTCGACCGCATCAACCGGACGGGTACGACGGTCATCATGGCGACGCACGACCAGAACATCGTCGACCAGATGCGCAAGCGCGTCATCGAGCTGGAGAAGGGCCGCCTCGTCCGCGACCAGGCCCGCGGCGTCTACGGCTACCAGCACTGACCGCCCCCCGGTCCCACGGAAAGGCTTGAAGCGCGATGCGCGCCCAGTTCGTCCTCTCGGAGATCGGTGTCGGTCTCCGCCGCAACCTGACGATGACCTTCGCGGTCATCGTCTCCGTGGCCCTCTCGCTGGGTCTCTTCGGCGGCTCGCTGCTGATGAGCGACCAGGTCAGCACGATGAAGGGCTACTGGTACGACAAGGTCAACGTCTCGATCTTCCTCTGCAACAAGAGCGACGCCGAGTCGGACCCGAACTGCGCCAAGGGCGCGGTGACCGCGGACCAGAAGCAGCAGATCAAGACCGACCTGGAGAAGATGTCGGTCGTCCAGACGGTGACGTACGAATCGCAGGACGAGGCGTACAAGCACTACAAGGAGCAGTTCGGCGACTCGCCGCTGGCCGCGTCCCTCACGCCGGACCAGATGCAGGAGTCGTACCGGATCAAGCTGAAGGACCCGGAGAAGTACCAGGTCATCGCGACGGCCTTCAACGGACGTGACGGAGTCCAGTCCGTACAGGACCAGAAGGGGATTCTTGACAACCTCTTCGAACTGCTCAACCTGTTGAACCGCGCGGCTCTCGGCGTGATGGCGTTGATGCTCGTCGTGGCGTTGATGTTGATCGTCAACACGGTGCGCGTCTCGGCGTTCAGCCGTCGGCGTGAGACGGGGATCATGCGGCTGGTCGGCGCCTCCGGGTTCTACATCCAGGCGCCGTTCATCGCGGAGGCGGCCGTCGCCGGGTTCATCGGCGGGGTGCTCGCGTGCGTGGGGCTGACGCTCGGGCGGTACTTCACGATCGACCACGGCATGGCCCTGTCGCAGAAGCTGAGCCTCATCAACTTCATCGGCTGGGACGCCCTGCTGACGAAGCTTCCGCTGATCCTCGCGGCGAGCCTGCTGATGCCCGCCCTTGCCGCGTTCTTCGCGTTGCGCAAGTACCTGAAGGTGTGACACATGCCAAGAGGGCCGTACGGACAACTGCCCGTACGGCCCTTTCGCTTCCCCTAGACTCACGGCCATGTCAGGCCCCGACCTGTTCTCTCAGCCCCGCCGTTTCGGCCGCGGGGCCGCCCTGACCTTGGTGTTCGCGAGTGTGCTGGTGGCGGGGGCCGCGACGGGATCGCTGCCGCAGGGGGGCGAGGAGGCGGGGCCGGCCCGGTCCGTCGTCCCGGACGCGCGGCGGCAGGTGGCGCAGGCGGCCGCCGACGCGATGGCCGCGGGCAAGTCCCCCACGGAGGCCGCCGAGCGCGCGGTGAGCCGCAGCGGGGACCGGTGGGCGGCCGTCTACTCCGAGGGCGAGTACGAGGAGTTCGAGCAGGCGCTCGACGGGGAGTACACCGGCGTCGGCCTGTGGGCGCGGCGCGAGTCCGACGGGGGCATCGCCGTCAGCAGGGTCAGCGGCGGCTCACCCGCCGCGCACGCCGGCATCCGCGCGGGGGACCGGCTGACGAGCGTCGACGGGCGCGCGGTGGAGGGGCTGCCGGTCACCGACGTCCTGTCCCTGCTGCGCGGCGACGCGACCGACGCGCCCGCGGGTACGGCCGTACGGCTGGGGCTGTCGCGCGGCGCGCGCGCGTGGGACGAGACGGTGCGGCGCGCGACGCTGTCCACCGAACCGGTGACGGCGCAGAAGATCTCCGGCGGGGGAACTCTTGTTCGAGTCTCGGCGTTCACCAAGGGAGTGGGCGAGGCGGTACGGGCCGCCGTGCGAGAGGCGTCGGGAGGGGTCGTGCTGGATCTGCGGGGGAACTCGGGCGGGCTGGTCACCGAGGCGGTGAGCGTCGCCTCGGTCTTCCTCGACGGCGGCCTCGTGGCGACGTACGACGCGGACGGCGCCGAACACGCCCTGCACGCGGACGCGGGGGGCGACACCGCCAGACCCCTGGTCGCCCTCGTCGACGGGGGCACGATGAGCGCGGCCGAGCTGCTCACCGGGGCGCTCCAGGACCGGGGGCGCGCGGTCGTCGTCGGCGCGCGGACGTTCGGCAAGGGCTCGGTCCAGATGCCGACGCGGCTGCCGGACGGGTCGGTGGCGGAGCTGACGGTGGGGCACTACCGGACGCCCTCGGGGCACGCGGTGGACGGGGTGGGGATCACGCCCGACCTGGAGGTGGCGGCGGGGGTGCTGGAGCGGGCGGAGCGGGTGCTGAGCGGGTCGGGGCGGATGCCGTAGGGAAACGGCTTTCCCTCCGGGCCCCGGCTGGTGCGAAAATGGCGGGACTATGAGCAAGGGAATGTACGTACCGAAGGAGTCCCAGCCCAAGCAGGGCGGCGGGGGCGGCAAGGCGCGGGACGGGGAGAAGGGGGGCAAGCGCAAGATCGTCGCGCAGAACAAGAAGGCCCGGCACGACTACGCGATCGTCGACACGTACGAGGCGGGACTCGTCCTCACGGGGACCGAGGTCAAGTCGCTGCGCGAGGGGCGGACCTCGCTGACCGACGGGTTCGTGCAGATCGACCGGGGCGAGGCGTGGCTGCACAACGCGCACATCCCGGAGTACCACCAGGGCAGCTGGACCAACCACTCCGCGCGCCGCAAGCGCAAGCTGCTCCTGCACCGCGAGGAGATCGACAAGCTCGCGGTCAAGGCGGAGGAGAGCGGCCACACGATCGTGCCGCTCGCCCTGTACTTCAAGGACGGCCGGGCGAAGGCCGAGATCGCGCTCGCGCGCGGCAAGAAGGAGTACGACAAGCGGCAGACCCTGCGCGAGAAGCAGGACCGGCGGGACACCGACCGGGCCATCGCGGCGGCGAAGCGGCGCCAGCGGGGCGAGTAGCCGCGGGGAATACGGTGGCATGCGTGCGCGTTGGTCACGTACGATGGCATCAACGCCGACTCCGGTCGGTGCGCACCCCCTCGGGGGTTTTGAAAAATCAACATGGGGATGATCGGTTTCGACAGCGGTTGTCGAAGCAGGAGAAGCGTGTCGAGGAAGCGGCAATGATCTCGTAAACCATATGTCGCAACCAATAATCGCCAATAACAAGAGCGATTCCCGCGCCTTCGCCCTCGCTGCCTAATAAGCAGTGAGTGAAGGCCCTTGACGGGTGTCAGCCCGGGAGTGTTCCCGATCCGGACCCTGGCATAATCTAGGGGACTAAACCATCGAGCCCGGTCACGGGGTTCGATGGGAAATCAAACAGTGACTGGGCCCGTCGGCGACTTGTTCGCGTGATTGCCGGGGCCGAGAAAATCACAGCGAACTGCACACGGAGAAGTCCTGATTCCGCACCGGTGGACGCGGGTTCGATTCCCGCCATCTCCACGAGATGGGGATGGCCTGCGCTCGCAGAAAGCGCGAGCGCAGGCCATCTCGCTATATATCTGGGGGCATGACCCCCAGGCCCTCTCATCCCATGTAGTCAGAGGCCCCACTGCTTTCGAGCGGTGGGGCCTCTGGCTTTTCTCAGGCGTGCCGGGGAGCCGTGCTGGCCCGTCGGGTCAGCGCCGGGGGCAACAGCGTCGCCTCCGGCACCGGCTCTCCCGCGAGCTTCTCCATCAGCAGCTCCACGGCCCGCGTGCCGACCTGCTCGGACGGCAGGGCGACGGCGGTGACCTGGAGGTGTTCCGCGAGGTCGGCGGGGCAGATCGCGGTGACCGAGAGATCACCGGGGACGTTCAGCCCGAGCCCGCGGAACGCCTCGATGAGGGGTTCGAGGACCGCCTCGTTGTGGACGACGACCCCGGTCAACGCCGGTTGCTCGCGCAGCAGTCGCTCGGCGATCCGGCGGGCCGCGGCGGGCGTCGCCTCGCAGGGGTGCACGGCGGACCGCAGCCCGGCCCGGTCGGCGGCGGCGGTGAAACCCTGGACGACCCGCTGCGCGAACGCGGTCTGCCGGACGTACACCTCGGGCGGCGAGCCCACCAACGCGACGGCCCGGTGCCCGAGTTGGACGAGATGCTCGACGCACGCCTCGCCCGCCGCCCGGAAGTCGAGGTCGATGCAGGTGAGCCACTGCGGGCTGAGCGGGAACCCGATCATCACCGTCGGCCGCTCCAGCGACCGCAGCAACGGCAGCCGGGGATCGTGGAGTTGGACATCCATCAGGATCAGCGCGTCGACCTGCGCGGTGTCCGCGACGCGCCGCAGCCCCTCCTCGCCCTCCTCCTGGGTCAGGAGCAGCACGTCGTGGTCGAAGCGCCGCGCGGCCGTCACCACCGACGTCACGAACTGCATGACGACCGGGACGTGCATGCCGGTGCGTAAGGGGACGACGAGGGCGAGCACGTTGGACCGGCTGCTGGCCAGCGCCCGCGCCCCGGCGTGCGGCCGGTAGCCGAGGTCGCGCACCGCGTCCTGCACCCGCCGCCGGGTCTGTTCGGAGATCGGCCGCTTGCCGCTCAGCGCGTACGAGACGGTGCTCGGGGAGACGCCCGCGAGCCGCGCCACATCGGTGATCTTGACCATCAGCCCAACTCCACCGTCAGGAAACCGCATCCGGCCTTCGCCCGCGCCACCCGGTCCCCGGCGGCCAGCGCCCAGGGCGCCGACGGATCGCTCGCGGACGCCCGCAGCGTATTGCCCTCGCGCACGACAGTGAAGCTCACCTCCCCCACCCGTACGGTGACTTGGGCGCCGCGGTCGAGTCCGTACGTCCGCAGCGTCACCCCGTCGGCGTGCGGATAGTCGGGCCGGTCGGCGTGCGCGCCCACCGGGATCACCGCGCCGGGCCGCACCAGCAGCGGGACGCTCAGGAACCCGTGCGTCTCACGCACCCAGCGCGGGCCGGTGACGACGCGGCCGGTGAAGAAGTCGGTCCAGTCGCCCTCGGGCACGTAGTACCGCACGTCTCCCTCGTCGTTGAAGACCGGCGCCACCAACAGGTCGCCGCCCAGCATGTACTGGCGCTCCAGGTGCGCGCACCCGGGGTCGTCCGGGAACTCCAGGACCATCGCGCGCATCACCGGCACACCGTCCTCGTGTGCGGTGCGCGCCGCCTCGTACAGGTACGGCATGAGCCGCAGCTTCAGCCGGGTGAACAGCCGCAGGACGTCCACGGATTCGTCGTCGAAGAGCCACGGCACCCGGTACGAGGAGCTGCCGTGCAGCCGGCTGTGGGAGGACAACAGGCCGAAGGCGAGCCAGCGTTTGAACAGGGCCGGGGTCGGGGTGCCCTCGAAGCCGCCGATGTCGTGGCTCCAGTTGCCGAACCCGGACAGGCCGAGCGAGAGGCCGCCGCGCAGCGACTCGGCCATCGCTGCGTACGTCGACTCGCAGTCGCCGCCCCAGTGAACGGGGTACTTCTGGCTGCCCGTTGTGGCCGAGCGGGCGAAGACGACGGCCTCGCCCTCGCCGCGGTGCTTGCGCAGGACGTCGAAGACCGTGCGGTTGTAGAGGTACGCGTAGTAATTGTGCATGCGCTCCGGGTCGGAGCCGTCCGACCAGGCCACGTCCGTCGGGACGCGCTCGCCGAAGTCGGTCTTGAAGCAGTCGACGCCCTGGGCGAGGAGTTTCTCCAGCTTCGCCGCGTACCAGTCGCGGGCGGCAGGGTCGGTGAAGTCGACCAGGGCCATGCCGGGTTGCCACAGATCCCACTGCCAGACGCTGCCGTCCGGCCGCTTCAGCAGGTGGCCCAGCTCCTTGCCCTCCGCGAACAGCGGGGAGCGCTGGGCGATGTAGGGGTTGATCCAGACGCAGACGTGCAGGCCCTTCGCCTTCAGCCGGGCCAGCATGCCTTCCGGGTCGGGGAAGACGCGCGGGTCCCACTCGAAGTCGCACCAGTTCAGCTCGCGCATCCAGAAGCAGTCGAAGTGGAAGACGGACAGCGGGAGTTCACGTGCCCGCATGCCCTCGATGAACGAGGTGACGGTCTCCTCGTCGTACGAGGTGGTGAACGACGTCGACAGCCACAGCCCGAACGACCAGGCCGGCGGGAGCGCGGGGCGGCCGGTGAGGGCCGTGTACTTGCGCAGGATCTCCTTCGGGGTGGGCCCGTAGATGACGTAGTACGTCAACTCCTGTGCCTCGACGCTGAACTGGACCCGGGAAACCGCCTCGGAGCCGACCTCGAAGGACACCTTGCCCGGGTGGTCGACGAAGACGCCGTATCCGGCGTCGGTGAGGTAGAACGGCGTGTTCTTGTACGCCTGTTCGGTGGCGGTGCCGCCGTCGGCGTTCCAGATGTCCACCGTCTGGCCGTTCTTGACGAGAGGGCCGAACCGTTCGCCGAGCCCGTACACCGACGCCCCTACGGTCAGGGCGAGTTGCTCGCGCAGGTAGTGGGCGTCGGCGCGGGTGTCGCGCATGATGCCCATGCCCTTGGGGCCGCTGGAGGTGAGCGAGCGGCCGCCGGCGCGGAAGTCGAGGTGCCAGGGGCCGGAGCGGCTGACCTTCAGGGACAGTTCGCCGGAGGTGAGGGTCGCGTGGTCGGCGTCGTAGGCCAGGTGGGGGGTGAACTCCTCGGCGGTCAGGTCGAATTGGGGGGAGCGCGGGCGGTCGCCCCGGAAGTGGGCGAAGGTGACGCCGATGACGTCGGGCATCGGGGTGTGCGCGCTGATCGTCACGACCGGTCCCTTCAGCAGGTCGCCGCGGTGGCGGATGGGCTGGGTCGGGGCGTGGATCTCCAGCGTGCCGTCCGACGCGGTGACATCGAGCACCTCGGCGGGGTGGGCCGCGGTGATGCCGTCGCGCAGCAGCCAGTAACCGTCGGTGAACTTCACGTGGAGGCTCCTTACTTGACGGCACCCACGGCGATTCCGCGGGTGAGCGTGCGTTGGAAGACGAGGAAGAAGACGAGGGCGGGCAGCACGCCGAGCAGGGCCGCCGCGTTGGTCATCGTGGCGTCCATCAGCCGCTGCCCCTGAAGGACGCCGAGCGCCACCGACACCGTCTGGTTGTCGTTGGAGATCAGCATCACCAGCGGGAGCAGGAACTCGTTCCACGTCCACACGAAGAAGAAGACGAGCAGGACACCGAGCGTCGGACGGCTCATGGGTACGACGATCCGCCACAGGACCTGCCACTTGTTCGCGCCGTCCACCTGCGCCGCCTCGACCACCTCGCGGGGGAACCTGCCGAGGACCGCCGACAGCAGATAGGTGCCGAACGCCGCCTGGATCACCGTGAACACGATGATCACGCTCAATCTCGTGTCGTACAGGCCGAGTTGCTTGCTCAGGTAGTAGACGGGGTAGACCAGGGCCTCCTGCGGGACGACGTTGGCGAGGACGAAGAAGGCGAGGATCCAGGGGCGGCCCTTGATCCGGCCGATGCCGATCGCGTAGGCGTTCAGGAGCGACAGGAGGGTCGCGAGGATCGCCACCGACCCGCTGATCAGGGTGGAGTTGACGAGCTTCTGCGTGTAGTCGACGCGGGTCCAGAAGCTCTTGAGGCCGTCGAGGTAGAGGCCGTCCGGGAGGCTGAGGGGGCCGTTCTGGGCGTATTCCGCCGGGGACTTGAAGGCGTTGAGGGTGACGATGAGGAAGGGGGTGATCATGAAGAGGGCGGCGAGACAGAGGGCCAGGAGAACGGGGTATCGCTTCAGTACGGTCAACTCGGCTCCTCTTCCTGCCTGTTCTGGAGTCTCAGCGCGATCAGCGAGAGCGTGAGGATCAGGACCGTCAGCACCGTCGAGATCGCGGCCCCGTACCCGACCTGCGTCTTCTCGAAGAACGTCGTGAACGAGAAGTACGACGGCACGTCCGTCGCCCCGCCGGGCCCGCCCTTCGTCAGGACGTACACCGCGCCGAACACCTTCAGCGCGGCGATCGTGCACCAGGTCAGCACCACGGAGATCTCCGGCCGGATCTGCGGCAGCGTGATGTGCCAGAAGCGGCGCCACCAACCCGCCCCGTCCAGCTCGGCCGCCTCGTGCAGCTGCGGGTCGACGCGTTCCAGGCCGGCCATGAACACCACGAGCGGGAAGCCGAGTTGGACCCAGACCATGACGCCCATGACGCTGTAGAGCGCGAAGTCCGGGTCGCCCAGCCAGTCCTGCTGCCAGCCCGACAGGCCGACGGCGCCCAGGAGTTCGTTGAGCGAGCCGTTGTCCGGGGCGAGGATCCAGCTCCACACGATGCCGGCGACCGCGATCGGCAGCACCTGCGGAAGATAGAAACAGGCCCGCAGAACGGCCGTGATCCGGCTGCCGAAGTGCTTGCCGACAAAGTCGAACAGGGCGGCGGCCAAGACGAGTCCGACGGCCGTGGGCAGCGCCGCCATCGCCACGACCATGAACAGGCTGTGCCGGAACGACTCCCAGAACGCCGAATCGTCCAGCAGCTCACGGTAGTTGGCGAGACCCGCCCACTCCGGAGTGCCGACGCCCTGCCAACTCGTGAAACTCACACCGGTGTTCATCAGGAACGGCACGATTACGACCGCGAGGAACGCGAGGACGCCGGGGACCAGGAAGAGCGCGTACGACGACGGACGGCGGGGCGCCGTCATGAGGCCGGGACACCCTTGTCGTACGCCTTCTCCACCGCGTCCAGGAACCCTTCCGGCTTCTCGCTGCCGGTGATGAGCTTCTGTGTCTCGGAGACCAGGACGTCGTAGAAGCCGGGGACGGGCCAGTCGGGGTAGAAGGCGAGGCCGTCACGGGCGCTCAGTGCGGTGAAGTCGGTGATGAGCCGCTTCGACTTGGGGTCGGTGATCGCCGCCGGGTCGGCCGCGACGGGCACCCCGCCCTTGTCGCCCAGGAGGTTCTGGATCCTCTTCGACAGGGTGATGTCGATGAAGTCGTAGGCGAGTTGCTTGTTCTTCGCGCTCTTCGGTACGACCCACAGGTTTCCGCCCGAGCCGAGCGTGAGCTTCGAGTCCGGCCACAGGGAGGTGCCCCAGTCGAACGTCGCCTCCGAGCGGAAGCGGCCGTACCACCAGCTCCCCGAGAACAGGATCGGCGCCTTGCCCTGGAGGAAGGAGACGCCCGCCTGCTCGGCCGTCGCGCCGCTCGAACTCTTCGCCAGGTAGCCCTTCTTGACCCACTCCGCGAAGGTCTCGGCCGCGTACGTCCAGGCCGCGTCGTGGAAGTCGGGCTTGCCCTTGTACAGCTCGTAGGAGTCGACCCAGGCGCGGTCCGCCCTGGTGAGGGCGAGCTGGTAGAGGTACTGGTGGGCCAGGTACTCCGCGCCGGCGTTGGCCAGCGGGGTGATGCCCTTGTCCTTGAACTTCTGGAGGGCCGCCGTGAGTTGGGCCGATGTCGTCGGCTCCTGGACGCCGTACTTCTTGAAGAGGTCCTTGTTGAAGTAGAGCATCGTGTATTCGGCGTAGTTGGTGACTCCGTACCAACTCCCGGAGCCCATCACACCGTTGGTGTACTGGCTGGTCGTGCGGACGCCGGGGCTGAGGAGCTTGTCCCAGCCGCGCTTCGTGACCTCCGCGGTGAGGTCCGTCAGCAGGCCCTGTTTCGAGAGGAGGCCCGCCGTCGCGTTGCCCTTGTTGTACTCCATCAGGTCCGGTGCGTCCGAGGAGTTGAGGACCATCGGGGCCGTCTTCTGGATCTGCTCGAAGCTCTTCTCCTCGAACTTCACCTTCACACCCGGGTGCTGGGCCTCGAACTCCTTGATCGCCTCCGTCCAGGCCACGCCCATCGCGCTGTTGGGGGCCTCGTAGTGCCACAGGCGCAGGGTCGTTCCGTCCGATCCTCCGTCGCCCGATCCGCCGCAGGAGGCGAGGAGGAGGGCTGTGCTCAGTGCCGCCGCTGTCGTCAGTGTCCGCCGTCGTGCCGTCAACATCCAGGTTCTCCACGGGAGTTCGGATGGTTCTTCGGGCTTTCTTCGGGCCGGGTCGCGTCACGCGGGTGTCCGTCGAATCGATTCGATGCGTGACGTCGAAGCGCTTCGACGGAGGAAGTTATTGGGTGGGTGGAGGTGCGTCAATGGGGGTGGCAGGGAACGAGGGAAGCGGTTCGATTATGACGGGGGCCGTCGTGTGGTGGTGAGGGTGGTGGTCATGCGGGCGTGTGGGGGCGGGGGTTGGGCGTTGTGGGCGGTGCGGTTCGGCCGGTGTCCGGTGTCGGGGTGGGTGTGGCTCGGCCGGTGTCCGGTGTGGGGGGCGGTGCGGTCTGTGTGGCGTCCGGCGCTGGGGTCGGTGCGGTCCGGTCGGCGGTCACGCTCCGCCATGCCAGCGTGACCAGCAGCGCCGTGGCCGCCGCGGCGACCGGCAGGGCGTAGCCGGCCGTGGGGGACGCGTGGTCCGTCACCCACCCGCCGAGCGCGCTGCCCGCGGCGATTCCGCCGAGGAGGCCGGTCACCGCGAGGGTCATGCCCTCGTTGAGGCGGCCCTCGGGGGTGCGCTGCTGGATCAGGGTCATGCCGGTGATCATCGTGGGGGCGGTCGCGGCTCCGGCGACGAGGAGGGCGACGGCGAGGAGGGGGAGGGAGCCGGTGAGGGTGGCGGCCAGGAGAGGGAGGGTGAGGAGGGTGGTCATGGCGGCGATGCACCAGGGGTAACGGCGGGCGGCTGGGGTGGAGTTGGGGGAGGCAGGGGGTGGGGTGGAGGTGGGCGGCTCGGCGGCGGGCAGAGGGGTGGAGGTGTGGGGCGGTGCGGCGGCGGACGGAGGGGTGGAGGTGTGGGGTGGCTCGGCAGTGGACAGTGGGCCGGAGGTGTGAGGCGGTGGGGCGGCGGGCAGAAGGGCGGGGTCCGTGCTCGGGGAGGCGCCGGAAGCCGGCCTGCCCTCCAGGGCTTGCGTTGCTCCGGAGGGCGCCTCGGCTCCGGTAGCCGTGCGTCTCCTGCCGAAGGGCCTGCCTGCTCCGGGAGTTGGCCGGCCCTTGCCGGCGGCCCCGTCGCCGTGCCCCGTCAGCGTGCCGAACGCCAGCCCCGCCAGCGCCGATCCGCCCGCCTGGAGTCCCAACACCAGCCCCGCGGCGGCCCGGTGACCTGCCTCGTCCGCGAAGGCGACGGTCACGACCTCCGTCGCGCCGAACACCGCGCCCAGACAGAGGCACACAGCGAGCAGCGGCGGCATCCCGGGCGCGGCGAGCGGTGATGTGGCGGAGGGGCGGGCGTGCGGCGGCGGCTGGGTCGAACGCTGCGCGGCGAACAGCAGGATGCCGGTGACGAGGAGCACCGCCGCGACCAGCGTCCCGGCCTCGGGGAAGACGTTCGCGCACAGCAGCGCCGCGAGCAACGGGCCCAGCAGGAAGCAGAGTTCGTCCGCCGCCTGTTCGAAGGAGTTCGCGGTGTGCAGGGCCGCCTGGTCCCCGGCCAGCAGGTGGGCCCAGCGGGCGCGGGACATGCCGCCCGTGTTGGGGGTGGTTGCCGTCGCGGCGTACGCGGCGAACAGCGTCCACACCGGGGCGTCGTAACGGACGCACAGCACCAGGGTGATGCTGCCGAGCGCGGCGAACAGGGTTGCGGGCACGGCGACTTGGGCCTGCCCTCGGCGGTCGATGAGGCGCGCGGTCCAGGGGGCGACAACTGCCGTCGCCGCGAGGCCCGTTGCGCTGACGGCTCCGGCGAGCGCGTACGAGCCGTGGGCGTCGGCGATCATCATCACCGCGCCGACGCCGAACATCCCGGAGGGGAGGCGGGCGACGAGGTTGCCGGCGGTGAAGGCGCGGGTGCCGGGGCGGGACAGGAGGCGGCGGTAGGGGCCGGGGGTGCGGAGTGCTCCCGGCGTGTTTCCGGGGGTGCGTGGTGAGTTGTGGTGGGCGTGGGGCATGCGGTCAACGGTCGTCCGGCGGTGATCGTCCGGTCCAACACCTGTCGGGCGCTTATTCACGCGCCTGTGTTGTGGGTCGTTGTTAGGTTCGCCGGATGCCTCAGGATCTCGAACCCCGGCTGCTCCGGGTCTTCCTCGCCGTCGCCGAGGAACTGCACTTCACGCGGGCCGCCGCGCGACTGTTCGTCGCCCAGCAGGCACTGAGCCGCGATGTACGGCGACTGGAACGGGAGTTGGGGTCCGACCTGTTCGTCCGTACGACACGCCAGGTGGCCCTGACGCCCGAGGGTGAACGCCTGCTCCCGTACGCGCGACGGGTGTTGGACGCGCAGGAGGAGCTGCGCGCCGCCTTCGGCCGGCCCCGCCCACTGCTGGTCGACCTCAACTCGCCGGGGTTGCGGACGAGTTCGCTGGTGCTGGAGCGGGCGCGGCGGCTCGCCCCGGACCACGAACTGATGGCCCGCTTCGAGAGCGGGCTGACCTGGGCCGCCGCCGAGATGATCGCGGGGAGGCTGGACGCGTCGTTCGGGCGGTACGCGGGGCTCGCCCCCTCGCTGCGGGCGCGGCTCGACCATCAGCTCGTCCGGTACGAGCCCATGGCCGTCGTCCTGCCCGAGGAGCACCGGCTGGCCTCGTGGGAGGCGGTACCGGTGGGGGAGTTGGCGGGGGAGGAGGTGTACGCGGGGGCCGGGAATCCGCGGACCCCTGAATGGACCGATCTGGCACGGCAGTTGTTCGAGGGGCGCGGGGTGCGGGTGGCGCCGCCGGCTCCGATGGCCGTGGGGGAGGACGAGTTCCGGCGTGTCATGGCCCGGTCCGGCCGGCCGGTGCTCGCCGTGGAGGGGTTTCCGGCCATGCCGGGGACGGTCCGGCGGCCGCTTGTCGAGCCCGTCCCTTTGTCCCCGGTGTCACTCGTGTGGCGAAAGGGGCTGGTCCATCCGATCTTGGCTGTACTGCGTCAATCTGCGCTCGAACTCGCGGTCGAGGAATCGTGGTGGGAGGTCCCGGTCGATGGATGGATTCCAGCCATCGACATGAGCATGGCATCCACACACAAATGACGCATCGCACACGCGGCGCACATCCGCTGCGCTAGATTCGGCGCCCCGAGCACGGAGAGACATCGGGGGCGCGTGAACCGGGTGGGGGCCTGGTTGTGCGACGTGTGCTCGGCAGTCGAACACGCGCCCAGAACTGTTCCAGGGACGGACCCGGAGTGATTCCGGAGTGCTCCCGTGGGGGGAAGTGCGCACGTGAAGAAATGGCCAGAAGACGCCCAACCCGAGTGGCCCGAGCCGGCGCCGCCGACCCAAGGGGTCGCGGCGGTCGGGGGCGGGACCCAGAAGTTCCCCGAGGCGCCGTCCACGGGTGAACGCCGGGAGATATCCCGGCCGTCGGGCGAACCGGCGCTGTCCGGCGGAACCGGCTGGGAGGGGTTCCCGGACGACATCCTGGACAGCGGCCGCCGGGCACCGGACCCGTCGACACGGGTGCCGGACTCGGCGCGGCTGAGGGACTCGGTGAGGCCGGTGGACTCTGCGGGGCTGGTGGACTCTGCAGGGCTGGTCGAGTCGGCCTTCGGGGCCCCGTCGGCCCGGCGGGATCCGTGGGGGGAGAGGTCCGAGGGGGTACCTGGGGGGTACGGGTCCGGGGGGAACGGCGGAGGGAGCGCGGCGGACGGGGCCGGGGCCCAGGGGTCCGGGGTCTACGGGTCTCATGGGGCGTCGTCCGGAAGTACTACGGGTACGGGGCCGGATAGCGCGAGCGGGGGCGGGAACCTCGGCAGTGACGGCAGTGGTAGCGGTAGTGGTGGCGGGTGGCCGGTGGCTCCCCGGAGCCGGCGTGCCGGGCAGGGGGCGCGGCGTACGGGCGCCGGGACCGACGGGGAGCTTCACCGTGGGGGTGGCTCTCAGGAGGGACCGGGAGTACGGGGCGCGGCGGACGGGCCGGGCGGCGAGGGGCATGACCCCGCCGAGGTGACCGTCCAACTCGACCCGCTGCACGGCGGGGAGAAGGCCGACGGCGACTCCGAACTGCCCGTGTTCGTCGACGAGTCGGGCCGCCGCAGCCGTACGTTCCGGCGCCTCGGACTCGCCGTCGGCCTGGCCTGCGGCGCCTACGCGGCCGTCATCGTCGGCACCCTCCTCTCCGGCAACGCGGGCGCCCCCTGGCTCCCCCTCCCCGGACCCGGCGACGACAGCAAGCCCGCGAGCCAGGTCGAGGCGACCCGTACCCCTAGTACTTCGGAGCCACCCGCGCCGGGCGACGCCTCCGTCCCCGGCGGTACCTCGTCGGCCACCGCCTCCGGTACGGCGACCAGGGCCCCCGGGGCGACGCCGGGACCGTCCGCCTCGGGTACGGCGGGTCCCTCGCCCCGGCCCTCCACCTCGCCGGCGGCCTCGCCGAGCGCCGGTGCGACCAGGCCGGGGACCGGGCCGGGGCCGGGGATCGGCAGCGGCAGCCCCTCGCCGGCCGGGAGCAGTCCGGCGGTGTCGTCGCCGTCGCCCTCCTCGGTGGCGCCCTCGCCGGATCCGTCGCCGGACGCGTCGGCGTCGCAAGGGGTGAGCGAGAAGAGGCAGGCGTCCGGGCCGGGGGCGTCGGGCGGGGGCGGTGCGGGGAGCCCTGGGCCGTCGGCCGCGGGGGCCTCGCCCGTGTCGGCGCCCGCGTCGGGCGGCGTCGGGTCGGGCGGCACCGGCACGGGTGGTGCCGGCTCCGGTGGTTCGGCGGGCGGTGCCTCCGACCGGCCGGGGGTCGCTCCGGCGGCGGACGCCGACGCGCCGGCGAGCGCGCCGGGTTCCGGGTCCGGGGTGTTCGTGGCGCGCAAGGCGCTCGCTTCCGCGGAGGGCGTCTCCTGATGGGATCACGCGCAAACCGGCGATCCCCACAGGGGCCGACCGGTTCCTCAGCCCTTCCCTCGCACCGGTCGCAGGGGTCGTCCTCAGGTCGTAGGGGTATGACGCGCCGGAAGCGGGGGGCGTCAAGTACTACGGGGACTACGGGTACTACGGAGACGGCGAGTACCCCTGCCGCCCCCGACGGACTACCACCGACGGCGTCATACCAGGGACCCCCTGCCACGCCTCCCCCGTCCCCACCCTCCGCCACGCCCCGCCGCCGTTTCCTCCCCATGCGCCACCTGCTCCCGCTCCTCCTGCTCTGCGCGGTGATGGCGATGCTGATGCTGCGCGGCTATGTGCACAGCGAGATCCTCGCGGACTACCGGGTGCGCCCGGAGGCGGCGGCCGACCAGGTGCCGGGGAAGATCCTGGATGGCGGCCCGGTCGTGGACACCCGGGGCGGCCAGGCGACCAGCATGGACATCCCCGACCGGCGGATCGTCCTCACCTTCGACGACGGACCCGACCCGCGCTGGACGCCCGAGGTGCTGGACGTCCTCAAGGAGCACCGCGCCCACGCGGTCTTCTTCATCACCGGCACCATGGCGTCCCGCTACCCCGACCTGGTCCGGCGGATGGCCGAGGAGGGCCACGAGATCGGCCTGCACACCTTCAACCACCCCGACCTCTCCTACCAGTCCAGGTCCCGTATCGACTGGGAACTCACCCAGAACCAGCTGGCGTTGGCGGGCGCGGCCGGGATCCGCACCTCGCTCTTCCGGCCGCCGTACTCCTCCACGGCCGAGGCGCTGGACAACAACTCGTGGCCGGTCGTGCGCTATGTGGGCAGCCGGGGCTACCTCACCGTCCTCACCAGCGTCGACAGCGAGGACTGGCAGAAGCCCGGAGTCGCCCGCATCATCGCCAACTCCACGCCGCCCAAAGGGGAGGGCGGCATCGTCCTGATGCACGACTCGGGCGGCGACCGGCATCAGACGGTCCAGGCGCTCGACCGCTACCTCCCCCAACTCCAGGGCCAGGGTTACAAGTTCCAGAACCTCACCGAGGCCCTGAACGCCCCCAGCGCCCATATCCCGGTCACCGGCGCCGAGTTGCTGAAGGGCAAGGCGTGGACGGCCCTCGTCACCGCCTCCGACAGCCTCACCGGCGTCCTCGTCGTCGGCCTCGCGGTGGTCGGCGTCCTGGTCTTCGCCCGCTTCGGCCTGATGCTGCTGCTCTCCGCCGCGCACACCCGCCGCACCCGGCGCCGCGGCTTCACCTGGGGGCCGGACGCGCCGGTCACGGAGCCGGTGACGGTGCTGGTCCCGGCGTACAACGAGGCCAAGTGCATCGAGAACACGGTGCGTTCACTGATCCGGAGCGAACACCCCATAGAAATCCTGGTCGTTGACGACGGATCCAGCGACGGCACCGCCCGCATCGTCGAGGAACTGGCCCTGCCCGGCGTCCGGGTGGTCCGCCAGCTCAACTCCGGCAAACCCGCCGCGCTCAACCGGGGACTCGCCAACGCCTCGCACGACATCATCGTGATGATGGACGGCGACACGGTCTTCGAGCCGTCCACCGTAGGGGAGTTGGTCCAGCCCTTCGCCGACCCGCGGGTCGGCGCCGTCGCCGGGAACGCCAAGGTCGGCAACAAGGACACCCTCATCGGGGCCTGGCAGCACATCGAGTACGTGATGGGCTTCAACCTGGACCGCCGCATGTACGACGTGCTGCGCTGCATGCCGACAATTCCCGGTGCCGTAGGGGCGTTTCGGCGTACCGCGCTGGAGCTGGCCGGCGGGATGAGTGACGACACGCTCGCCGAGGACACCGACATCACCATGGCGATGCACCGCGACGGCTGGCGTGTCGTCTACGCGGAGAACGCCCGCGCGTGGACCGAGGCGCCGGAGTCCGTGCAGCAGCTCTGGTCGCAGCGCTACCGCTGGTGCTACGGCACCATGCAGGCGATCTGGAAGCACCGCCGGGCCGTGATCGAACGGGGGCCGTCGGGCCGCTTCGGACGGGTGGGCCTGCCCCTCGTCTCCCTGTTCATGGTCGTCGCGCCGCTCCTCGCCCCGCTGATCGACCTGTTCCTCGTCTACGGCCTCGTCTTCGGCCCCACCGGCAAGACCATCGCGGCCTGGTTCGGCGTCCTCGCGGTCCAAGGGGCCTGCGCCGCCTACGCGTTCGCCCTCGACCGCGAGCGCCTCACCCCGCTGATCTCCCTGCCGCTCCAGCAGATCCTCTACCGGCAGCTGATGTACATCGTCCTGCTCCAGTCCTGGATCACGGCCCTCACGGGCGGTCGCCTGCGCTGGCAGAAACTCCGCCGCAAGGGCCAAGTCGCGGCACCTCCCGGGCAGTTGGCGGCGGAGAGCGGAGGCCGGGGATGACGGACACACCGGACAGGCCCGACTCGGGAGCGGCGCCGGTGCGCGGCAGGCGACGGGCTCCGAAGATCCCCGCGCAGAGAAAGCCGGGGGAGCGGGCGCCGGGGGAGCGCGCTCCGTACGCGGCGACGGGCCCCGGCGCCGAGGCGGCACCGTACGCCGGGCAGGCGCCGACCGCCGGGCAGACACCGGGATCCCTGCCCTCGGAGCCGAACTCCCCGCTGCCAGGACCGGGCTCTCCGTCCCCCGAACCGGCCTCCCCGCTCACGGGACCGGAATCCCCGGCCCCTCAACAGCGCGGCCGGGACCGGTACTTCGACCTCCTCCGGGCGATCGCCCTCTTCCGCGTCGTCCTCTACCACCTCATGGGCTGGGCCTGGCTCCCGGTCGTCTTCCCCTCCATGGGCGTCATGTTCGCCCTCGCGGGCAACCTGATGTCCCGCTCCCTCGACCGACGCCCGGCACCCGAGGTCGTCCGGGGCCGCCTGCGCCGCCTGCTCCCACCCCTGTGGCTCCTGGGAGTGATCGCGGTGACCGGCATGGTCCTCGCGGGCTGGGGCCCCGGGGATGAGAGGCACCCGATCTGGTGGTGGCTCCACCTCGGGTACTGGGTCCTCCCGATCAGCGACCCCCCGTACGCCGCCGTATCCCACGGCATCGAGGGACTCGTGGCGGACGACTGGCCTACCGCTCTGGGGGTACCCCTCTGGTACATCAGGGCCTACCTCTGGTTCGTCCTCCTCTCCCCGCTGCTGCGCCGGGCCCTCCGCGCGGCCCCCTGGCCCACGATCCTGGCCCCCCTCGCGCTCTCGGCCGCCCTGGAGTTCACCTCGGCCACCACCACGAGCTGGCGCCTCGACTCCACCCTCACCGACTTCGCGACCTTCGGCTCCTGCTGGCTCCTGGGTATGGCCCACCACGAGGGTGTCCTCCAGAAACTCCCCCGCTACACCGTCCCCTCCCTCGCCCCGGCCGTCGCCGCCGTAGCCCTCTGGTACGCCCTACGCCACGACCTCCACCAGAACCACGACCTGGACGACATGCCCTTCGCCCAGTCCCTCTGGTCCTTCGCGGCGGTCCTGCTCCTCCTCCACCTGAGCCCGCGATGGCGGACCTGGCCCCCCGCCCTGCGCCGCTGGGACGGCCCCATCACCCTCCTCAACTCCCGGGCCGTCACGATCTACCTCTGGCACAACCTCTGCATCGTCGTCGCCGAACCCCTCTGGGACCACGCCTGGAACATCCAAGCCCTCGAACAACACGCCCCCGGCCTGCTCAACTCCCCGTGGCCGGTCCTCCCGTTGACCTGGCTCCTCACAGCCCTGTGCGTACTGGCCTTCGGCTGGACAGAGGACCTCGCGGCAGGCCGCCGACCGACCCTGTGGCCGAACGGACGCACGAAGGGCCTGCGGGGACGCGGGAGGTAGCCCGGGGTAGTCCGTAGGTAGGGGGGAGGGGCAGACCGCAGGGCCCCCTCGACCCGCATTGCGGTTCGCGATACGCAGGTGTGATGATTCCGGACATGGCTGAGAGCGGGGGCGAGGAGGCGGCGGGGCAGACACGCCCGTCACGGTTGCGCGACTACCTGGACCCGCCACCCGCACCGGCACCACCCAAAGCCGCCGAACTCCCGCCCCCGCAGCCGGAGAACAGCCCCGAGCCCTCCGAACTCACCCGTCGCCGACGCGAATTCGCCGCCGTCCTCGGCGAGTTCCGCCGCACGCCCGTCCTCCTGCCCCTCGTCGAGGACGACGCCCCGCTGGTCGCCGACTTCGGCGGCATTCGCTGGATCTACGCCTTCTCGAACGAGGAAGCGCTCGCCAGGTTCGCGATCGCGAGGGGTGAGACGCGGCGCGCATGGCCGTACCGGCAGGTGCTCGGCGCCCGGCTGCTGGACGTCGGGACCGTGGTGGCCGGGGTGCCGTGCGGCGTCGCTCTGGACGTCGGCAGCGAGGGCGAGGGTGTGCTGTTCCCGCCGGTCGAGGGCATCGTGCCGGACGAAGCGGCCGTGGACAGGGAAGGACGAGCGTGAGTACCGATCCGGTGGAGCGGAAGCCGGCCGCGGCCACGGGCAAGGACCTGGAGACCGCCGGCATGGCGCAGGTTGCCCGGGGCATCACCGGGACCCTGGACGAACTCCGGGAGATCGGCATCGACAGCCTCGCGGGCGCGGGCCGGGGATTCTCCGAACTCTCCCTGTCCGGACTGGAGTTGGGCCACGATGAACTGCGCTCGGAGTTCTCCGCGTTCTGCGAGCGCTGGGACTGGGGCGTGCGCTCGCTGGTCGCCCAGGCGAACGCGTTCGCCCAGTCGGTGGGCCTCGCGGCGGGGACGCTGCACGAGACGGACCAGTACATCGGCGGCTCGCTGAAGGTCCTCGCCAACTCTGTGCTGGGCGGCAGCCCTTACGCCTCCGAGGAGGAGGTGGAGGGCAAGAGCTGGAGCGAGATCGCGACTGGCGGGTACGAGGCTGTCAGCAACCCCGACTACAGCGGGGAGTCCATGGTCAAGGCGGCGGAGACCGCGAAACAGGGCTGGAAGGACGCGGCCCGGGACGTGATGACGTCCGAGACACTGGGCCCGCTGGGACCCCTGGGTCCTACCCCTGAAGGACTACGCCGGGCGGCCGGGGTGAGCGAGAGCGACTACGAGCAGATGCTGGACCACACCTTCGGCCCGTCACCCGAGGAACGTGCCCAGCAGGCCCAACAGGAAGGGCAGACGGGCTGATGGGCCTCGACGACCTGGTCAACTCCGGCCTCGGCAAGCTCGAAGAGGGCTGGAACGCCGGCAAGAAGATGCTCGGCGAGGGCATCGACAAGGGCAGCGAACTCGTCGGCGACGGTCTGGAGAAGATCGGCGCGGGCGGCCTCGCCGACAAGGTCGAGGACCTCGGCGACAGCATCGCCTCCGACCTGGGAGCTACGCCGGGCGAGCAGGACCTCGGCTCCACCGACCAGCCGAACGAACTGGTCCACGGCGACCCGAAGACGATCACGGCCAGAGCCCAGCACCTCAGGGACTTCCAGAAGGCGTTCGACACCGTCGCCTCGGGGCTGAAGAAGGTCGACTCCGCGTCCTGGACGGGAGAGGCGGCCGACACCTTCCGCGAGAAGTTCGTCCGCCACCCCGAGCGCTGGCTGAACGCTGCCGCCGCCTGCGAGCAGGCTGCCGCAGCTCTGGAGAGTTACGCCGGAACGGTGACCTGGGCGCAGGGCCAGGCCAAGGAGGCCATCGACCTCTACGCGCAGGGCAGGAAGGCGTCCGAGCAGGCGCGTGAGTCGTACAACAAGAAAGCCGACGCCTACAACGCGAAGCTCGCCGCCGACCAGGACCCCGGCCCGCGCCCCGCCCCCTTCACCGACCCGGGCACCCCCCTGATCACCCGCGCCCGCGCGGTCCTCGCCGAGGCCCGCCGCCAGCGCAACACCGCGGGTACGACGGCCGCGAGCAGCGTCCGCGCCGCCCTGGCCCACGCCCCTGCGGAGCCGCCACCCCTGTCCCGCCTCAAGGCCGACGTCGCCGACGGCATGCTCGCCGCCAACACGGAACTCCTCCATGTCGCCGGCGGCGTGGTCAAGGGCACCGGCGGCCTCGTCAACTTCGCCCGCGGCCTCAACCCCACGGACCCCTACAACCTCACCCATCCGGCGGAATACCTCCAGAACGCCAGCCTCACCCTCTCCGGCCTGGTCTCCGCGAGCGCCCACCCCGGCCGCACCCTCACCACGATGTGGGACGGCTTCAAGAAGGACCCCTCCGAGGGCACGGGCCGCTTCATCCTCGACCTGGTCGGTTCCAAGGGGATGGGGGAGCTGAAGGGTGTCGTCCGGGTGGCGCGGGAGGGCGCGGAGACCGCCGCGGAAGGGGCGGCGGTGCGTGGCGGGGTGAAGGAAGCGGGTGAGACCTCCGCGCGGAACAAGGTCTCGGACAGCCCGGCCGAGCACTCCCGCGAGGGCGACAGTGTGGAGAGCAAGGGCTCGGACCCCATCGACTTGGCCAGCGGCAGGATGTACCTGCCGCAGACGGACGTCACCCTCCCCGGCCCCCTACCCGTAGTACTCAAGAGGCGCGTGGAGTCCGGCTACCGTCTCGGCCGCTGGTTCGGCCCCTCCTGGTCCTCGACCTTCGACCAGCGCCTGGAGATCGACGCCGAGGGCGTCGTCCTCGTCACCGAGGACGGCCTGCTCCTCGCCTACCCCCACCCCGCGCCCGGTGTCCCCACCCTCCCCAGCTACGGACCCCGTCTGACCCTGGACCGCGAGGACGGCGGCTACACCGTCACCGACCCCCTCACCGGCCGTGTCCGGCACTTCGGCGACCGGGGAGGCGACCTGGCGGTCCTGGAACAGATCGACGACCGCAACGGCAACTGGATCACCCTGGAGTACGACACCGAGGGCACCCCCTTGGGAGTGACCTCCAGCTCCGGCCACGACGTCCGCGTCACCACCGCTGAGGGCCGTATCACGGCTCTTCGCCTGGCTCTCACGGATGAGGTACTCAAGAGCTACAGATACACGGACGGCAACCTCACCGACGTCGTCAACTCCTCCGGGCTCCCCCTGCGCTTCACGTACGACGAAGCGGGCCGTGTCACCTCCTGGACCGACACCAACGACCGCAGCTACGCCTACGAGTACGACGACCAGGACCGCTGCATCGCCGAGACCGGCGAAGCGGGCCACATGGCCCTGCGCGTCACGTACGACGACACCGACCCCGAGACCGGCCTCCGCGTCACCACCACGACGACCGGCGAGGGCCACACCCGCCGATTCCTCGTCAACGATGACTTCCAAGTCGTAGCGGACACCGACCCGTTGGGCGCCGTCACGCACTACCGGCGCGACCGCTACAACCGCCTGCTCGCCCACACGGACCCCCTCGGTCACGTCACGTCGTTCACCTACGACGAGCAGGGCAACGTCACCTCGGTCGTGCGCCCCGACGGCCGCGAGACCAGATCCGAGTACGACGCGCTCGGCCTCCCGGTGAAACGGGTGAGCCCGGACGGCTCGGTGATCCGCCAGACGTACGACGCACGAGGCAACCGCACCTCACTCACCACCCCCAACGGCCGTACCACCCACTTCACTTACGACGCAGGCGGCCACCTCACCACCGTCACCGACCCCCACGGCCACACGACGACGATCGTCCCCGACCGCACGGGTCTCCCCCTGAGGATCACCGACCCCCTGGGCGCGACCACCCACTACACCCGCGACCCCCACGGCCGCCCCACCACGATCACCGACCCGGTCGGCGCGACCACCCACCTGGAGTGGACGACCGAGGGCCGCCTCACCCGCCGCACGGCGGCGGACGGCACGACGGAGACCTGGACGTACGACGGCGAGGGCAACTGCACATCCCACACAGATCAGTTGGGCGGCGTCTCCCGCTTCGAGTACACCCACTTCGACCTCCTCACCGCCCGCACCGGCCCCGACGGCGTCCGCTACGAGTTCACCCACGACACCGAACTCCGCCTCATCCAGGTCACCAACCCCCAGGGCCTGACCTGGAGTTACGCCTACGACCCGGCAGGCAACCTGACGACGGAGACGGACTTCGACGACCGCGTCCTCACCTACTCGTACGACCCCGCAGGCCGCCTGACCTCCCGCACGAACACCCTCGGCACGACCGTCACCTTCGAACGCAACCCCCTCGGCCAGGTCACCCGCAAGGACACCGCAGGCCAAGTCACCATCTATGCCTACGACTTGACCGACAACCTCGCCCTCGCCACCGGCCCCGACGGCACCACCCTCACGATCCTCCGCGACCGCTTCGGCCGAATCCACTCGGAGACGGTCGACAACCGCACGATCACCTACACCTACGACGACCTCGGCCGCCGCACCGGCCGCACCACCCCGACCGGCGCCACCACCACCTGGTCCTACGACGCCGCAGGCCGCCGCACCAACATGCTCGCCTCGGGCCGCTCCATCGACTTCACGTACGACGACGCCGGCCGCGAACTCACCCGCCGCATCGGCGGATCGGTCACCTTCAACCACGCCTTCGACCAACTAGGCCGTCTGACAACCCAGTCGGTGACGGGCCCGGCAAACACCCGCCTCCAGCACCGCTCCTACTCTTACCGTGCCGACGGAAACCTGACTGGTATCGACGACCACCTGACCGGCTCCCGCCGTTTCGACCTCGACGTGACGGGCCGCGTTACGGCGGTGCACGCCGCCAACTGGACGGAGACGTACGCCTACGACACGGCGGGCAACCAGACCCGAGCGGACTGGCCGGTGAGCCATCCGGGCCACGAGGCGACAGGAGAACGTACCTACACGGGAACCCGGATCACCCGGGCGGGCCAGGTCCGTTACGAGCACGACGCCCTTGGTCGCGTCACCTTCCGCCAGAAGAGCCGTCTCTCAAGGAAGCCGGATACCTGGCGTTACGAATGGGACGCAGAAGATCGCCTGATCTCGGTTACCACCCCGGCCGGTACCTGCTGGAGTTACACATACGACCCCTTGGGCCGTCGCACCTCAAAGCTCCGCTTGGCTGGGGATGGCACAACGGTTGCGGAACGTGTTGACTTCAGTTGGGACGGAAATACCCTCTGCGAGCAGACCAGTGAATCTTCTGACTTCCCGAATCTGATCGTGATTACTTGGAATCATCGGGGCCTGCGTCCGATTGCTCAGACGGAACGCATCGCAGCGGCTACAGCCCCGCAGTCAGAGATTGATTCCCGTTTCTTTACGATCGTCACAGATCAAGTGGGTACTCCGACTGAACTCATCGATGAACAAGGCGAAATTGCCTGGCGGAAACGTTCAACTCTCTGGGGTGCCACAGCCTGGGCAGCCGATAGCACTGCTTATACGCCGCTCCGGTTTCCTGGCCAATATTTCGATCCTGAAACCGGCCTCCATTATAATTATTTTCGCCATTATGATCCCGAGGCTTCCCGTTATCTGACTCCTGACCCTTTTGGGCTGGCCCCTGCACCCAACCCTGTCACCTATGTCCACAATCCGCATGTGCAGACGGATGTACTGGGGTTGGCTCCGGACTATCCGAAGGGAGAAAAGGGAAATCCATTCGATCGGCGTGAGGATGCCGAACGAGCCGCTTTTGATGCCGCCGGAGTCTCATATGGGGCTACGCCTGATGCTGAATGGATTGTCATGGGTGACAAGCAGTTGAAAAACATGCCTGGGCATGTTTATTCGTCTGACGCGACCCATTGGGGAAACTTCCGCCAATTTGAAACGGAAAGTGGCTCTCGGGTCGTTGTTGAGCATACGGACGATCCGGCTGGACTGCACTTCCATGCAGGCGCACCAAAGGGTTTCACTGTTGAAGAAAGAAGCAGGAACTGGGTAAACTTCGGCTGGGACAGTACGGCTGAAGGGTATGGGAGGATGGAGCGTTACCGGGCTCTGGACAAGCCTGGTGGGGATCATCACTTCTTCTATTATGGGCAAAGGTGAGTGAAGCTTTGATGGACTCCGAACTGTTCTCTCGAATTCGAAGCTGCAATCTGAAAGTGCTCGGCTGGTTTGATTGTGACGGATTGACGGTTGAAGATGTATTTCACCGTGTTGTTCACATTGATGTCGTGCCTGTGAAGCGCATCCCTGCCGATTCGGTTGATATCGGCAGGAAGGTAAATGAGTACTGGGGGTTGCATGCAAGGAGCGGTGGAGTTATTGCTGATGACGGCACCTTCCTGGTAGCAGGCTCCCTGGAGGGTGGATGGGTATCTGTGAAAATGATCGACAATGTCGAAGTTTTCAACTTTAGGGAAGCCTCTGGTGACATCCTCTTTGTTGCCCGTTCCGCTAGCGGCCATCACGTATGTGCGGTCAGCAGGGAGGGCAGTGAATATTGGATCATCGAAGTTGATTTTCCGGAGGGTTGAATTTCAATTTTTAGGAGATTGATCTAGCCGGATTTCGGAATGGATTGAAGGGTGCGTCGCTGATTCACTTCAAGGGTGAGGATTTCGTAGTTATGGACGGCGTAATATCGCCGGAGTGGCCCGCTGTTGCCGTTGACAAATTTATCGCGAACTCTCAGGTGCTGAGTTCACTGTACGGGGATGCTCCCGCGCTGGGCGGTGATCTCAGACTGCGTTCTGTCAACTTGAACTGGATCGGTCCCACGGTGACCCTGCGCGTGGATCTCGCTCGATTTCCCGAGGCGGCGCCGCAGGAGTGGCTGGATGCGGAGCTGGATACCGTTCAGTGTCAGCTCGAATTTTTGGGTGTCGATCATATGGCCATGGCAGGGTGGAATCCTCCGGTTCTCGCTCGCGTCAACGTTGTCGGACGCCGGGAGCGCAGGCGTATCCAGGTCGAGGTCCGATCAGAGAAGGAGGGTTTCACGCTTTCCTTTGAATGTTCTGATTCTGTTGTCGTGGGGAGGGTGGGCGCTTTCAGGGTGCAGGATGACGGAATGGACGGTGGTTCGACGCTTCATGTGAAGCGGCTGGATTCGCGTCTCTACGGGACACTTCCCGACACTTGCGAGAAGGTTTACTATGAGCGTTTCTGATTGGGGTCGAATCCTTGGTTCGCCCGATGCTCTGGGGGGCATTTTACGAAGGACCCGCTCCCGCCCCGGAAGAATGTAAGCCTTACTATGTCCATGTCGACGAGAGGGGGAGTTCGGTAACGGTCGGGTTCGAAACCCGGAATATTCCGTCGCGTCCTGACAGGGAATGGAGGGGCGGGGATTACAACACTTTGGAGTTCTACCTCCTGTTCCTGGGTGTCAGGAATTTTTCGGTGAATCGCTGGAGCTCTGTCGAAGCTGCACGATTTGATGTGGGGATCCAGTCCGACGGTGGGGTCTCTGTTGTTCTCGGGGGCGATGGTTCCGGCATCAAATTCCAGGCCGATTCTGTAGGTGTGCAGAAGGCCAGGGTTTATCTTGCGGCGCCTGCGGCGGGGTAATTGGGTTACCGGGTGGAGGGGGCTGGACCAGGGGCTCCTGTCAGGGTTCGGCCGAGTGGTGGTATCCGGGTGGCTCGAAGTGGTGATGTCGCGTGACCTCTCGTTGATCGGAATGTTTGGTTTTGTGGCGTTCGCTTGTCGATAGCGTTCGTTATTTTTCGGTTTCGCCGAACGGGAGTGAGTACGTGATCAAGAAGGTTCTGGCTGGGGCGGCGCTGGCGTCCGCCGCGACGATGGCCGCTACCGGGGTCGCCTCGGCGACCACCTCCGCCGGGGTGGGTGCGGAGAACATGGCCGCCGGCAACGCGGGCGAGATGAACCACGCGGCCCGGGTCGCCTACGGGGACACGGCCAGCGGGAGCGGGACCGCGACCGACTTCGCCACGCGCAACGGGGACACGGCCATCGGCGGTGACGCGAGCGGGATCCTGAACACGTACGGCGCTCCGCTGGTCAACGTCGACCTGCGGTGCGCGGTGCCGAACGCGGAGGGCGTGGGCGGGAACGTCCTCGGTGGCTCTTCGGCGGCCTGCCCCGTGGCCCCGGTGGACCAGTTCGAGGCGCCCCGGCGCATCATCTGATCGGTGACACGGGAAGGGGCGGCTCCCGGCGGGGCCGCCCCTTCTGGCCGGCCAGGGGGGCGTTCGCGCAGTGCGGTGTGAGGCGCCTGACGATGTCATCGACAACGCCATCCTCCTGCTCGGTGAGTTGACCGACGAGGGTGGAAGTGGGCTCGCCCTCGTTGCCGCGAGCGCCGACAACGGCGGTGCCGAGCCTCGTCCTCACGGCACCGGCAAGGCCGAGTGGTTCGAGATGTGGACGGGGGACAGGCCGACGTAGCCGTCACGGGGTCAACTCCACGAGGGGGAGCGGCCGTTCACCACGTCGTACGGCACCGGGGTGCCCGTGGACGCGTCCAGCAGCACCCGGTCCGCCAGCGGCGCCCTCAGCGTCACCTTCACCGGCTCCATCTTCAAGTCCGCCCTGCACAGCCCGTCTTGAGGGTTCACCGCGTACGCCGACAGGACCACACTCCCCGGCGTCTCCAGCGCCTCCATCTCGACGCCGTCGTCGCACGAGCCGTGCGGCACGATGACGGTCAGGGCGCTGCCCTGGATCTTCTCCACGCGGGTCGTGGGTAGCTGGAAGTTCGACGAAGTCACCGGGGCTATCGGCGACTTGGGCAGCCGCGAGGGGCGTACGGCCGCCCGTTTGACCGGCGTCCCGTGGCCCTCCACCGTGAAGAGCCACGCCGGTACGGTCGCGGGGCCCCGGGTGGTCAGAAGGCTCATCGTGCCCAACTTCACGGCGGTGACCGGCAGTTGGGTGCCCGGTCCGGCGTACTGCGCCAGGGACCCGTACGCCGTGTCCGCCGGGACGAGCGGTGCGGTGAGGGTCGGGCCGCTGGACCACTTGATCTCGGCGTCGGCGCGGGGAAGCCGGGGCAGCGTGGCCCGCAGGGTGAGCGGCGGATCCGTCAGGCCCTCGGGGAACTGGGTCCAGTCGCCCATCGGGTGGTAGCCCGCACGCCAACTCGCCTCGGCCTGGGAGCCGTTCCACGCGGCGGCCACCTGGCGTGCGCGTTCGGTGCGTGGGTGCGGGGCCGGGGCCGGGGCGGCGCGCTGCTCCTTCCCGTCACGCTCCTCGCCGCACGCGGCGGCTGTCAGCATCATCACGGCGGTGACGGCGAGCACGAGTAGGCGGCGCATGGCTCCTCCGGAGGTGAGACGTCGAGACTGAGACGCCGGGAGCCCCACGGACGTTCGTATCCGTCGACGCGACTCCCCGGATGCCCTCCGGCACAACCCCCTTACGCGTCCGCGTACTTCGCGTCCACCCCCGGATCCACCGCCAACCGGTACCCCCGCTTCACCACCGTCTGGATCAGCTTCGGCGCCCCCAGAGCCGTCCGCAGGCGGGCCATCGCCGTCTCCACCGCGTGCTCGTCCCGCCCCGCCCCCGGCAACGCGCGCAGCAGATCCGCCCGGGCCACCACCCACCCCGGCCGCCGGGACAGGGCCCGCAGCAGGGACATGCCGGCGGGCGGTACGGGCTTCAGCTCCCCGTCCACCAGCACCGCGTGCCCCCGGATCTCGACCCGGTACCCGGCGATGGGCAACGCCCGTGCCCGCCCGGGCAGTTCCTGGCACAGCAGCTGGACCAGCGGCCCGAGCCGGAAGCGTTCGGGCTGGACGGTGTCGACTCCGGCCGCCTGAAGGGGAAGCGCGGTCACGGGGCCCACGCAGGCGGGCAGCACGTCATGCTGAAAGGCCGTCAACAGATCGCTCAGCAGCCCCCGTTGCTCGGCACGGGACAGCAGGGACGCCGCGGCCGGCGCGCTCGTGAACGTCACCGCGTCCAGGCCCCGCGAGATCGTCGCGTCCAACAGCCGGTCCAGCGGCGCGAGATCCTCCGGCGGCATCCAGCGGTACACCGGCACCCCCACGACCTCCGCGCCCGCGGCCCGCAGCGCCTCGACGAACCCCGGCAGCGGCTCCCCGTGCAGCTGGACGGCGATCCGCCGCCCCTCCACGCCGTGGTCGAGCAGCCGGTCCAGCACCTCGGCCATGGACTCGCTGGACGGCGACCACTCCTCCGTGAGCCCCGCGGCGCGGATCGCGCCCTTCACCTTGGGCCCCCGGGCGAGCAGTTCGACGGTGGCGAGCCGGGCCAGCAGCGGTTCGCCCAGCCCCCAGCCGTCCGCCGCCTCGATCCAGCCCCGGAAGCCGATCGCGGTGGTCGCGACGACGATGTCCGGCGCCTGGTCGAGGAGGTCCTTGGTCGCGGCCAGCAGCTCGCTGTCGTCGGCCAGCGGCACGATCCGCAGCGCGGGCGCGTGGACGACGGCCGCGCCCCGGCGCTGGAGGAGGGCGCCCAGTTCCTCGGCACGGCGGGCGGCGGTCACACCGACGGTGAAACCGGCGAGGGGGCCGTGGTCCGTCATACCCGTAGTACCCGTAGTACCCGGGTCAGCGGCACCCGTACGTTGCTGTTCGTCGTGCATAGTCACTCTCGTCCCGCGATGGAGTCACCCGCGATGGGATCACAGGGGGCTTCGCACCCGCATGACCGACGAGCCTGTCAACGGTGCGTGACAGGCTCGGTTCCGGTCGGTGTCGGCCGTGTTACGTCACACCTTCGCGTAGCTGAGCTGCGGCTTCGTCTCCGAGGCGGAGCCGGACGCGGTGATCCTTCCCGCCGGCCGGCGAAGGTATACGGCCCACGTCACCAGGAAGCACACCGCGTAGAACGCGAGGAACGCGACGAACGCGCCGGTGCCGGAGCCGTACGACAGGAACGACTGGCGGAACGCCATGTTGATGCCGACGCCGCCCAGCGCCCCGACCGCCCCGATCAGGCCCATCGACGCGCCTGACAGACGCCGTCCGTACGCCGCGGCCTCTTCGCCCTCCAGGCCCCTGGCCAGCGCTTTCGCCTGGAAGATGCCGGGGATCATCTTGTACGTCGAGCCGTTGCCGAGGCCTGTCAGGACGAACAGGACCACGAACACGCCGACGAAGAACGGCAGCGACTTCTGGATGCTGGCCACGATCAGCGCGGACGTCGCCGCCGCCATGCCGACGTAGTTGTACAGGGTGATGCGCGCACCGCCGTACCGGTCCGCGAGCCAGCCGCCGACCGGGCGGATCAGGGAGCCCAGCAGGGGGCCGATGAACGTCAGGTACGCGGCCTGGAGCGGCGTACGGCCGAACTGGTTCGTCAGGACCTGGCCGAAGGCGAACGAGTAGCCGATGAACGAGCCGAACGTGCCGATGTAGAGGAACGACATGATCCAGGTGTGGCCGTCCTTCGCCGCGTCGATCGCGGCGCCGGTGTCGTTCTTCACGGACGTCAGGTTGTCCATGAACAGCGCGGCCAGGGTCGCCGCGATCAGGATCAGCGGGATGTAGATGCCGAGCAGCACCCGCGGGCCGCCGCTCGCGCCGATCACCGCGAGGGCGATGAGCTGGATGACGGGTACGCCGATGTTGCCGCCGCCCGCGTTCAGGCCGAGCGCCCAGCCCTTCTTGCGGAGCGGGAAGAAGGCGTTGATGTTGGTCATGGAGGAGGCGAAGTTCCCGCCGCCGATCCCGGCGAGGAGGCCGACCAGCAGGAACGTCCCGAACGAGGTGCCCGGCTCCATCACCGTGAACGCCGCGATCGTCGGGATCAGCAGGAGGGCCGCCGAGATGATCGTCCAGTTGCGGCCGCCGAAGATCGCGACGGCGAAGGTGTAGGGGACGCGGACGACCGCGCCGACCAGCGTCACCATCGACGTCAGCAGGAACTTGTCCGCCGGGGTGAGGCCGTACTCCGGGCCCATGAACAGGACCAGGACCGACCACAGCGTCCAGATCGAGAAGCCGATGTGCTCCGACAGCACGGAGAACAGCAGGTTCCGCCGGGCGATCTTCTCCCCGCCGGCCTCCCAGAACGCCTCGTCCTCCGGGTCCCACTCCTCGATCCAGCGCCCTTTACGGGTCGCTGCTTCCTGCGTGCCGGGGGATGTCATGACGCCTCCACGGTGGGTCCTGGGCTCCGCTGCTGTCCCGAAGGTAGGGATCACGCGTTTCCAGGCTGTGCCAGGCGGTGACCGGAAGGGAACGTTGGTCTCACCGCGCGGGGGGATGGTTTGAGAGGTCCGGGCCCGCCGCCGAAATCGGCCCGGAGGGGTTTCGGGGCACCGTCCCCGCCCCTGCGCTCTCGCGGAAACGGGGCAGAGGGGTTTCCGGGCGCGGAGCGGGCAGGCACTGTGGAGGGGGCCGGAAGCCGGCCGGTCGTTCTCCGTCCTTCCCCGGGTGGTGACAGGCGTATGGCGCTGCGTATGGCTGAGGGGCCGGGGTTCTACGCGCCCCGGATCGACGCCGGACGGGTCTGTCTGGACCTGCTGGCCACCGGCCACCCCCATGAACGGCTCGACGACGTGGGCGCGTTGGCGGGCTGGATCACCGGCGTGGGCCTGGTCCCGCCGGGTACGGGCCCGGTGCGCGCGGAGGCGGCCTGGCCGGCGGCGTTCCGCGAACTGCGGGGCGCCGTGGGCGGGTTGGTCCAGGCATGCCTCCAGTCCGAGGGCCCGGCCGCGTACGTCCGCCCTCTCGCGCAGCTCAACGAGGCCGCCCGCCCCGCCCCGCCGGCCCTGCGCGCGGTCCTCCTGGACGACGGTGTCCTCGCCCGGCAGCTCGTCGAGCCCCCCACCTGTGCCGAGCTCCTGGCCGCGGTCGCCCGCGACGCGCTGGACCTCCTCACGGATCCCGCGTCCCGCGAGGCCCTGCGCCGCTGCGAGGGCGACAACTGCCCCATCGTCTACCTGGACACGTCCCGGGGCCGCAGGCGCCGCTGGTGCTCCAGCGAGATCTGCGGCAACCGCGAACGGGTGGCCCGCCACCGCCGCAGGGCGGCACTGGCCCGCACGTGAGCCCTGACAGCCTCGACGAGTCCCGGCGGGCCCCGATGCGCCCGGTGAGCCTCAGTGAGTTCCGGTGGGTCTCAGCGAATCCCGGTGGACCCCAGCGAGCCTCAGCGCCCCCCAGCGAGTCCCCGCAATCCCAGCGACCCCCACCAAGCCCCAGCCCTCACCGACGTATTCACGCCACCCCACCACGCCGGAACAAGAGCCGGCACACCCCCGGACACGCCGAAGCCCCGCAGGAGGGTGCTTGCAAGTCCGCCCGCGTGGCATATCGGGCCGACAACTCGCGTTCGCCGCGCGGCAACCCCCGGACAGCCCGCGAAATCCCGCCCGGCGGACGCAGGTTCACCCCCGGAGGGCACGCGCACCTCATCTGACGTACCGTCAACTCACCCTCACCCCGCCCCACATGCCCCTTTCGCCGCGAAACGCCGCATCGCTCCCGCGGACCAGTTGAAGTGATTTCGACAACACCCCGTTTCACTTGTGCGCCACCAGGGCACGTGGCGCGATCTTGTCGATGTGGCGGAAATGTAAAGAAGTGCGGGTGGGAATGTGCGTCCATGTCCACCTCGTCACGGCACCGGGAGGAAAGTTGTCGAGACCCTTGAACACTCCCGCACCCCCGCCCGTACTCGTGGCGGAGCGACCGAGTGGGGGAACCCCCGGACATCGGAGGTGGGCGTGCGCAAGGATTCCGTCGTGGCCAATGAACGTGGATCGAGGGCCCGACATCGCATGTCCCAGCCCTCGGAGCCTGATGAGGAGCTGATGCGTGCCCTTTATAGGGAACACGCCGGACCTCTACTCGCATATGTCCTGCGCCTGGTCGCCGGAGACCGCCAACGCGCCGAGGACGTCGTACAAGAGACACTCATCCGTGCCTGGAAGAACGCCGGACAGCTCAATCGAGCCACCGGATCGGTACGCCCCTGGCTGGTGACGGTCGCCCGGCGCATCGTCATCGACGGACACCGCAGCCGGCAGGCCCGGCCGCAGGAGGTCGACCCGTCACCGCTGGAGGTCATCCCCGCGGAGGACGAGATCGACAAGGCGCTGTGGCTGATGACCCTGTCGGACGCGCTGGACGACCTGACCCCGGCCCACCGGGAGGTGCTCGTCGAGACGTACTTCAAGGGGCGTACCGTCAACGAGGCGGCGGAGACCCTGGGCATCCCCAGCGGAACCGTCCGTTCCAGGGTGTTCTACGCCCTGCGGTCGATGAAGCTGGCGCTGGAGGAGCGGGGGGTGACGGCGTGATGAGTGTGTACGGGGGACACGGCGGCGGATTCGGCACAGGTGGTCCGGGTATGTCTGGACCCATGAGCCCCAGGCAGGGAACCCCTGCTCCCAACGAGCACGAGACGGTCGGCGCCTACGCGCTGGGCATCCTCGACGACGCCGAGGCGACCGCCTTCGAGGCCCACCTCGCGGGCTGCGAATGGTGCGCCCAGCAGCTCGACGAACTGGCCGGCATGGAACCGATGCTCGCCGCTCTCGCAGACCTCCCGGGCACCGGCACCCCCGCCATCGGCGAGTCGCTCTCCGCCAAGCCCAGCCCGCGTCTGGTCGAGAAGCTGGTGGACGAGGTCGCCGACCGGCGAGCGGTCAAACGCCGTCGCTCGTTCTTCCTGGTCGCGGCCGCCGCCGCGCTCATCATCGGCGGCCCGCTCGGCGTGATGGCCGCGACCGGCGGTGACGACGGCGGCGGTGGCAAGAGCGGCGTGGTCGCCTCCGCGAACCCCGCGAAGGACGTCTTCGGCACGCTCTCCGACAAGAAGACCGCGACCGACGCCTCCACCAAGGTCACCGGCACCGTCGCCTACGCCAAGAAGGCGTGGGGCACCGAGGCCGTGATCGAACTGAAGAACGTGACCGGCCCGGAGAAGTGCGTCCTCATCGCCGTCGGCAAGAACGGCGAGCGCGAGACCGTCTCCACCTGGGCGGTCCCGAACTGGGGCTACGGCATCCCGGACGCCAAGACGGAGCAGGCCCGCAACCCGCTCTACGTCATGGGCGGCACGTCCATGACACCCGACCAGATCGACCACTACGAGGTCGTCACCCTCGGCGGGAAGAAGCTGGTCCAGATCGACGCCTGAGCGCGCGTGACTTCCACCACCGGCCCCCCTTCGCGTACGGTTGACGGCTGCCCAGCACGTCAGAAGGGGGCCCGGTGGCCGCTCAGGCTCAACAGGAAACCGCGCTCAGATCAGCGTCCGACACGGTCCAGGACTCCGTACGGGAACGCGAGATCAGCGTCGAACAGGAACACCTCGACCGGGTCTACCGGCGCCTGGAGGAGAAGATCCACCAGGCGGAGTTCCTGCTCCAGGACGCATCACAGCGCGGACAGGTCGGTACCCCCGGAGCCCTCGCCGAACGGGACGCCCAGGTCTTCCGGGCCGGGATCCACCTCAACCGGCTCAACAACGAGTTCGAGGACTTCCTCTTCGGCCGGATCGACCTGCTCCTCGGCAAGGACGGCAAGAAGGGCCCCGACGGCGCCTACACCGCCGTGGAGCCCGCCGAGGGCGTGATCCGCGACGACAACACCGCCGATATCGCCGAGACCCTGCACATCGGCCGGATCGGCGTCCTCGACGAGGAGTACGCCCCCCTCGTCATCGACTGGCGCGCGCCCGCCGCCGCGCCGTTCTACCGCTCCACGCCGGTCGACCCCGGCCGGGTCGTACGCCGCCGGGTCATCCGCTCCAAGGGCCGCCGCGTCCTCGGCGTCGAGGACGACCTGATGCGCCCCGAGCTGACGGCGTACCTGGCGGGCCGCGAACTCCCCGCGATCGGCGACGGCGCCCTCATGGCCGCGCTCGGCCAGGCCCGTACGCACACGATGCGCGACATCGTCTCCTCCATCCAGGCCGAACAGGACCTGGTCATCCGCGCCCCCGCCGCGTCCGTGGCGTACGTCGAGGGCGGCCCCGGCACCGGCAAGACCGCCGTCGCCCTGCACCGCGCGGCCTACCTCCTCTACCAGGACCGCCGCCGCTACGCCGGAGGCATCCTCATCGTCTCCCCGACGCCCCTCCTGGTCGCCTACACGGAGGGCGTCCTCCCCTCCCTCGGCGAGGAGGGCCAGGTCGCCATCCGCGCGATCGGCTCCCTCGTCGACGGCGCGGAGGCCACGCTGTACGACTCCCCGGCGGTCGCCCGCGCCAAGGGCTCGTACCGCATGCTGCGGGTCCTGCGGAAGGCGGCCCGTGGAGCACTGGAGGTGTCCCCCAGAAGTACTACGGGTCCTACGGGTCCTACGGGCCAGCTCGCCTTCGGCGACGACACCGACGCCCCCGCCGGTACCCCCACCCGCCTGCGTGTCGTCGCCTTCAACCGCCGCCTGGAGCTGGAGGCCGACGCGCTGGACCACGTACGCCGTACCGCGCTCAGCGGCACCGCGCCCGTCAACCTGCTGCGCCCGCGCGCGCGGAAGCTGCTGCTGGACGCCCTGTGGGAGCGGTCCGGCGCGGCCTCCCGGCACACCGACCCGCAGCTCGCCGCCGAACTGCGGCTCTCCTTCGACGAGGACGTGTCCACGGAGGACGCCTTCATCGAGTTCCTGGACGCCTGGTGGCCGGAGCTGACGCCGAGGGGCGTCCTCGCGGCGATGGCCGACGAGCGGCGGCTGGGGCGCTGGGCGCGGCGGATCCTGAACCCCGGCGAGGTACGGCGCGTCGCGCGCTCCCTCAAGCGCGACGGCCACTCCGTGCACGACATCGCGATGCTGGACGAGCTCCAGGCGATCCTGGGCAGCCCGGCCCGGCCGAAGAAGAAGCGCGAGCTGGATCCCCTGGACCAGCTGACCGGCCTCGACGAGCTGATGCCGGTGCGCGAGGAGTCCCAGCGCGAGCGCGCCGAGCGGCTCGCGCAGGAGCGGGTGGAGTACGCGCACGTCATCGTGGACGAGGCGCAGGACCTCACGCCGATGCAGTGGCGGATGGTCGGCCGGCGCGGACGGCACGCCACCTGGACGGTCGTCGGCGACCCCGCCCAGTCCTCCTGGTCCGACCCCGACGAGGCCGCCGAGGCCCGCGACGAGGCCCTCGGCACCCGCCCCCGCCGCCGCTTCACCCTCACCGTCAACTACCGCAACCCCGCCGAGATCGCCGACCTCGCGGCGAAGGTCCTGGCCCTGGCGATGCCGGGCGCGCAGTCCCCGAGGGCCGTGCGGTCGACGGGGATCGTCCCGCGCTACAGCGTCGTGGGAAGGACCCTGGCCGAAACGGTCCGCGAGGAGACCGCCCGTCTCCTCGACCAGGTCGACGGCACCGTGGGCGTCGTCGTCGCGATGAACCGCCGCGAGGAGGCCCGCCGCTGGCTGGAGGGCCTGGGCGACCGCGCGGTGGCCCTCGGCAGCCTGGAGGCGAAGGGCCTGGAGTACGACGCGACGGTGGTCGTCTCCCCGGCGGAGATCGCGGACGAGTCCCCGGCGGGCCTGCGCGTCCTGTACGTCGCCCTGACCCGCGCGACCCAGCAGCTCACGGTCGTCTCGGGGGAGCGGGACCAGCCGGACGCGGACGGCGTACCCGACCTGTTGCGGGACTAGATTTCAGTGAACTCCCCGGACGGGAATGGTTCGTCGGCGTCCGTTTGTTAGCCTTGTCGTGACACCGGTTCGATCCAAGCCCCCGGGCCCAACCTTAGTCGCTTCGAGCGACCACTTGCCGCGAGGCGAGCATGGCGGGCCGGTGTCATGAGCGAAGAGAGAGGCCCACGTCCGTAAGTGACGTGGGCCTCTTCTCGTGGTGAACAAAAGGACCGCAATTCCGGCCCGGCTAACGCCTACCCAGCGGTAGGTGCGACCATCGGGCAGCAAGATTCAGCCTTACGGTGAAAGAGGAAGTCGGCCATGGCAACGGCGCCCAGCGTCTCCTACTCGATGACGATCCGGCTGGAGGTGCCCGCGGGCGGGACCGCCGTATCGGCCCTCACCTCCGTCGTGGAGTCCTCCGGCGGCTCCGTCACCGGCCTCGACGTGACCGCGTCCGGCCACGAGCGCCTCCGCATCGACGTCACGATCGCGGCCACCTCGACCGTGCACGCCGAGGAGATCGTCGAGAAGCTGCGCGGCGTCGAGGGCGTCACCCTCGGCAAGGTCTCCGACCGTACGTTCCTCATGCACCTCGGCGGCAAGATCGAGATGGCGTCCAAGCACCCCATCCGCAACCGCGACGACCTCTCGATGATCTACACCCCGGGCGTGGCCCGCGTGTGCATGGCGATCGCCGAGAACCCCGAGGACGCCCGCCGCCTCACCATCAAGCGCAACTCCGTCGCGGTCGTCACGGACGGCTCCGCGGTCCTCGGCCTCGGCAACATCGGCCCCAAGGCCGCCCTGCCGGTCATGGAGGGCAAGGCGGCCCTCTTCAAGCGGTTCGCCGGCATCGACGCCTGGCCGCTGTGCCTCGACACCCAGGACACCGACGAGATCGTCGCGATCGTCAAGGCCATCGCCCCGGGCTTCGCCGGCATCAACCTGGAGGACATCTCCGCGCCGCGCTGCTTCGAGATCGAGGCCCGGCTGCGCGAGGCCCTCGACATCCCCGTCTTCCACGACGACCAGCACGGCACGGCGATCGTCGTCCTCGCGGCGCTCACGAACGCGCTGCGGGTCGTCGGCAAGGACGTCTCCGATGTGAGGGTCGTCATGTCCGGCGCGGGCGCGGCCGGCACCGCGATCCTCAAGCTGCTCCTCGCGGCGGGCGTCAAGAGCGCGGTCGTCGCCGACATCCACGGCGTCGTCCACGCGGCCCGCACGGACCTCGTCGACGCCCCGGCGGACTCGCCGCTGCGCTGGATCGCCGACAACACCAACCACGAGGGCCTCACCGGCACCCTGAAGGAGGCCGTGCGCGGCGCGGACGTCTTCATCGGGGTCTCCGCGCCGAACGTCCTCGACGGGGACGACGTCGCCGCGATGGCCGAGGGCGCGATCGTGTTCGCGCTCGCGAACCCCGACCCCGAGGTCGACCCGGGTGTGGCCCGGCAGACCGCCGCCGTCGTCGCCACCGGGCGCTCCGACTTCCCCAACCAGATCAACAACGTGCTGGTCTTCCCGGGTGTCTTCCGCGGTCTCCTCGACGCGCAGTCCCGGACGGTCAACACCGAGATGATGCTTGCGGCCGCGAAGGCGCTGGCGGACGTCGTGACCGAGGGCGAGCTGAACCCGAACTACATCATCCCCAGCGTCTTCAACGACAAGGTCGCCGGCGCGGTGGCCGGAGCGGTGCGGGACGCGGCCAAGGCGGCCGGCGCGTCGGCGTCGACCTCGGCGTCGTAATAGTCGTAAGAACGCGCGTCCGGGGGTGGCCGAGGGGGAAATCCTCACGCCCCCGGACGCGGTTTCTGTGAGACTTCCCACGCCCCGCGCCCGGCGCGTCGTGAAACCGGGCGCACCGGCGTTGACTCTAGGGTTGCGGCCGAACAGGCGCTTTTCGTGTGGCTCCCAGGGGGGTTCTCACGGCCCCTAGGGGTGCCGGATTGGCTTTCGCGCCGCAGGTAGGGGCAGGATGCGACCCTGGGCGCGAGCGTATCGGCTTCGCTGTGCCCGAGGCTTTGCCGCAGGGCACGCCCCAACAGCAAGAAGAACACGGGAGTAACAACATGAACCGCAGTGAGCTGGTGGCCGCGCTGGCCGACCGCGCCGAGGTGACCCGCAAGGACGCCGACGCCGTGCTGGCCGCGTTCGCCGAGGTCGTCGGCGACATCGTCGCCAAGGGCGACGAGAAGGTCACCATCCCCGGCTTCCTGACCTTCGAGCGCACGCACCGCGCCGCTCGCACCGCGCGCAACCCGCAGACCGGCGACCCCATCCAGATCCCGGCGGGCTACTCCGTCAAGGTCTCTGCGGGCAGCAAGCTCAAGGAAGCGGCGAAGGGCAAGTAAGGCTCTCAACGGCCTCGCCTCGCCAAAAACAAATGTTGGGGCGGCCCTCCTTTTCAGGAGGGCCGCCCCCACCTCGTTCCAGAGGACTGTTTGTCCCAACGCGTAGCCCCGGGGTTGGACCCTCGCGCCCCCCACCAACACGT
>NZ_JBLRVY010000043.1:0-76880 GCF_048159485.1 Streptomyces sp. 4F14
TCGCGTTTCCCTTCCGGCGTTTCCGACTCTATCAGATCCTTTCGGCGTCTGATTCCCAGTCAGCGGGGTTTGTCTTCCCGGCCGTTGGGCCGTTCCGACGAGTGAGACTTTAGCGGATTCCCGCCCCCCGAAGCGAATCGGGGGCCGCCGTCCTTTCGAACGTGGATTCCTCATTTCGCAAATACGCACGCCAAAGGAACGACACCAGGTCGAGTGTTGGTGGGTACTTGCGGAATGGCTGTCCGGGGACCGACCGGAGTCGGCGCTCACGCTGGACAACTCGGAGAACACTACGTACCGGCTCCAGGGGTGTCAACTTCTCCCCCAGGGGGCACCCCGGAGGCGTACTCTGGCCCGCATGACGACGCGTACGTACACCCAGCAGTGGTGGGCCGCCTGACGGCGGCCTGTACTCACGTACGCATCAACGGCCGCCGCCTCGGCGGCCGTTCTCGTTTCCTCTCCGGGATCGCGGGGCCGACCGAGTCGGTGGCCCGGACCAGGAGGAGTGGAGATGACGAGGGTCTTCAGCGGGATCAAGCCGACCGGGCACCTGACACTGGGGAACTATCTGGGGGCCATGCGGCGGTGGGCCGAGGTCGACCAGCACCGGTCCGACGCGGTGTTCTGCGTCGTGGACCTGCACGCCCTGACCGTGGACCACGATCCCGCGCGCGTGCGCAGGCTCAGCCGGCAGGCGGCGACGCTGCTGCTGGCGACGGGGCTGGATCCGCGGCTGTGCACTCTCTTCGTACAGAGCCATGTCGACGAGCACGCGCGGCTGTCGTACGTGCTGGAGTGCGTCGCGACCGACGGCGAGATGCGGCGGATGATCCAGTACAAGGAGAAGGCACGGCGGGAGGAGGGGCGGGGCGGGAGTGTGCGGCTGTCGCTGCTGACGTATCCGGTGCTGATGGCCGCGGACATCCTGGCGTACGGGACGGACGAGGTGCCGGTGGGCGACGACCAGGCGCAGCATGTGGAGCTGGCGCGGGATCTGGCGGTGCGGTTCAACCAGCGGTACGGCCATACGTTCGTCGTACCGAAGGCGACGCATCCGGCGGTGGCCGCGCGGGTCATGAATCTCCAGGATCCGCTGGCGAAGATGGGGAAGTCCGATGATTCCGGGCCGGGCATCGTCTATCTCCTCGACGAGCCCGACACGATCCGCAGGAAGGTGATGCGGGCCGTCACGGACAGCGGCCGGGAGGTCGTGTACGACCGGGAGGCGAGTCCCGGGGTCGCGAATCTGCTGGAGATCCTCGCGGCGTGCACGGGCGGGAACCCTGAGGGTCTGTCAGGCGTTCACAAGTCGTACGGAGCACTCAAAGCGGACACCGCCGAGGCTGTGATCGAGACCTTGAGGCCCGTGCAGGCCAGACACCAGGAGTTGTGCGCGGAACCAGGGCATGTGGAAGGGGTGTTGCGGGAGGGAGCGGAGAGGGCGAGGGCCATGGCGCGGCCGACGGTGGATGCCGCTTACCGGGCGATCGGGCTGCTCGAACCGGTTCGGGCGGCCGAGCCGGTCGGGGCCGGTGTTCCCGCGGAGGGCTGGTCGGAGGGCTAGTCCTTCTTGCCGGAGGCGAGCTCGCGGCTGCGGTCGCGGGCCGCTTCGAGGGCGGCGATGAGGGCGGCGCGGACGCCGTGGTTCTCCAGTTCGCGGATGGCACTGATGGTCGTACCGGCGGGGGAGGTGACGTTCTCGCGGAGCTTGACGGGGTGTTCGCCGCTGTCGCGGAGCATCACGGCGGCGCCGATGGCCGACTGGACGATGAGGTCGTGGGCCTTGTCGCGCGGGAGGCCGAGCAGGATGCCGGCGTCGGTCATGGCTTCGACCAGGTAGAAGAAGTACGCCGGTCCGGAGCCGGAGAGGGCGGTGCAGGCGTCCTGCTGTGACTCGGGGACGCGCAGCGTCTTGCCGACGGCGCCGAAGATCTCCTCGGCGTGCGCGAGGTGGTCGTCGGTGGCGTGGCTGCCGGCGGAGATGACGGACATGGCCTCGTCGACGAGGGCGGGCGTGTTCGTCATGACCCGGACGACGGGGGTGCCGGCGGTGAGGCGCTCCTCGAAGAAGGAGGTGGGAATGCCCGCGGCGCCGCTGATGACGAGGCGGTCGGCGGGGACGTGCGGGGCGAGTTCGTCGAGCAGCGTGCCCATGTCCTGCGGTTTGACGGTGAGGATCAGGGTGTCGGCGGTCTTGGCGGCTTCCGCGTTGCCGACCGGGGTGACGCCGTAGCGGGCGCGCAGTTCCTCGGCGCGCTCCGGGCGGCGGGCGGTGACCAGGAGGTCGGCCGGGGCCCAGCCGCCCCGGATCATCCCGCTGAGCAGGGCTTCGCCGATCTTGCCGGTGCCGAGGACTGCGACTTTCTGGCTCATGCGGCCATCCTCGCACCGGGCGCGGGGGCCGGGGGCGGTTGTCCGGCTGGCGGAACGGGCCGGTTCACCGGGTGCGGCGGCGCAGGGTCGCGGCGCCGAGCGCGAGGACCAGCAGGGCGCTGCCGGCGACGACGAGGACGTCCCGGACGAAGGCGGCCGTCAGGTCGGTGTGGCGCAGGATCTCGTTCATGCCGTCGACGGCGTACGACATGGGCAGGACGTCGGAGATCGCTTCGAGGGCGGGGTGCATGGCGTCCCTCGGGGTGAAGAGGCCGCAGAGGAGGAGCTGGGGGAAGATCACCGCCGGCATGAACTGGACGGCCTGGAACTCGGAGGCCGCGAAGGCCGAGACGAAGAGGCCGAGGGCGGTGCCGAGGAGGGCGTCCAGGAGGGCGACGAGCAGCAGGAGCCAGGGGCTGCCGGTGACGTCGAGGCCGAGGAGCCAGACGGCGAGGCCGGTGGCCAGGGCGGACTGGACGATGGCCAGGGCGCCGAACGCGAGGGCGTACCCGGCGATCAGGTCGGCCTTGCCGAGGGGCAGGGCGAGGAGGCGTTCGAGGGTGCCGGAGGTGCGTTCGCGCAGGGTGGCGATGGAGGTGACCAGGAACATCGTGATCAGCGGGAAGATCCCGAGGAGGGAGGCGCCGATGTTGTCGAAGGTGCGGGGGCTGCCGTCGAAGACGTAGCGCAGCAGGACCAGCATCAGGCAGGGGACGAGGAGGAGCAGGGCGATCGTGCGCGGGTCGTGGCGGAGCTGGCGCAGGACGCGGGCGGCGGTCGCGGTGGTGCGGGCGGCGTTCAGGACGCGGGTGGGCGCCGGTGCCGTACTGATCGTCGTACTCGTCATCGTGGGGTGCCTTTCGTGTGGGTCGCCTCGTCGACCAGGTGGAGGAAGGCGGCTTCGACGGTGTCGGTGGTGGTGCGGGTGCGCAGGGCGTCGGGGGTGTCGTCGGCGAGGAGGTGGCCGGCGCGCATGAGGAGGAGGCGGTGGCAGCGTTCGGCCTCGTCCATGACGTGGGAGGAGATGAGCAGGGTGGTGCCGTGAGCTGCGGCGATGTCGTGGAAGAGGGTCCACAGGTCGCGGCGCAGGACGGGGTCGAGGCCGACGGTGGGTTCGTCGAGGACGAGGAGTTCGGGGGTGCCGAGGAGGGCGACGGCGAGGGAGACGCGGCTGCGCTGGCCGCCGGAGAGGTTTCCGGCGAGGGAGTCCGCGTGGGAGGTGAGGTCGACGTCGTGGAGGACGCGGTCGACGTCCGCGCGGCGGGCCGTGTGCGGGGCGGCCGGGGTGAGGACGGCCGCGAAGTAGTCGAGGTTCTGCCGGATCGTCAGGTCGTCGTACACGGACGGGGCCTGGGTGACGTATCCGATGCGGCTGCGCAGCGCGGGGTGGCCTGCGGGGCGGCCGAGGACGTCGAGGGTGCCGGTGACCTTGGCCTGGGTGCCGACGATCGCGCGCATGAGGGTCGTCTTGCCGCAGCCGGAGGGGCCGAGGAGGCCGGTGATCTGGCCGCGCGGGACGGTGAAGCCGAGGGCGTGGAGGACTTCGCGGGTGCCTCGGGTGACGGTGAGGGAGGCGGCGTGGACGGCTGGGGTGCCGGGGGTGTCCGGGGGGTCTTCGGGGGCCCGGAGGGTTTTATTCATCATGTGCTGAATAATGCTCTCGGCAGAGTGGCCCGTCAAGCACCGGGGTGTGCCGTCAAGCACTCGCGCGCCCTTCTCGCGCCCCATCACCCCCGCACGCCACCCGGGAGCCGGTGCACGGCCAACCCCCGTTGCCGACAATGGAATTCATGCGTGGCACGGCGGGGTTCCGGGCCGCGCGTGGCGTTCGTACGAAGCTGCCGTGCCCCTCCCCCGGGCGTGGCGCCCACGCGTCTCCCGCTGCCGACCGGAGGTGCTGTCGAGATGCGCCGTGGCGTACGCAAGGCCGATCTGTCCGCTTCACTCGTCGTGTTCCTCGTCGCGCTGCCCCTGTGCGTGGGCGTCGCGCTGGCCTCCGGGGTGCCGCCCGAGCTGGGGCTCGTCACCGGGATCGTCGGCGGCCTCGTCGCGGGGGCGCTGCCCGGCAGCAGCCTCCAGGTCAGCGGGCCCGCCGCCGGGCTGACCGTGCTCGTGTACGAGGCAGTCCACGCGTACGGGCCGCATGCGCTCGGCGTCCTCGTGTTCGCCGCCGGGGTGGTGCAGCTCGGGCTCGGCGCGCTGCGGCTCGGGCGGTGGTTCAGGGCCGTGTCGGTCGCCGTCGTGCACGGGATGCTCGCCGGGATCGGGATCGTCCTGGTCGCCGGGCAGGTGTACGCGCTCGGGGACGCGAGCGCGCCGGCGGGCGGGTTCGGCAAGCTCGCGGGGCTGGTGGAGCTGCCCGGGCGGGCGGATCCCGTGGCGTTGTCAGTGGGGGGTGCCACCATGGTCGTACTGCTGCTGTGGGGGCGGTGGAGGCGAGGTTCCGGGCTCGTGCCCGCGCCGCTCGTGGCGGTCGCGCTCGCGGCGGGGGTGACCGGGGTCCTCGACCTGGACGTGCGGCGGGTCGAGGTGCGGGGGCTGTGGGAGGCGGTCCGGGTGCCCGGGCTCGCCGATGTGGGGCGGCTCGCGGAGGTCGGGGTGATCGGGACGGTCGTCGCGTTCGCGCTGATCGCCTCGGCGGAGTCGCTGTTCAGCGCGGCGGCCGTGGACCGGCTGCACGACGGGAGGAGGACCGACTACGACAAGGAGCTGATCGCGCAGGGCGCGGGGAACACGGTGTGCGGGCTGCTGGGGGCGCTGCCGATGACCGCGGTGATCGTGCGCAGTGCCGCCAACGTAAGGGCGGGGGCGCGGACCAAGGCGTCCCGGGTGCTGCACGGCGTCTGGCTGCTGCTCTTCGCCGCCGTCGTCCCGGGGGTGCTCGGGGTGATACCCGTCGCCGCGCTCGCGGCGCTGCTCGTGTACGCCGGGTGCGGGCTCGTTCCGGTGCGGGAGGTGCGGGCGCTGTGGCGGGTCGACCGGGGCGAGGTCCTCGTCCTCGTCGTGACCGCCGTCGCGATCGTCCTCGGGAACCTCTTCGAGGGCGTCGTGATCGGGCTGGCGCTCGCCGTCGCCAAGACGGCCTGGGAGATCAGCCATGTACAGGTCGAGATCGAGGGCCGGGGGGACGGGGTGCTGGTCGTGCGGGTGGTCGGGCACGCGACGTTTCTGCGGCTGCCGAAGCTGCTCGACACGTTGGAGGGGCTGCCGGCGGATCAGGAGGTGCGGCTCGAACTGGGCGGGCTGCGGCATGTGGACCACGCGTGCGCGGCGGCGCTGGAGGGGTGGGTCGAGGCGAGGCGGGAGCGGGTTCCGGGGGCGGTGGGGGTCGGCGGGTAGGGGGCGTACGGGGGCGAGGGCGGGGTTTCTCGGTCCGGGGGCCGTCGCTCCTGCGCCCGGCAGGGGGGTGGCGGGGCTGGGAGGGCGGGCGGGGACGTCGGTGCTGCCCTGAAGGCGTCCCCCTGGCCGTCAGGGCGTCGGGCGCCGGGCCAGGAGCAGGGTCACGTCGTACGTCTCCTCGACGGCGCCGTCGGGGAACTCGGCCAGGAGGTGGGCGCGTTCGGCGGTGAGGAAGGCCGTCGTACGCTCCCGCGTGTCCACCAGGAACACCGAGTGGCTGCCGATGTTCGCGAGGTGCGTGTCGAGGGGGACCCGGCGGCTCCAGCGGACGGTGCGGCGGGCGAAGGTGAGGGTGCCGGTGGGGTCGGCGAGGTCCGTGCGCGACGCTCGGTCCTTCTCCTGGGCGACGTCGACACCGAAGTGGCGCCCCAGACGCAGCGCCTGCGCCGCGAGCCACTCGACGTCGTACGGCGTCGTGTTCCACCACAGCGCCAGCGCGCCGCCCGGCCGCAGCACCCGCAGCGCCTCCGGGACCGCGCGGTGCGGGTCCGTCCAGTGCCAGGACTGGGCGTACGTGAGGAAGTCGAGGCAGGCGTCGCGGAAGGGGAGGCTGTTCCCGTCGCCCCGCACGAGGGGTACGTCCGGCAGCGCCCGCCGGAACTCCGCCGCCATGCCGTCGCCGGGCTCCACACCGACCACGTTCGCGCCCCTGTCGTGCATCAGGCGCGTCGAGATCCCCGTCCCCGCTCCGACGTCCCCCACGGTCGCCCCCGCGAACCGGCGCCCCGCCAGTTCCTCGATCTCGTCCAGCAGCTGCGCGGGGTAGGAGGGACGGTTGGCCGCGTACTGCGCTGCGGCGCTGTCGAAGGAGCGGGCTCGGGCGGGGTGGTGCGGGGAGGCGGTCATGGGGCCATGGTGGCTGGGCGGGTGGGGGTGAGGGAACGGGGTTTCGGTGTGAAGGGGGGTGTTTGTCGGTGCTGGGGTGGGGTACGGCGCTGGGCGGTGAGGGCTTCGCTGCTGTTCGCCGGGGTCTGCGGGGAGGGGCCGGCGCGTGCGCGCGGGGTGACGGGTGACGGGGATGTACTCGTTCTCGTTGCGTGCGCCCGCGCGCGGGGGTTTCGCGAGGGCGGGGACGGCGGCGCCGAACATTGCGTGCGCCCGCGCGGGATGCTTCGTACAGCGGCACGCGTCCGCGTCCGCGCCCGCGTCGGTGGAGAAGCCGTTGCCGGCACGTCGGTTCCCGCGCCCGCGCGTGCCCTGTCAGCGTCGGTGCGGCAGAGTCTCACGGCCTCCGAGGAGACGTACGACGGTCGGCGCGGCAGTTCCTCGCGCTCCCTCGCCCTGCGGCCTCTCAGGCCCCGCGCAGCGCCTCGCCGGCCTACGCCCGGGCCGCTCGGTCCGTCGCAGGGCTCTCGTCCGCCGACCGGGCCCCTGCTCCCGCATCCGGGGCTGCCCTGTGCCGGCCCTGCCTCAGCTCTTGCGGCGTTTCCTCGCCGGGTTGCCCGTGCGGCGGTTCGCCCGGCGTTCGTGGCGCTCGCGGGCGGACTCGTACTCCTCGCGGTGGAGTTGTTCGCCGGGGGCCTCGCGGAAGGAGCGGAACGTGTACGCGAGGAGGGAGCCGAGGAAGCCGATCGTCAGGAGGCCGCGCATGGAGGACTGGCGCGCGGGGTCGGGGCGTTTGCGGAAGGAGTCCCAGGTGTGGCCGAAGGCGAGCGCGCTGCACCCCGCGAACATGACCACGAGCAGGACGGTCACGAAGCGGCCGATGTCGGCGATCGCGAGGCCGTCGTAGGCGAACCGCAGGACGAGGCAGGCGGCGGCGGTGACCACCAGGGAGCCCACGGCGACGGCGATCCGGCGGGCCCGGTAGCCGTCGTCGTGGTTCACCCACGTCGTGCCGAAGAAGCGCAGGGGTTCGGGACTCGGTCCCGCGCCCCCGTCCGGGAGGTCCCTCGTGTCCGGGCTGCCGTTCTCGTCGCTCACAGGACGATTATGGCGCCGGCGGGAGGAGGCCCCCCGGGCGGGTACGGCTGCGCGGAGAGGGTCACGCGCGCGTGCGGCTCGCCGGGATCACGGCCCCGCGCGCGGGGGTGCGGGTGGTTCGGCCGTGCGGAGCCACCCACCCCGCGCGGGCCGTCGGCCCCGCCTCACCCCTGTACCCCGACTCCCCCGGGACCGCTCAGAGGCTGCACCGGGGCGCGATGTACCCGTCGCTCCCGGTCTTCACGTACGCGTCGGAGACGAACTCGCCGTTCCCGATGTTGTCCCAGATGTTGGTGGTGCCGTAGGAGCCCGACACCGTCGTCCCCGGGCACTGGCAGTTGACCGGCACGCGCACGTTGAGCGGCAGGACCTTGACGATGGAGTAGCTGGTGCCCGGGCCGCTGCGGACGTTGAGCTGGATGCCCGGTGCGACCTGGTAGTACACCTGCGCCAGACCGGCCGTCTCCTCGGACTGCGCCGCCCCCGCGGTCTCGTCGACAGACATGAAGAACTCTCCCCCCGTGAAACATCCCCGTGAACTCCCATGACGACCATGGGACCCCGTTGATACCCACGGACCGGCGTTCGAAACACGCGTACGGGATTCGTACACCTCGGCCAACGGGCCGCCTCTGTCCCGTACGTGTCATCGACTAGGCTCCAGGCGCCGAGAGAGCACGGGGGTGGTTCCATGACGCCACGGAGGGACACCGGAGCGGGCGCGGAAGCGGAACTTCCCGAGTACGCCGGCCACTACCTCCTGGAGTCACGTCTGGGTGCGGGCGGCATGGGTGTCGTGCACCTCGCGCGCAGTACGTCGGGCCTGAAGCTCGCGGTGAAGGTCGTGCACGCCGAGTTCGCGAAGGACGCCGAGTTCAGGAGCCGTTTCCGGCAGGAGGTCGGCGCCGCGCGGCGGGTCAGCGGCGCGTTCACCGCGCCGGTCGTGGACGCCGACCCGGACGCCGAACGGCCGTGGATGGCGACGCTGTTCATCCCCGGTCCGACGCTCTCTGAGGAGGTCAAGCGGAACGGCCCGATGCCCCCGGAGAAGCTGCGCAGGCTGATGGCGGGGCTGGCGGAGGCGCTGCGGGACATCCACCGCGTGGGCGTGGTGCACCGCGATCTCAAGCCGAGCAACGTGCTGCTGGCCGAGGACGGGCCGAAGGTGATCGACTTCGGGATCTCGCGCCCGAAGGACAGCGAACTGCGCACCGAGACGGGCAAGTTGATCGGTACGCCGCCCTTCATGGCGCCGGAGCAGTTCCGGCGCCCGCGCGAGGTGGGTCCGGCGGCGGACATCTTCGCGCTGGGGTCGGTGCTGGTGCACGCGGCGACGGGGCGCGGCCCGTTCGACTCGGACAGCCCGTACATCGTCGCGTACCAGGTGGTGCACGACGAGCCGGAGCTCGCGGGCGTGCCGGCGAACCTCGCGCCCCTGGTGCTGAGTTGTCTCGCGAAGGAGCCGGAGGACCGGCCGACGCCGGACGAGCTGATGCGCGAACTGCGGTCGGTGGCGGCGTCGTACGACACGCAGATGTTCGTCCCGAGCCGGCCTGTCGCGGACGACGGGCCGAAGACGCCGGGGGCGCCCGCGGTCGAGCCGGTGCCCGCCGGGCCGCTCTCCGTCGAATCGCCGAAGCCCTCGCGAAGACGGCGGCGCGGGAAGGTGTTCCTCGCCGGGGCGGCCGTGGCGCTGCTCGCGGGCGGCGGGTTCGCCGGCCTGCGGCTCACGGACGGCACGAGCACCGCCGCTCCGCGCGCAACACCCTCCAGAACGGCCACATTCGCCCCCTGGGCGACAAAACCGGCGCCGCAGGACTCCGGGGCCCTCCCTCGCTGTACGTACGTCTCAGGGCGCCTCCTGTGCGCTCAGCGCGGTCTGGTCTCGGCGCTCGACGCGGACGACGGCCGGGTGCTGTGGCGCCACGCCCTCGCCGCCGACGACAGCCCGGGCCGCGCGCCGGTCGTCGAGGCCGGCCTCGTGCAGATCGTCACCCGCTCGGGCACCCGCGCGCTCGCTCTGGACCCGGCGACCGGCGCGACGCGCTGGCAGCGGGACGTCTCGGGGTACGCGAGCGTCTCCCCCGCGGGCGGCACGCTGCTGCTGACCGCCCCGGGCGGCGAGGTGACGGCCGTGGACGGCGCGAGCGGCAAGGACCTGTGGAGCAAGCGGATCGAGGGCCAGAAGCTCCCGGTGTTCGCGTCGTTCCGGGGCGACCGGCTCGCGTACGCGGCGAGCGTCTCGTCCGACGGCACGCGCACGCGGGTCACGGCGATCGACCCGACGACCGGCGCCCTGCGCTGGGAGGCCAAGCTGCCCGGTGCGCTCACCCCGGTCGGCCGCGAGGGCGAGGACCTCGTCCTCCTCAAGGGCGGCGGCGACTACGGCGAGACCGCCGCGGTGGTCCGCTACTCCCCGCAGACCCGCGAGTCCCTCAAGGTGCCGCTGGACGTCGCCCTCTCGCAGGCGCGCGCGACGGTGGCCGGTGACAAGGTCTACCTCCTGGGCTACGACGGCTCCCTGGCCGCCGTGGACCTCGGCGCGGGCGCGCAGGTGTGGTCGCTCCAGACGTCCGTGAGCCGTGGCTCCGACCTCGCGGCGGACGGCGCGCGCGTGTACTTCAGCGCCGCCGACGGCCGTCTGCTGTCCGTCGACGCGCGTGCGGGACGCCTCCTCGGCCAGACCACCCTGCGCATCGGCAGCCGCTCCGACGAGGTCGCCGCCGCCCTGCCGCCGCCCCAGGTGGTCGACGGGCGCGTGTACGCGGGCGCACCGGACGGCACGGTGTTCGCGGTCGCCGAGGACGGCACGGCCGGGCGGTAGCGGCTCTACGACGGACTGGGGCCCCCTCTGCGAGAGGGAGCCCCAGTCCGTCGTACCGAAAAGCGGCGTCCTGCGCGGGCGCCCGAGATGTCAGCCCAGTTTGGACACGTCGCGGACGGCGCCCTTGTCGGCGCTGGTGGCCATCGCCGCGTACGCGCGCAGGGCGGCGGAGACCTTGCGCTCGCGGTTCTTGGGGGCGTGGACGCCGTTCAGGGCGGCTTCGCGGCGGGCCAGTTCGGCGTCGTCCACCAGGAGCTCCATCGAGCGGCCCGGGATGTCGATGCGGATGCGGTCGCCGTCCTCGACGAGGGCGATCGTGCCGCCGGCGGCGGCCTCCGGGGAGGCGTGGCCGATGGACAGGCCCGACGTGCCGCCGGAGAAGCGGCCGTCCGTGATCAGGGCGCACGCCTTGCCGAGGCCGCGGCCCTTGAGGTACGAGGTCGGGTAGAGCATCTCCTGCATGCCGGGGCCGCCCTTGGGGCCCTCGTAGCGGATGACGACGACGTCGCCCTCCTTGATCTCCTTGAGCAGGATCTTCTGGACGGCCTCCTCCTGCGACTCGCAGACGACCGCGGGGCCCTCGAAGGTCCAGATGGACTCGTCGACGCCCGCGGTCTTCACCACGGCCCCGTCGACGGCCAGGTTGCCCTTCAGGACGGCCAGGCCGCCGTCCTTGGAGTAGGCGTGCTCGGCGGAGCGGATGCAGCCGCCTTCTCCGTCCTCGTCGAGCGTGTCCCAGCGCTCCGACTGGGAGAACGCCTCGGCGGAGCGCACGCACCCGGGCGCGGCGTGCCACAGCTCGACGGCCTCGGGGGAGGGCGAACCGCCGCGCACGTCCCAGGTCTTCAGCCAGTCCGCCAGGGAGGGGCTGTGCACGGAGTGGACGTCCTCGTTCAGCAGGCCCGCGCGGTGCAGCTCGCCCAGGAGCGCCGGGATGCCTCCCGCGCGGTGCACGTCCTCCATGTAGTACGTGCGGTTCTTGGCGACGTTCGGGGCGACCTTCGCGAGGCACGGGACGCGCCGGGAGACCGCGTCGATCTCCTCCAGGCCGAAGGGGACCTCCGCCTCCTGGGCGGCGGCCAGCAGGTGCAGGATCGTGTTCGTCGAGCCGCCCATGGCGATGTCGAGCGCCATCGCGTTCTCGAACGCCGCGAACGTGGCGACGGAACGGGGCAGTACCGTCGCGTCGTCCTGCTCGTAGTACCTGCGGGTGATGTCCATGACCGTGCGCGCGGCGTCCACGTACAGCTGCCTGCGCGCGGTGTGCGTGGCCAGGACCGAGCCGTTGCCCGGCAGGGAGAGGCCGATCGCCTCGGTCAGGCAGTTCATCGAGTTGGCGGTGAACATGCCGGAACACGAGCCGCAGGTGGGGCAGGCGTTCTCCTCGATGCGGGCGATGTCCTCGTCGGAGATCTTGTCGTTCACCGCGTCCGAGATCGCGTCGACCAGGTCGAGCGTGCGGACCGAGCCGTCGACCAGGGTCGCGCGGCCGGACTCCATGGGGCCGCCGGAGACGAACACCGTCGGGATGTTCAGCCTCAGGGCGGCGTTCAGCATGCCCGGGGTGATCTTGTCGCAGTTCGAGATGCACACCAGCGCGTCCGCGCAGTGCGCCTCGACCATGTACTCGACGCTGTCCGCGATCAGGTCGCGCGAGGGGAGGCTGTAGAGCATCCCTCCGTGGCCCATCGCGATGCCGTCGTCCACGGCGATCGTGTTGAACTCGCGCGGGATGCCGCCGGCCTCGACGATCGCCTCGCTGACGATCCGACCGACCGGCTGCAGGTGCGTGTGTCCCGGGACGAACTCCGTGAAGCTGTTCGCCACCGCGATGATCGGCTTCCGGCCGATGTCCGCGCCGGGTACACCGGACGCCCGCATCAGCGCGCGTGCGCCCGCCATGTTGCGGCCGTGGGTGACTGTGCGGGACCTCAGCTCGGGCATCGTCGCTCGCTCCTTCAGGCAGGTAGGGCTGTCGTCGAGCGTACGCCGGTCATCCAGGGGGCGGGACAGGGTGTCCGGAATGCGGGATGTGCGTCTCGGGGGGGGCGGGGCGAGGGCGCCGGCGGAGCGGGCGGCCGAGCTTGTCAGGTGCGTCTCACGGTGCGGTCAGGTGTCCCTGCACGACGGGCGCCACGCGCGCGATGAGCTGCTCCACGTCCGCCGAGGCGAGCGGCTCGACCTTGATGACGTACCGCAGCATCGCGCAGCCGATGAGCTGGGCGGCGGCGAGTTCGGCGCGGAGTTCGGCGTCGGGGAGGTCCACGCGGGCGGCGACGCGCCGCAGGAGCTGGGAGGCGACCAGGCGGCGGAAGACGGCGGCCGCGGTGTCGTTGGTGACCGCCGACCGCAGGATCGCGAGCAGCGGCGTGCGGGTCGTCGGGTTCTCCCAGACGCCGAACACGAACCGTGCGAACCGCTCGCCGGTCTCCTCCAGCGGGCCGTCGACGAGGATGTCGGGCGCGTTCAGCGCGGGCGCGACGGCGTCCTCCACGGCCGCCGCGAACATCTGCTCCTTGGTGCCGAAGTAGTGGTGCACGAGTGCCGAGTCGACCCCGGCGGCCTTGGCGATGCCCCGTACGGAGGTCTTCTCGTAGCCCCGCTCGGAGAACTCCTCGCGTGCGACGGCGAGGATCTTCGCCCGCGTCTCACCGCTGGCGGCTTCGATGAGGCGGGGGCGGCCTCGGCGGCGGGGGGGTGCGGAGGGGGTGTGCGCTTCGGGGCCTGCGGAGGGGGCGGGTGATGCCTCGGAGGCCGCCGGGGCTTCTGGGGCACTCTGAGGGGCCCGGGAGACCGCCGGGGTGCCGGGAGATGCCGCGGGGGCTTCTGGGGCGTCTGAGGAGGGCTGAGGGGCCTTGGCAGGGTCGTTGGCCGGGGTGGTGGAGGGCGCTTGGGTGTCCTGGCCAGCGGCAGGGTTCCGGGGAGGTGCAGGGGTTTTGGCGTCGCGGCTGGTGGAGGGTGTGCCGGTGGGCTCAGGGGGCTCGGCGTCCCGGCCGGTGGAAGACATCCCGGCGGGCACAGGAGCGTCGGTGTCCTCACCGGCGGGACGGGACGCCTGAACGCCCTGACCGACGTGGGGCGTTCGGTCGGGGTGAGGGGCCTGGGTGTCCCGGTCGGCAGGCGCGGCGTCTCGATCTGCGGGAGCCGTGCGAGCGGGGCGGACCGCTCGGTCCGTCCGGTCCGGGGTCGGCTCGGCTCGCTCCGCGCGGGTGCTCCGGTCGGTCCGCGTGCCCTCCGGGTTCGAGGGCGGGGTGCGGCGCGCGGCCGGGTCGTCCGTGCTCGGGTCCGTCAGGAGGTGCGCGGGCCGGTCGTCAGGGCTCGGAGCAGGGCGGCCGACCCGGTCCTCCCCGGTGGGGCCGTCCACCTCGGCGGCCCGCTCCTCCCGTTCAGCCGGTTCCGTCGGCCCTCCCGCGGGCGTCGGGTCCGGTGTGCCGTCGGTCATCCGCGGGGGACCTTGAGGGCCGAGGCGAGGTGGAGACGGGTGAAGGCGAGGGCCTCCGCGAGGTCGGCCTCGCGTTCGGCGGCGGACATCGCGCGGCGGGTGTTGACCTCGATGACGACATGGCCGTCGAAGCCGGTGAGGGCGAGGCGCTCCAGGAGTTCGGCGCAGGGCTGCGTGCCGCGCCCCGGGACCAGGTGCTCGTCCTTGTTGGAGCCGAGGCCGTCGGCGAGGTGGACGTGCCCGAGGCGGTCGCCCATCCGGTCGACCATGTCCATCGCCTCGGTACGGGACGTCGCCGCGTGGCTGAGGTCGATCGTGAAGTGCCGGTAGTCGTCCTTGGTGACGTCCCAGTCGGGCGCGTACGCGAGCATCTCGCGGTCGCGGTAGCGCCACGGGTACATGTTCTCGACGGCGAACCGGACGTCCGTCTCGTCGGCCATCCGCCAGATCCCCTGGACGAAGTCCCGCGCGTACTGCCGCTGCCAGCGGAACGGCGGATGCACGACGACGGCGCTCGCCCCCAGCTTCTCGGCCGCCACGCGGGCGCGCTGGAGCTTGGTCCAGGGGTCGGTCGACCAGACCCGCTGCGTGATCAGCAGACAGGGCGCGTGTACGGCGAGGATCGGCATCCGGTGATAGTCACTGAGCCGCCGCAGCGCCTCGATGTCCTGGCTCACGGGGTCGTTCCACACCATCACCTCGACCCCGTCGTACCCGAGGCGCGCGGCGATCTCGAAGGCCGTCGCCGTCGACTCCGGATACACCGAGGCCGTGGACAGAGCGACCTTCGCATCCGGGATGCGCACCACTGGTTCTGCCACGAGGGACAGCGTACGGGGCCGCGCAGGGCGCCGGAGCCGGGTGCCCGGGGTGCCACGGCGAGGCCGTGTGGCCCGCTCACACGCGCGTGAAGGCCGCTCCCTGGTCCCGGACGGCGTCCGAACAGGGCCAGAGGCCCTGGACGCCCGAACCGGCACACGCGCGGGACGCGAACCCGGGGTGACCAAGCCGGACAGGGCAGGGTGGCGCACTTCACGCACCACGCGCCGGCCCTCCGCGCTCCTCACCCCCGCTGCACGCGCCTCACACCACGGCCTCGCACCGCACCACCGCTCGCGCCACGCGCACACGCGCCAGCACGCACGAAGCGCCTCGGACGACCGGGACGGCCCGCTCCACGCGTACGCGCAGGGAGCGCAGGGAGCGTCGCCGGGTCGCGACGGGCCCGCTCGCCCTCGCGCGCGGGAGGCCAACAGATGGTCTCCACGGCGACCGCACCGCCCGTCACGCTCGCCCGCGCACGCGGGAGACCAACCCGCCGTACCCGAGGCCCTCGCCCTCGCCCTCACCCGCGCACGCGGGAGTCAGCAGACCGGCCTGCCCCAGCGGCCACAACCCGCCCCGTACGCCCCCCACCGCACCGCCCCGCTCACACCGCCGGCATGTGGTCCAGCCGCCGCAGGATGACCCCCTCGCGCAGCGCCCAGGGGCAGATCTCCAGCGTCTCGACGCCGAAGAGGTCCATGACGCCCTCCGCGACGAGCGCGCCCGCGAGGAGCTGGCCGGCGCGGCCCTCGGAGACGCCGGGGAGTTCCGCGCGCTGGGCGACGGTCATGCCCGCGAGGCGGGGCACCCACGCTTCGAGGGACTCGCGCTTGAGCTCGCGCTGGACGTAGAGGCCGTCGGTGGAGCGCGCGGCACCGGCGATGCGGGCGAGCTGCTTGAACGTCTTGGACGTCGCGACGACGTGGTCGGGAGCGCCGAACCGGCTGAACTCGCCGACCGTACGGGCGATCTGCGCGCGCGCATGGCGCCGTAGGGACCTTATGTGCTCCGCGCCCGGCGGGTCGCCCGGCAGCCAGCCGGCGGTGAGGCGGCCCGCGCCGAGCGGGAGGGAGACGGCCGCGTCGGGCTCCTCGTCGATGCCGTAGGCGATCTCCAGGGAGCCGCCGCCGATGTCGAGGACGAGGAGCTTGCCGGCGGACCAGCCGAACCAGCGGCGGGCCGCGAGGAAGGTCAGGCGGGCCTCCTCCGCGCCGGTCAGCACCTGGAGTTCGACGCCGGTCTCGGCGTGCACGCGCGCGAGGACGTCGTCCGCGTTGCTGGCCTCGCGGACGGCGGACGTGGCGAACGGCAGCAGGTCCTCGACGCCCTTGTCCTCGGCGGCCTGGAGCGCGTCCTGCACGACGCCGACGAGCCTGTCGACCCCTTCGGGGCCGATCGCCCCGTCCGCGTCGAGGAGTTGGGCGAGGCGCAGCTCCGCCTTGTGCGAGTGCGCGGGCAGCGGGCGCGCGCCCGGGTGTGCGTCCACCACCAGCAGATGCACCGTGTTCGATCCCACGTCGAGGACACCGAGTCTCATGTAAAGAACGCTACTGCCAGTAGCTCTGTCCGCCGTCCCTCCGTCTGTGCCGTGAGACGGTCGCGGCGACTTACCCTGGTCCCGTGCCAAAGACGAAAAAGGCGAAGAACGAGAACCAGGAAAAGCCGGAGAAGTCACCCAAGGCCGACAAGGGGGGCGCTTCGTCCGGGAGTTCTTCGCAGGCGAAGTCATCGAAGAAGCAGGCCCTGGAGGGCGACGAGAAAGGGCTCGACTTCGCGCGCGCGTGGGTCGAGTTCCCGGATCCCGCCGACGACGAGCAGCTCTTCCGCTGCGACCTGACCTGGCTGACCTCCCGCTGGACCTGCGTCTTCGGCAGCGGCTGCCAGGGCATCCAGGCGGGCCGCGCGGACGACGGCTGCTGCACGCTGGGCGCCCACTTCTCCGACAGCGAGGACGAGAAGCGCGTCGCCGGGTATGTGGCGCGGCTCACGCCCGAGATCTGGCAGCACCACGCCGAGGGGCAGCGCGGCGGCTGGGTCTCCAAGGACGACGAGGGCTCCCGCCAGACGCGCCCCTACAACGGCTCCTGCATCTTCCAGAACCGCCCCGGCTTCTCCGGCGGCGCCGGCTGCTCGCTGCACATCCTCGCCCTCCAGGAGGGCCGTGAGCCCCTGGAGACCAAGCCGGACGTCTGCTGGCAGCTTCCGGTGCGCCGTACGTACGACTGGATCGACCGTCCCGACGACACCCGCATCCTCCAGGTCTCCATCGGCGAGTACGACCGCCGCGGCTGGGGTCCCGGCGGCCACGACCTGCACTGGTGGTGCACCTCCGCGACGTCCGCGCACGGCGCGGGAGAGCCCGTCTACATCACGTACCGCCCCGAACTCACCGAACTGATGGGCAAGGCCGGCTACGACCGTCTCGTCGAGCTCTGCGAAGCCCGCCTGGCCTCCCAGCTCCCCCTGGTGGCCCCCCACCCCGCGGACCCCACTCCCTGACCACCCGTCCACCCGTCCCCCTCTCCCCCGCGCGCGTACGGCCGAACGCCTCCCTGCGCATTCCCTCCCGGCGACAGCCCACACCCAAGGGCAACCCACATTTACGTCAAACCGGGCGCACGGGGGCGGGGAGGAGCGGACGGCGATGCGGTGGCCGAACTCGGCGCGCGCGGGGGTGCACGCGCTCGCGGAGCCGACGGCTGGCGGGACGGCTCCCCGCACGCGCGGGGGGCTGCCCCGGTGTGCAGCTTCAGCGGCGCCCACTCGGACTTCACGCACCCGCGCGGGACGCTCCCCAACCACCCACCTCACCCCCCTATCCCCAGTCCACACGCATCCGCGCGGGACGCTCCCGGACCACCCGCACTCCCAGCTATCCGGACGAGCCCCCGGCCAGCCCCTGAAAACCGACACCAGCCCACCCCAGGGGCGCGGGACTGTGTTGATGTGCGGATCCGCCGCGTGGGCGCGACCGGCCACCACGCACCCGCAGCCGCCCACCCACCGGACACACCACCCCCCTGAACGCCCCCCACGCGCCCTCACCCGCCCTACGACGCCGCCGGCGTCGGCTCCCCACCCCCCGCGGACGGCGACGGGCTCCCCGGCCCCGCGGAGGACTCGCTCGGCGACGGTTCGGGAGAGTCCGTCGGCGGAGCGCTCGGCGAGGCCGAAGGCGACGACGAGGCGCTCGGCGTCGGGGACGGCTCGGCCGACGGCGGCGGAGTCCCCGGTCCGCCGGGGACCGGCCCGTACCCGGTGATCGACACGACCGCCCCCGCCGGCGCGATCGCCACGCGCGCGTGCCAGGCCCCCGAGGGCTCGCGCAGAGCGTCGACGTAGATCTTGACGGTGATCGACTCACCGGGCCCGAGCATCCCCGAGGACGTGCTCAGGTACAGCCACGCGGAACCGGTCGTGGCGGACCAGCGGACGGGCCCGCCGTCCCGGGACGCGGTCAGCGTGACGAGGGTCGTGTCACCGCTCCCCGCGGCGGTGACGGTGAGACGCGCGGCCCCCTTCGAGCCCGCGCCGGAGACGCTGATGACCTCCACGGACACATCGGGCCGCCCCCCGTCCGCGCGGTCGGCACCGGACCGTGCCCCGGCGTTGCCCGCGTTCGCATACCCGGCGCCGGCCTCGCCCCCGAGCGCGCCGGGCCGCTGCGCCTCGCTCGCGCGCGGGACGCTCCCTTCGGCGCCCTCCCCGAGAGGTTCACCCCGGTAGGCGGCCCACAGCGCGAGCACCGGCGCGGCGACGACGGTGGCGACGACGGTCGTCGTCACCGCACGCGCGCGCAGCCGGTCGCGCCGGGCGGCCCGGTCCTTGGGGTCCATGGGGAACCCGCGCCGGTCGTACCGGGGCGCGGCGGCCCCCCGCGCGCGCGGGACGTGCGTCATCGCGACGTACAGGGCCGCGCGGGGCGCCTCCAGGACGGGCAGTTCGGCGGGCGTGACGGCCGCGCCGGGCCAGCGCCCGGGGACGGCGCGCTCGGCGGCCCGCCGGCAGCGCGGGCAGTCGTCGACGTGCCGGACGAGTTCGCGCCGCAGGGCCGCGCTGAGCACCAGGTGGTGGCCGTCGGCGAGGCGGGCGACGGCGGGGCAGCCGCCGGTCTCGACGACGGCGAGCGCCGCGCGCGTGCGCTCGACCTCGCAGGCGGCGGAGGAGAGCAGTTCGCGGGTGGCGGCGGGCTCCTTGCCGAGGACGGCGGCGACCTCGGGGGCACCGAGCCGGTGCCGTACGGCGAGTTCGAGCGCCTCGCGCTGCTCCGGGCTGGTGCCGGCGGCCTCCGGCCAGGCGAGCAGGGCGAGTTCGCGGCGCCGCTGTTCCCTGACGACGTCGTCGGCGTCGTCGGGGTCGGGCGTCTCGGGCCGGGCCCCGGAGGCATGACGTTTCTGCTTGGCCTGGGTCAGCCGCCGCAGGCACGCCCAGCGCGCGAGCGCGTACAGCCAGGCGCGCAGTTCGCCGCCCTCGTCCGGCATCCGGTGCCCGCGCCGTTCGGCGAAGGCGAGCGCGTCCCCGAGGGCGGCGACGGCCGCGTCGTGGTCGCACAGGACGGCGAGGCAGTACGTGAACAGGCCGTCGAGGTACGGCTCGTACCGCGCGGGCGGGCGCTCGGCCAGTGTGCGCGCCGCCTCACGATCACGCGCCTCCCGTCGCTCCCGGTGCGCGCCGGTCGTACGGGGCGAGGTCTCCGGACTCGTGCTCATCACCCGTGCGACCGTAGGCGCCCCGCGAGGCACCGATCCCGAACCTTGAGCCCTTTTAATCCATACGGGTGAAACGATCCCTCAATAGGGGACACCGGGCGCTCTCGGGTGGCCGATTCCCGGAGTGACGCGACCGATTGGCGCCCTCGGTTGTCCACAGGCGGACCGCGCTGTCGGTGCCGGACGTTACGGTTCCTCCCATGGCTGCCCGCACGAAGACCACGAAGGACCGTCCCTCCTACCGCTGCACGGAGTGCGGCTGGCAGACGGCCAAGTGGCTGGGCCGGTGCCCGGAGTGCCAGGCGTGGGGGACGGTCGAGGAGTACGGCGCCCCGGCGGTGCGGACGACCGCGCCGGGCCGGGTGACGTCGTCGGCGGTGCCGATCGGCCAGGTGGACGGCAGGCAGGCGACCGCGCGGACGACGGGTGTCCCGGAGCTGGACCGCGTCCTGGGCGGCGGCCTGGTGCCGGGCGCGGTGGTGCTGCTTGCCGGCGAGCCGGGCGTGGGCAAGTCGACGCTGCTGCTGGACGTCGCGGCGAAGTCGGCGAGCGACGAGCACCGCACGCTGTACGTGACGGGCGAGGAGTCGGCGAGCCAGGTGCGCCTGCGCGCGGACCGCATCGGCGCGCTGGCCGACGACCTGTACCTGGCGGCGGAGACGGACCTTTCGATGGTCCTGGGCCACCTGGACGCGGTGAAGCCGTCGCTGCTGATCCTGGACTCGGTGCAGACGGTCGCCTCCCCGGAGATCGACGGCGCCCCCGGGGGCATGGCGCAGGTGCGCGAGGTGGCCGGCGCCCTGATCCGCGCCTCGAAGGAGCGTGGCATGTCGACGCTCCTGGTGGGTCATGTCACGAAGGACGGCGCGATCGCGGGCCCGCGCCTGCTGGAGCACCTGGTGGACGTGGTCCTGCACTTCGAGGGCGACCGGCACGCGCGTCTGCGCCTGGTGCGGGGCGTCAAGAACCGCTACGGCGCGACGGACGAGGTCGGCTGCTTCGAGCTGCACGACGAGGGCATCACGGGCCTCGCGGACCCGAGCGGCCTGTTCCTGACCCGCCGCGCCGAACCCGTGCCGGGCACGTGCCTGACGGTCACTCTGGAGGGCCGGCGCCCGCTGGTCGCGGAGGTGCAGGCGCTGACCGTGGACACGCAGATCCCCACCCCGCGCCGGACGACGTCGGGCCTGGAGACGTCCCGGGTGTCGATGATGCTGGCCGTCCTGGAGCAGCGCGGCCGCATCAGCGCGCTGGGCAAGCGGGACATCTACTCGGCGACCGTGGGCGGCGTACGCCTGTCGGAGCCGGCCGCGGACCTGGCGATCGCCCTCGCGCTGGCGTCGGCGGCGAGCGACACCCCGCTGCCGAAGAACCTGGTGGCGATCGGCGAGGTGGGTCTTGCGGGCGAGGTGCGCCGGGTGACGGGCGTGCAGCGCAGGCTCGCGGAGGCGCACCGCCTGGGCTTCACGCACGCGCTGGTGCCGGGCGACCCGGGGAAGATCCCGGCCGGGATGAAGGTCCTGGAAGTCGCCGATATAGGGGACGCTCTGCGGGTGCTCCCGCGCTCGCGTCGTCGACAGGCCCCCCAGGGCGAGGAGGAGCGCCGGTAGACTTTGCCCTGGTCTCGCCCGTCCGTACGAACCGTGTGCGCAGGCGGGAGCCCCCCAGAACCTGTGACCGGAGGAGTGCAGTGGCAGCCAACGACCGGGCGGCGGCTCCCGGAAAGTCCGGTGGGAGTGCCGGCTCCGATGGCCTGATGCGCGCCTCGCTGAGCGCCGTCGCCCCCGGCACCGCCCTGCGGGACGGCCTCGAACGGATCCTGCGCGGCAACACGGGCGGTCTGATCGTGCTGGGCTCCGACAAGACGGTCGAGGCCATGTGCACCGGCGGGTTCGTCCTGGACGTGGAGTTCTCGGCGACCCGGCTGCGCGAGCTGTGCAAGCTGGACGGCGGCATCGTCGTCTCCTCGGACCTGTCGAAGATCCTGCGCGCGGGCGTGCAGCTGGTCCCGGACCCGACGATCCCCACCGAGGAGACCGGCACCCGGCACCGCACCGCCGACCGCGTCTCCAAGCAGGTCGGTTTCCCGGTCGTCTCGGTCTCCCAGTCGATGCGTCTGATCGCCCTGTACGTGGACGGCCAGCGGCGTGTCCTGGAGGACTCGGCGGCGATCCTGTCGCGCGCGAACCAGGCGCTGGCGACCCTGGAGCGCTACAAGCTGCGCCTGGACGAGGTCGCGGGGACGCTGTCGGCGCTGGAGATCGAGGACCTGGTGACGGTCCGGGACGTCTCGGCGGTCGTCCAGCGCCTGGAGATGGTCCGCCTGATCGCCACCGAGATCGCCGAGTACGTCGTCGAGCTGGGCACGGACGGCCGCCTGCTGGCCCTGCAGCTCGACGAGCTGATCGCGGGCGTCGAGCCGGAACGCGAGCTGGTGGTGCGGGACTACGTCCCGGAGCCGACGGCGAAGCGTTCCCGCACGGTCGACGAGGCGCTGTACGAGCTGGACGCGCTGACCCACGCGGAGCTGCTCGAACTGTCCACCGTCGCCCGCGCGCTGGGCTACACGGCCTCCCCGGAGGCGCTGGACTCGGCGGTCTCCCCGCGCGGTTTCCGGCTGCTGGCGAAGGTGCCCCGGCTGCCCGGCGCGATCATCGACCGGCTGGTGGAGCACTTCGGCGGCCTCCAGAAGCTGCTGGCGGCGAGTGTGGACGACCTCCAGGCCGTGGACGGCGTGGGCGAGGCCCGCGCGCGCAGTGTCCGCGAGGGGCTGTCGCGGCTGGCGGAGTCGTCGATCCTGGAGCGCTACGTCTGACGGCGCGTGGGGGGCTCCGGGAGCCCCCCCACCGGCGTTAAGGGGCGAGCGCCCCGGAAAACGGCCCCTGGACGGTCGTACGACGCGCCCTCGCGCGCGGGGGCGACGGGCCGTCAGTCCGCTTCCAGGACGAACGACGTCTGTGCCTTCGCGAATCCCGGGGCCTTCGCCTCGACGAGGTAGGTCCCGGCGCTCGCGGTGCCGGCGGGCGGGGTGGCGCACTCGGGGGCGCTCGGCTTGCGGTCCCACTTCAGGGTGTACGTGAAGGTGGCGCCGGCGGGGACGCGGTACAGGGCGCCGCCGGTGGCCTTGGGGCAGTCGTCGGAGGCCCAGTACGTGTCGTCGCTGCCGGTCTGGGTGATCGTCAGGACGGTGTTCTTCGGGCCGAGGTCGACCTTGCAGTCGCTGCCGGAGCTGTTGCGCGCGGTGAGGCGGAACGTCGGCGTCTGGTCGGGCGAGTAGGTGTTGCTGACGCTGCTGAGGGTCCAGGTGACCACGCTGGCCGTGCAGTTGGGGAGCGTGGTGCCCGCCGGGAGGGCGGTACCGGCGCTGCCGGTGCCGCTGCCGTTGGAGCCGTCGTCGCCCGAGCCGCCGGAAGCGGCGCCGCCGCCCGTGTCGCCCGAGCCGGTGTCCGATCCGGAGCCGCCGTCGCCCGAACCCCCGCCGGAGGCCGACCCGTTGGTCTCACCGGGCGTCGACTCGTCGCGTCCGCCGGGGTGTTGGCTGATCGCGGGGCCCGAGGCGGACGGCCCCGGGGTGATCGAGGAGGCGGGATTCTTGCCGTTGGACCCCTCGGCGCCGTTCTTCTTGCCGCCGCCGCCCGACAGGACGATCCAGGCGACCAGAAGCGTCAACAGGGCCAGCACGGACAGCAGTACGGCCCTCCGTCGCCAGTAGATGGTGGAGGGAAGCGGCCCGACCGGATTGCGCAGAGATCCCACGGCGCAAACTGTACGAGAGATCGCGGCGTTCGCCGTCCCCACCCGCCGCCTGAACCACAACTTTTCCGGATCATCATCCCGGTCGCGTCCGCCGCAACGCCCCCCGGCGCCCTACTCGTTCACAATCGCACCCCTTGCACCTTTGGCCATGGCACGGAGATCGACGCCCCGCGCGCGAGCGCGGACGCCCCCCTCACGGGTGACGGCACGCACGCGTGCACCCCTTCCCATGGCAGGATCGAAGAGCCATGACTGCGCCCACTGAGCCCCCGCACACCACCCCCTCCGACGCCGCTGCCGGCCTGTCCGCCAGAGCACGCGCGCGGGAGGAGCAGCCCGTCGAGGACACCGGAGTCCACCTGCACGCCCCGGTCATCGACTGGTTCGACGAGCACGCCCGTGACCTGCCCTGGCGGCGCCCCGAGGCGGGCGCGTGGGGCGTGATGGTCAGCGAGTTCATGCTCCAGCAGACACCCGTCAACCGCGTCCTGCCCGTCTACGAGCAGTGGCTGACCCGCTGGCCCCGCCCCGCCGACCTGGCCGCCGAGGCCCCCGGCGAGGCCGTACGCGCCTGGGGCCGGCTCGGCTACCCGCGCCGCGCCCTGCGCCTGCACGGGGCGGCCGTCGCCATAACGGAGCGGCACGGCGGCGACGTCCCCGCCGACCACGCCCAACTCCTCGCGCTGCCCGGCATCGGCGAGTACACGGCCGCGGCGGTCGCCTCCTTCGCGTACGGCCGCCGGCACGCCGTCCTGGACACCAACGTCCGCCGCGTCTTCGCGCGCGCGGTGAGCGGCGTGCAGTACCCGCCCAACGCGACCACCGCCGCCGAGCGCAAGCTCGCGCGCGCGTTGCTGCCCGACGACGAGCCGACGGCCGCGCGCTGGGCCGCCGCCTCCATGGAACTGGGCGCCCTGGTGTGCACCGCCCGCAACGAGACCTGCCACCGCTGTCCGATCGCCGCGAGCTGCGCCTGGCGCCTCGCGGGCAAGCCGGAGCACGAGGGCCCGCCGCGCAAGGGGCAGACGTACGCCGGGACGGACCGCCAGGTGCGCGGCAAGCTGCTCGCCGTCCTGCGCGAGGCGCACACGCCCGTGCCGCAGTCCGCGCTCGACCGGGTGTGGCACGAACCGGTGCAGCGCGCGCGGGCGCTGGACGGCCTCGTCTCCGACGGCCTGGTGGAGCCGCTCGCGGGCGGCCTGTACCGCCTGCCGCGCGGCTGAACCACTCGATCTGATTCACGGTCACCTCACAGCCGAAGGCCCCGCGTCACAGCGGATCCTTCGGCTGTGTCACATCCACCCATAGCCCAAATCACCCCATAGCCTCATCAAGCACCCCGCTTCTCGTATCCGATCCGCCGTCCGTTACACAACCGACGGACAGCCGAGCGCTCGCCGCAGGCTGCTTCGGACAGTGCCGTGACAACAGCTCCGTAGCTTTCTTCTCGTGCCCCGGCGAGACGCGGGGGCCACAGACCACAAGCGGGAAACCGGCACGGAAGTCGGCCGGAACGGGGATCGGAGGCGGTTGGACATGGCGCACGGCGAGGTGCTCGGTTTCGAGGAGTACGTCCGCACGCGGCAGGACGCGTTGCTGCGCAGCGCCCGCCGTCTGGTCCCCGACCCCGTGGACGCCCAGGACCTCCTGCAGACGGCCCTGGCGCGCACGTACGGCCGCTGGGAGGGCATCGCGGACAAGCGCCTCGCCGACGCCTACCTGCGCCGGGTCATGATCAACACCCGTACGGAGTGGTGGCGGGCCCGCAAGCTGGAGGAGGTCCCCACCGAGCAGCTCCCGGACGCCTCGGTCGAGGACGCCACCGAACAGCACGCGGACCGCGCCCTGTTGATGGACGCGATGAAGGTGCTCGCTCCGAAGCAGCGCAGTGTCGTGGTGCTGCGACACTGGGAGCAGATGTCCACCGAAGAGACGGCCGCGGCCCTCGGCATGTCGGCCGGAACGGTCAAGAGCACGCTGCACCGGGCGCTCGCCCGGCTCCGCGAGGAGCTGGAGGCGCGCGATCTGGACGCACGCGCGCTGGAGCGTGAGGAGCGGGAGCGTTGCGCGGCGGCCTGACCGAGCCGGAACCACCTGCGGCCCACGGGACCTTCCAGGCGGCGATCACGGGCGTGTCCGTGCTCGCCGTGCTCGCCCTGTGCGCCTCCGCCTGCGGCACCGGCGGCACCGGCGCCCGTGACGAGGGCCCGGCCCACGCCGAGGCGGTCGTCGGTTCGACGCCCTCGCCGGGCGACTACTCCGACCCGAAGGACATCGACGCGGTCAGCCTGGTCAAGGACGACCCCGCGGTCTCCACCGAGGTCAAGCGCGAGCTGAAGCCGTGCGTCGCCGACGACTACCCGGTCGACGTGGAGTACGGCAACCTCACCGGCGGCGCCGCGACCGACATCGTGGTCAACGTCCTGACCTGCACCGACGCGGTCGGCGTCGGCTCGTACGTCTACCACGAGAAGGACGGCCGCTACCAGAACGTCTTCAAGGCCGAGGAGCCCCCCGTCTACGCCGAGATAGACCGGGGCTCCCTCGTCGTGACGAAGCAGGTGTACGCCAAGGACGATCGGGTCTCCAGCCCGTCCGGGGAGACCGTGATCACGTACATGTGGGATGCGGGCAGGTTCACGAAGAAGTACAGCACCCACACGGAGTACGGGAACACGGGCACGGAAACCGCGCCGGCGCCGGGTGGGGGTTGAGGCGGCGGGCGGCCGGACCGGCAAGGCACCGGGCGGCCCGGTCGCCGGACCGCCGGATCTCGGGAAGGATGGCCGGTCGGCTGCCGCGCAACCGCCGACCGGCCATCCTTCCCGGCCTTTCGGCGTCTTGACGGCGCCCTTCTGACCTGCGGAAATCAAAGTCGGCGAAAAATTCTCCGGCGGCGTGAACCGATCGCGGTGTCCGGACCGATGTACGAGTGACAGCGCCGGTGAACGAGCCGGGTCCGCGGAGCGTCCCCTTGAGGGGAGGCCCCGCGCCGAGCACGGCACGACCGACAAGAGACCCCCACGAAGACTGAGAGCACCCGGATGGCAGACCAGACACACGTGCTGTTCGTCGAGGACGACGACGTCATCCGCGAGGCCACCCAGCTCGCCCTGGAGCGGGACGGCTTCGCGGTCACCGCCATGCCCGACGGCCTGTCGGGCCTGGACGCGTTCCGGGCGAACCGCCCCGACATCGCCCTGCTGGACGTGATGGTGCCCGGCCTGGACGGCGTGAGCCTGTGCCGCCGCATCCGGGACGAGTCGACCGTGCCGGTGATCATGCTCTCCGCGCGGGCCGACTCCATCGATGTCGTCCTGGGCCTGGAGGCCGGCGCGGACGACTACGTGACCAAGCCCTTCGACGGCGCCGTCCTGGTCGCCCGCATCCGCGCGGTCCTGCGCCGCTTCGGGCACGCGGGCGGGGGCGACCGCGCCGAGGCCGACGCCCCGGCCGCCGGCGGCGTACTGACCTTCGGCGACCTGGAGGTCGACACGGAGGGCATGGAGGTCAGAAAGGCGGGCACCCCGGTCGCCCTCACCCCGACGGAGATGCGCCTGCTCCTGGAGTTCTCCTCCGCGCCGGGGACGGTCCTGTCCCGCGACAAGCTCCTGGAGCGCGTCTGGGACTACGGCTGGGGCGGGGACACCCGCGTCGTGGACGTCCACGTCCAGCGGCTGCGGACCAAGATCGGCCAGGACCGCATCGAGACGGTCCGCGGCTTCGGCTACAAGCTCAAAGCCTGAGCGGGGCAGGGGTGCGGGGATGATCCGGAAGCAGGTGTCGGCGCTCTGGGAGCGCGCGGACATCCGTACGGGCCTTCGGTGGAAGCTGAGCGCGGCGATCGCCCTGGTCGGCGCGCTGATCGCGATCGTGCTGAGCCTGGTCGTGCACAACGCGGCGCGGGTGTCGATGCTGGACAACGCCCGCGACCTGGCCGACGAGCGGGTCCAGATCGCCCAGCGCAACTACGAGGTGTCGGGCCGCCCGAACTTCCCCGGCGTCAAGATCGACGACCGGGAGCTGCCGCGGGAGCTGCACGACAAGGTCGTGGAGGGGCGGCGGGCGACGTTCGTCTCCGACCGCAGGGGCGGCGGGCCGGACATCTGGGCGGCCGTCCCGGTGAAGGACGGCCGGGTGCTCTCCCTGCACACGGGCTTCACCGACCGCAGCATCGACATCCTCAACGACCTCGACCAGGCCCTGATCATCGGCTCGATAGCGGTCGTCCTCGGCGGCAGCGCACTCGGCGTGCTGATCGGCGGCCAGCTGTCCCGGCGGCTGCGCAAGGCGGCGGCCGCGGCGAACCAGGTGGCCAAGGGCGAGACGGACGTACGGGTGCGGGACGCGATCGGCGGAGTCGTCCGGGACGAGACCGACGACCTCGCGAGCGCGGTGGACGCGATGGCGGACGCCCTCCGGCAGCGGCTGGAGGCGGAGCGCCGGGTGACGGCGGACATCGCGCACGAGCTGCGGACGCCGGTGACGGGGCTGCTGACGGCGGCCGAACTCCTGCCGCCCGGCCGGCCCACGGAACTGGTCCTGGACCGCGCGAAGGCGATGCGGACCCTGGTCGAGGACGTACTGGAGGTGGCCCGCCTCGACGGCGCCTCCGAGCGCGCGGAGCTGCAGGACATCATGCTGGGCGAGTTCGTCACCCGCCGGGTGGCCGCGAAGGACCCCGCGGTGCGGGTCCAGGTGGTGCACGAGTCGGAGGTCACGACCGACCCCCGCCGCCTGGAGCGCGTCCTGTTCAACCTCCTGACGAACGCCGCGCGGCACGGCAAGGCACCCATCGAGGTCACCGTCGAGGGCCGGGTCATCCGGGTCCGCGACCACGGCCCCGGCTTCCCCGAGGCCCTCCTCGCCGAGGGCCCGAGCCGCTTCCGCACCGGCAGCACCGACCGCTCCGTACAGGGCCACGGCCTGGGCCTCACGATCGCCGCGGGCCAGTCCCGCGTCCTGGGCGCCCGCCTCACCTTCCGCAACGTCCGCCCCCCGGCCGCCCCCGACCACATCCCCTCCGAGGGCGCGGTCGCCGTCCTCTGGCTCCCGGAACACGCCCCGACGAACACGGGCAGCTACCCGATGCTGCCGTGACGACACGACACGGGGCCCCACCGGCACCCAAAAAATAGGGGCCTCCCAGCGGCGGACACCAGCTGGAAGGCCCCGTTCAGACCCGCGTCACACCGGCTCGACCACCGGCGCCGGCGCCTTCGCCGCCCCGTCCCCGTCCCCGGGCCCGTCCTCGTCCCCGGAACCCTGCGGCCCAGCCCCCCGCAGCGGGACCTCCTTCACGAAGACCGCCGCGACGAGCGCGACCACCGCGACCACCGCACCGAGCAGGAACGCGGAGTGGCTGCCCGCGGAGACGGCGTACTGGTACGCCTCCCGAGCCGCGGCCGGCAGCTTCGCCAGGCTCGCCGCGTCGAGCTGCGCGGACGCCTCGGTGACCTTGGACCCGAGCGCCCCGGCACGCTCCGCCATGACCTCCTGGACCCGGTTGTTGAACAGCGCGCCCATGATGGCGACGCCGAACGACGAGCCGAGCGTCCGGAAGAGGGTCGCCGAGGAGGACGCGACGCCCATGTCCTTCATCTCGACGCTGTTCTGCGCGACCAGCATCGTGATCTGCATGAGGCACCCCATGCCGAGCCCGACGACGGCCATGTAGACCCCGGAGGTGACCCGCGAGGTCCCGGTGTCCATGGTCGACAGCAGGTACAGCCCGGCGATCATCAGGACGCTGCCCGCGACGGGGAAGACCTTGTAGCGCCCGGTGCTGGTGGTGATCCGCCCGGCCACGATCGACGTGACCAGCATCGCGCCGAGCATCGGCAGGAGCAGCAGCCCCGAGTTGGTCGCGGACGCGCCCTGCACGGACTGCTGGTACAGCGGCAGGAACAGCGTCGCCCCGAACATCACGAACCCGGTGATGAACCCGATGACGGCCATCAGCGTGAAGTTGAGGCTGCGGAAGACGTGCAGCGGCAGGATCGGCTCGGCTGCCCTCTTCTGCCAGAACACGAACCCGACGAGCGCGGCGACCCCGATCCCGATCAGCTCCATGATCCGCGCGGACGTCCAGGCGTACTCCGTACCGCCCCAGGTCGTGACCAGCACGATGGAGGTGATGCCGACGGTCAGCAGCGTCGCGCCCAGGTAGTCGATCCGCGCCTGCGACCGCTTGCGCGGCAGGTGCAGGACGACGCTGATGAGGCCGAGCGCGACGACGCCGAGCGGCAGGTTGATGTAGAAGGCCCAGCGCCAGCCCCAGTGGTCGGTGATCGTGCCGCCGACGAGGGGGCCGCCGATCATCGCGAGCGCCATGACGCCCGCCATCATGCCCTGGTACTTGCCGCGCTCGCGGGGCGGCACGAGGTCGCCGATGATCGCCATGACGCCGACCATGAGACCGCCCGCGCCGAGACCCTGAACGGCCCGGAAGGCGATCAGCTGGCCCATGTCCTGCGCCATGCCGCTGAGCGCGGAGCCGATCAGGAAGATGACGATCGAGGTCATGAAGGTGGCCTTGCGGCCGTACATGTCACCGAGCTTGCCCCAGATCGGGGTCGAGGCCGCGGTCGCGAGGGTGTACGCGGTGACCACCCACGAGAGGTGCGCGAGGCCGCCGAGGTCGCCGACGATCGTCGGCATCGCCGTACCCACGATCATGTTGTCCAGCATCGCCAGCATCATGGTGATCATGAGCGCGAGCAGGACGACGCGTACGCTCCTGGGCTGCTTGTCCTGCGGTGCGTCCGGTGACGCGGCCCCGTGTACGGGGTCGGCTTGCTGTGTGTCCGCCATGGTTCCCACTCCCCCCGACCGGCCACTTACTTGCCGCCCGGCTAGTTCGATACACTCGGGAAAGTAGACCCGTAACTAGCCGGTCGTCAAGTAAGTTTTTCCCCAAGGCAACCACTTGGCCGGGCGACCACCCGGGCCGGGTTCCCGCTCAAGCGCGAGGAGTTGGACAATGGGCGCCACCATGGACGGCACCAAGCAGCAGCGGCGCGGCAACACGCGCCAGCGCATCCAGGACGTCGCGCTCGAACTCTTCGCCGAGCAGGGCTACGAGAAGACGTCGCTCCGCGAGATCGCCGAGCGCCTCGACGTCACCAAAGCGGCCCTGTACTACCACTTCAAGACGAAGGAAGAGATCATCGTCAGCATCTTCGACGATCTGACGAAGCCGATCCAGGAGCTGATCGACTGGGGCGCCGAGCAGCCCCACACCCTGGACACCAAGCAGGAGATCGTACGGCGCTACAGCCGCCACCTCGCCGACGCCGCCCCCCTCTTCCGCTTCATGCAGGAGAACCAGGCGACCGTCCGCGAACTCCAGATCGGCGACTCCTTCAAGGACCGCATGCGGGGCCTGCGCGACATCATCATCGACCCCGACGCCCTCCTGACCGACCAGGTCCGCTGCATCAGCGCCATCTTCACGCTGCACGCCGGGATGTTCCTGCTCCAGGACTTCGAGGGCGCCCCGGAGGAGAAGCGCGAAGCGGTGCTGGAGGTCGCGATCGACCTGGTGACCCAAGCACACGAGAACGCGAAGCACTGAGGGGGCGCGGGGCACTGAGAACGCGCCCCCTGAACCGGCTCCGCGCGCTCCGCACCGGCGCTCACCGGAGGCCGACCCCTCAGACAGTCACGCCCTTCGCCCGCAGGAACGCCACCGGGTCCACCGCGGAGCCGTAGTTCGCCGTCGTCCGGATCTCGAAGTGCAGATGCGGCCCGGTCGAGTTCCCGGTGCTGCCCGAGAGTCCGATCTTCTGACCGGTGCCGACGACCTGCCCCACCTTCACGTCGACCCGCGACAGGTGCGCGTACTGCGAGTACACCCCGCTGGAGTGCCGGATCACGATCGCGTTGCCGTACGCGGACCCGTCCCCGGCGCCGCCGGGCCCCGCCTTGACGACCGTACCGCCGTGCGCGGCGACGACGGCCGTACCGGTCGGCACCGCGAAGTCCTGCCCGCTGTGCTTGGCGGACCACAGGCTGCCGGACTGCGCGTAGCTCGCGGAGAGGGTGTACGACTTCACCGGGTCGACCCAGGTCGCGGACGCGGCGGACGCCGTCCCCGCGCTCCCCAGCACGGCCGCGGCGCCGACTGCGGTGGCGCCGACGGCCACGCGGGTGCGGAGCGAGGACGTACGGAGGGAGCGGAGGAAAGCGCGCGGGGACATCGAGTACCTCGGGAGGTCGGGGACAGAAAAGCCACCCGCCGTACGAACCCGGCCGGGTGGACCCTCCCTTGGTAACCCGCGCCCCCGCGGACCCCCAAACGGGTGACCTACGACAGAAGCTAGTACGTCACCACAAAAAACTTGGATCCGGACATACCCCCCAAGCCGCCGCCTCCACTATTCCGCCTAGTAAGTGACGCGCGCCCTATGCGGCACATCACCGACCTCCCCGCCCCAAGAAACCCTGGACCGGGGCGAGTTGTGACCCTGGTCACGATGCGCGCACGGGTCTGTGACGCGCCTCTCAGCACCATCTACCGTCCAGTAACCCGCTGGTTCCCCTCAAGCCACTCCCACCCACCAGCATGCCCACGACATGGCAGCGCAAGGACGCGAGAGGACCCCACACATGACCAGAGGCACCTGGACGCGCCGCATCGGCCTGACGGTCGTCGCGGCGACCGCGGTGACGGCCCTCGCCGTCCCGGCCGGCGCCCAGGCCGCTACGGCCACCAGCACCTCCACCGTCGCCGCGGCCGCAGCCGCGGACGTCGACTACGCGACCTGGCAGGTCGACTGCCAGACCGTGATGGACCAGGCCCTGCCCTACCTGAAGAACCGTATCGCCGCCGCCAAGCCCGGCGAGAAGCAGGCGATCGTCCTCGACATCGACAACACCACGCTGGAGACCGACTTCGGCTTCAGCTACCCGCAGCCGGCCAACAAGCCCGTCCTGAACGTCGCGAAGTACGCGCAGGAGCACGGCGTCTCCCTGTTCTTCGTGACCGCGCGCCCGGGCATCATCAAGGCCGTCACGGACTACAACCTCAAGACCGTCGGCTACCAGGTCTCCGGCCTGTACGTCCGCGGCTTCCTCGACCTCTTCAAGGACGTCGCCGCCTACAAGACCGCCCAGCGCGTCGACATCGAGAACAAGGGCTACACGATCATCGCGAACATCGGCAACAGCGCCACCGACCTCTCCGGCGGCCACGCCGAGAAGACGTACAAGCTGCCGGACTACGACGGCCAGCTCTCGTAGTCCGGCTCTCTACGACGCCGGCGCGCGAGCCGGCGTGTCCCGTAGACGCAAGAGGGCCGGTGCTGTCACAGCACCGGCCCTCTTCGTCGTACTCCCGAGGCTTACGCCTCCTTGCTCAGGTTCGGCCCGCCACCGCCGGCCGCCTGCTCGATCGGCGGGACGTCGGGCAGCGCCGACTTCTCCTCACCGCGGAAGGTGAAGGTCGCGTTCTCGCCCTCGCCCTCCGTGTCGACGACCACGATGTGACCGGGGCGCAGCTCGCCGAAGAGGATCTTCTCCGAGAGCGTGTCCTCGATCTCCCGCTGGATGGTCCGGCGCAGCGGCCGGGCGCCCAGGACGGGGTCGTAGCCCTTCTTGGACAGCAGCTCCTTCGACGACTGGGAGAGCTCGATGCCCATGTCCCGGTCCTTGAGGCGCTCGTCCACCTTGCCGATCATCAGGTCGACGATGGCGAGGATGTCCTCCTGCGTGAGCTGCGGGAAGACGACGACGTCGTCGACGCGGTTGAGGAACTCGGGGCGGAAGTGCTGCTTCAGCTCGTCCGACACCTTGTTCTTCATGCGCTCGTAGTTGGTCTTCGTGTCGCCGGAGGCGGCGAAGCCCAGGTTGAAGCCCTTGGAGATGTCCCGGGTGCCGAGGTTGGTCGTCATGATGATGACCGTGTTCTTGAAGTCCACGACCCGGCCCTGGGAGTCGGTCAGGCGACCGTCCTCCAGGATCTGCAGCAGCGAGTTGAAGATGTCCGGGTGGGCCTTCTCGACCTCGTCGAAGAGGACGACGGAGAACGGCTTGCGGCGCACCTTCTCGGTGAGCTGGCCGCCCTCCTCGTACCCGACGTAGCCGGGGGGCGAGCCGAAGAGCCGCGAGACCGTGTGCTTCTCGCTGAACTCCGACATGTCGAGGGAGATCAGCGCGTCCTCGTCGCCGAAGAGGAACTCCGCGAGCGCCTTGGACAGCTCGGTCTTACCGACACCGGACGGACCGGCGAAGATGAACGAACCACCCGGACGCTTCGGGTCCTTCAGGCCGGCGCGCGTACGGCGGATCGCCTTGGAGAGCGCCTTGACGGCGTCCTTCTGGCCGATGACCCGCTTGTGGAGCTCGTCCTCCATGCGCAGCAGGCGGGACGACTCCTCCTCGGTGAGCTTGAAGACCGGGATGCCGGTGGCGGTCGCGAGGACCTCGGCGATCAGCTCGCCGTCGACCTCGGCGACGACGTCCATGTCGCCGGCCTTCCACTCCTTCTCCCGCTTGGCCTTCGCGGCGAGGAGCTGCTTCTCCTTGTCGCGCAGGGAGGCGGCCTTCTCGAAGTCCTGCGAGTCGATCGCGGACTCCTTGTCGCGGCGCACGCCGGCGATCTTCTCGTCGAACTCGCGCAGGTCCGGCGGCGCGGTCATCCGGCGGATGCGCATCCGGGAGCCGGCCTCGTCGATCAGGTCGATCGCCTTGTCCGGCAGGAAGCGGTCCGAGATGTACCGGTCGGCCAGGGTCGCGGCCTGGACCAGCGCCTCGTCCGTGATGGAGACGCGGTGGTGGGCCTCGTACCGGTCGCGCAGACCCTTGAGGATCTCGATGGTGTGCGGCAGCGAGGGCTCGGCGACCTGGATGGGCTGGAAGCGGCGCTCCAGCGCGGCGTCCTTCTCCAGGTGCTTGCGGTACTCGTCGAGCGTGGTGGCGCCGATGGTCTGGAGCTCACCGCGGGCCAGCATCGGCTTGAGGATCGAGGCGGCGTCGATCGCGCCCTCGGCGGCACCCGCGCCGACGAGCGTGTGCAGCTCGTCGATGAACAGGATGATGTCGCCGCGGGTGCGGATCTCCTTGAGGACCTTCTTCAGGCGCTCCTCGAAGTCACCGCGGTAGCGGGAGCCGGCGACCAGGGCGCCGAGGTCCAGGGTGTAGAGGTGCTTGTCCTTGAGGGTCTCGGGCACCTCGCCCTTGACGATGGCCTGGGCGAGGCCCTCGACGACGGCGGTCTTGCCGACGCCGGGCTCACCGATGAGGACCGGGTTGTTCTTGGTCCGGCGGGACAGCACCTGCATGACCCGCTCGATCTCCTTCTCGCGCCCGATGACCGGGTCGAGCTTGGACTCACGGGCGGCCTGCGTGAGGTTGCGGCCGAACTGGTCGAGGACGAGCGAGGTCGAGGGCGTGCCCTCGGCGGGGCCGCCGGCGGTGGCGGTCTCCTTGCTCTGCTGGTAGCCGGAGAGCAACTGGATGACCTGCTGCCGGACCCGGTTGAGGTCTGCGCCCAGCTTGACGAGGACCTGGGCGGCGACGCCCTCACCCTCGCGGATCAGGCCGAGCAGGATGTGCTCCGTGCCGATGTAGTTGTGGCCCAGCTGAAGGGCCTCGCGGAGCGACAGCTCCAGGACCTTCTTGGCACGGGGGGTGAAGGGGATGTGCCCGGACGGGGCCTGCTGGCCCTGGCCGATGATCTCCTCCACCTGCTGACGGACCGCCTCAAGCGAAATGCCGAGGCTCTCCAGGGCCTTTGCGGCGACACCCTCACCCTCGTGGATCAGGCCCAGGAGGATGTGCTCGGTGCCGATGTAGTTGTGGTTGAGCATCCGGGCTTCTTCCTGAGCCAGGACGACAACCCGCCGCGCGCGGTCGGTGAACCTCTCGAACATCGTTAATCGCTCCTCAGAGCGGTCAGGCAATGAGGGGACGCTCCCCTCGCTGTCCTTCCGCAGCTTAGTCCCGCAAGCGGGGACCGCTCATTCCAACTGCCGACACCGTCCGGATCACCTCCGCGGGACCGGAGACCTGGCACGGTCTCCTGACCCCGAACGCCGACATCTGCTCCAACCTGATGGTGCGAGACGATGTTCCCGCAGGCCAGGCACTTACCCCGGTCGCCAGTACGCCGATGGCGAACGCGGGACGGCCTTTCCCGCTCGTCGCCCCCTCCCACTAGGGATGTCTTACCCGTCGGCACCGACAGTCCATGCCGTACGCACCGGTTCCCTCCGCTACGGGCGAACAACCTTGCGCCCGCCCGCATGGCCCCACACCCCCTTCTCGCGCACACTGCGCAGCCACTGGCACACCCAGCGTAACTCGCGGCCCATTCCGGCGGTTGCGCTTGTCATGGTTGGCTCGCCCCCCGCACCCGGCCCGCCCGCCGGCCGCCCGCTCACCTCCGTCACCACCGTCCCCTCCCCTCGCCGTCCGCCCGGTCCCCGCTCCGAGATCCGCGGTTGGTACGAGAACGTCCTCGGCTGGACGACAGTGCCCGGATCACCGGTACGACTTTTCACGGGCCGCCGCTTCGACGTCCTGGAGGTCACGGCGGAGGCGGGGCGGGCGGCGCTGGAGCATCTCGCGGGGGCGGGGGACGGGGGCGGGGTGTGTGGCGGCCGGGCGGGCGAGGAGGCTGCCGGGCCGACCGGCGAGCGCGGCGCCCTCGGCGGTCCGTCGGGCGAGCGGCTCGCGGCATGCGTGGGGCCCGTTCTCGCGCACGGCGGCCGGATGGGGTTCCTGGTCGCGGCGGGCGGGGCCGAGGAGGTGCCGGGGCTCCTGCGGTGGCTGGAGTGGGGGTCGCTGCCGCTGGACCTCGTGGCGGTCGGCGCGGGCGGGAGCGTCGTGGCCCCGCTGCCGCCGGGGGCGGTGCGCCGGGGAACTGTACAGGGGGCCGCCGTGTGGCTGCGGCCCCCCGTTCCGGGTCGCGAGGAGTCCTCGCTGCCGGCGATGCCGGCGCCGGGGGGCGATGAGGGCGCCCCCGGTCTCGTGCGTCTGGTGGACACGCTGGCGACTCACGCCCACCGTGTCCGCCTGCGGAGCGCGAACGCTCAGCCGTTGGCCTTCTCGTAAGCCTCGCGGATGGTCGCGGGAACACGGCCGCGGTCGTTGACGTCGTAGCCGTTCTCCTTCGCCCAGGCGCGGATCTGCGCGGTGTCCTGGTTGCCGCCGGCCGCGGCACGGGCCTTTCCGCGCCCGCCGGAAGCACGGCCACCGGTACGCCGGCCGCCCTTCACATACGCGTCGAGAAGGCCGCGCAGCTTGTCCGCATTGGCCGTCGTGAGATCGATCTCGTAGGTCTTGCCGTCCAGCGCGAACGTCACGGTCTCGTCCGCCTCGCCACCGTCGAGGTCGTCGACAAGAAGGACCTGAACCTTCTGTGCCACCGGTATTCCTTTCATCGATAACGTGAGGGCTGAGGGTCTGCGGCGTCCGCCGTTTCACCGCCCCTAGTTATATGCACTACTGCAGTACGTCGGAAAGCAAACCGCTTTTGCCGGGAAAACACAAACCCCTGGGAGAGACGGACCACTCCCCCCGACCGGAAACATGCGCGTTTCGGACATAGGCACCCTGGGCAGGGCCGATCACAGATGCAGAAGCATCCGGCTGTTGCCCAAGGTGTTCGGTTTCACTCGTTCGAGTCCGAGGAACTCGGCGACGCCCTCGTCATAGGAACGGAGCAGCTCCGCGTAGACATCGGTGTCCACCGGCGTCTCGCCGATCTCCACGAAGCCGTGCTTGCCGAAGAAGTCCACTTCGAAGGTCAGACAGAAAACGCGACGAACACCGAGCCAACGCGCCGTGTGCAGCAACTTCTCCAGCAACTGATGCCCGACACCGGAGCCCTTCAGTCCGGGCTTGACCGCGAGAGTGCGGACTTCCGCGAGGTCTTCCCACATGACGTGCAGCGCCCCGCACCCGACGACCTCGGCGTTGTCGTCCCGTTCCGCGACCCAGAACTCCTGGATGTCCTCGTAAAGCGTCACCGTCGCTTTGTCGAGCAGGATGCGCCCGCGCGCGTAGTCGTCGAGGAGTGCCCGTACGGCCGGAACGTCACCTGTACGCGCGCGCCGGACGGTGATGGCATGGGCGGAGGCCGCGGAGCCGCGGTCCGCCGGGGGGTTGTGCGCTGACATGAGCCGGACGCTATCGCCCGACGCCCTCGCCCGCCCCGCCGGGGCTCGGCGCGGACTCCTCCGGCCCCTGGACCATCCGTACGGCGTCCCGCAGGGCCGCGCGCTGTTCCTCGCTCATCATCCCGAAGAAGGCGACGAGAGCGGCGGCGGGGTTGTCGCTCTGGCTCCACGCGTCGTTCATGAGGGCGGCGGAGTACGCCGCGCGCGTGGAGACCGCCTCATAGCGATAGGCGCGGCCTTCGGACTCCCGGCGCACCCAGCCCTTCTGATGGAGATTGTCCAAAACGGTCATCACCGTGGTGTAGGCGATGGACCGTTCCTGCTGAAGGTCTTCCAGGACTTCCCGAACGGTCACCGGGCGGTTCCACTTCCACACCCGCGTCATGACCGCGTCTTCGAGTTCTCCCAATGGGCGAGGCACGCTCAGCACAATAACGGGAGATGCCCCCATCCACCCGCCGAACCCGAACTTTCCTTGATGAACAAGAACAAATAGGGCATACGGCGATGAGGTGTCCGTCAGCCCTCGGAGCGGCCGGGGCCCGCCTGCCGGGCCGCCTCCGTGCGCGCGAGCGCCGCGTCGACGGCCGCGTCCTCCTTGGCCTTGTTGGCCCCGCCCTGGGTCTTCACGATCACGCGGATCACGCCGATGAAGAGCACGGCCATGACGATGGGGGGTACGAGCGCGGAGACGTAGTCCATGGACCCAGGGTAGCCACGGAGAAAGCGGACATCCGGGCGGGGTCGGGAAGCGGGGGACACCCGGGCCGGGGCCGTCCGCGCGCGCACGCGGGCCGCCGGAGGCGTTCCGTTCGGTGGATCGGCGGATCCGGGGGTGGTATTCCAGAGCTTTTGAAAACCTCGACCCCGGCTCAACCGCCTCCGGGTATCCTCACGGCCCCGCACACCCCGGCCGGCGTTCCCGGCGATCACGCGCCCGCCGCGGCCGACCAGGGAATCCGCGCCCCCCATGCCCGGGAAATGCAGGCGGGCGGGGACCGGAACCGGTAAATCCGAGGCCGGAAAATCCCGGGCCCCGACGATTCCGAGCCACGAAGAACCGGGGCCGGGGAAACGGGCGGGCCCCGAAACGCGGCCGGATCGCGAACACCGCCCGCCGAGAGCGCTCCGGCGAGCGCCGTCCGGCCAATTCCGCGTCACCACGATCAGTGAGCGTTCGATGACAACCCCGGACCGTGCTTCTCCCCCGATTCCCCGTCCTCCGGCAAGGAGCCGCTTTACGGACGGCGGTGGGGCACCCCGCGAAACACGCGCATAGCCACTTCATAGAACGGAACACGTTCCGCAGGACGCCCCGCCCGACCTCTATAGGGACCCGTCGGCGAGCCCCTCACGCGCGGGTGCCCCAATCGCGGGCCGACGAGCCGAACGCCCGGATTTCCCGCGCAGGCGGGTGGGAATGGGCCGACGCGCGCGGGAGGGGCGGGAGATCCCCGTACGGGACACCCCCCGTCCTCGGCCCCTTACCTTTCCCGGTCGCCGAACGCCCTCGCGCGCGGGCCGGATACGGAAACCGTCGCAGGAAAAGCCCGCCCTCGCGCCGACCGTGAAGGGTTCGCGGCCGGGGCGGGGCCGGCGGTACCTGCGGTCGGGTCCGGGGGTCAGCCTGCGGCGAGGCGTTCCTCCGGGTCGGCCGGGGGCGGGGGCGGGGTCGGCTTGCGGCGGGGGAAGACCTCGCCGGGGGTCGGGATGGGGCGCCGGGCGGGGTCGGGGGCCGAGGGGCGGGCGGGGTCGTCCGCCGGGCCGGGCTGCGGGCGTTCACGAGGAGGCGTCGGCTCCTCCCCCGTCGCCTCCTCGAAGCCGCCGTCGGGCGACAGGCCGCCCGGGAGGGCCAGCAGGCGGGTACGGGAGGGCGGGACCGCGGGAGTCGGTGTGAGGGGCGCGGGGACGGCATGGCGGGTGGTCCGGCGGGCCAGCCGGCTGCGGACGTCCTGCTCGGCCAGCACCTGGCAGCGGCTCAGGAGGGTCGCCGCGAGCGGATTGCCCCGCAGGGCCCGCAGTGCGGCGAGGTCGTCCGGTTCGGGCCGGTAGCCGGTGCCGAGGACCTCCTCCAGGAGCGTCAGGTACCCGGCGGCGGTGCCGGGCAGGGCCGCCCGGTACCGGGCGAGGTCGGCCACCAGGAACGTCCGCAACCGAGCGGCCTCGCGCAGCGCCTCGTCGAGAGACGTCGCCAGCCGATGACAGTCCTGGATGTCCTCTGCCGAGGCGGGACCGGGGTGAAGGGCGAGGGCGAGAGCGCGACGGAGCACACGCAGCTCCTCCGCACCGAACGCCATGCCGCCGCGGGATCCGTATGGCGTGGGCATGCGGCGACGATACGCGCTAATCAGACAAATTCGACATATTCCCGGGGTGTGGCGCCGAGGTTTCGCCCGCGAGGACTCACGGGCGTACGCGCGTGCCCAACGGCCGGGAGCGGGCCGGGGACACGGGACGCGCACCGGACGATCCGCGCGGGGGCCGGGAACGCCGCCCCCCGGATCCGGGGACCAAGGGGCGGCCGTTCCCGGAGGGATCACATGCGGGAGACGTTGCGCTCGTACACCAGCCGCAGCCCGATCAGCGTCAGCCACGGCTCGTGCTCGTCGATCACGGACGCCTCGCCCAGCACCATCGGCGCCAGTCCCCCCGTGGCGATGACCGTGACGTCCTCGGGGTCGGCGGCCAGCTCCCGGGTCATCCGCTGGACCACCCCGTCGACCTGCCCGGCGAACCCGTAGACGATCCCGGACTGCATGGCCTCGACGGTGTTCTTGCCGATGACACTGCGCGGGCGGGCGACCTCGATCTTGCGCAGCTGGGCCCCCTTGACGCCGAGCGCCTCGACGGAGATCTCGATGCCGGGGGCGATGACACCGCCGACGTACTCCCCGCGCGCGGACACCGCGTCGAAGGTCGTCGCGGTCCCGAAGTCGACGACGACGGCGGGCCCCCCGTACAGCTCCACGGCGGCGACGGCGTTGATGATGCGGTCGGCGCCGACCTCCTTGGGGTTGTCGGTGAGGATCGGGACGCCGGTCTTGACGCCGGGTTCCACGAGGACGGCGGGGACGTCGCCGTAGTACCTGCGGGTGACCTCACGGAGTTCGTGCAGCACCGACGGGACGGTCGCGCAGATGGCGATCCCGTCGATGCCGTCGCCGAGCTCGTCCCCGAGAAGGGGGTGCATGCCCATGAGCCCCTGGAGGAGGACGGCGAGTTCGTCCGCGGTCCGGCGCGCGTCCGTGGAGATGCGCCAGTGCTCGACGATCTCCTCCCCGTCGAACAGCCCGAGGGTGGTGTGCGTGTTGCCGACGTCGATCGTCAGAAGCATCGGTTCACTCCGCCTCACGCAGATCGAGGCCGATGTCCAGGATCGGCGAGGAGTGGGTGAGCGCGCCGACGGCGAGGAAGTCGACGCCGGTGTCGGCGTAGACGCGCGCGTTGTCGAGCGTGAGCCGCCCGGACGCCTCAAGGAGCGCGCGCCCGCCGACGATCCCGACGGCCTCCGCGCACTCGCCGGGCGTGAAGTTGTCGAGGAGGATCAGGTCGGCGCCCGCGTCGACGACCTCGCGCAGCTGGTGGAGGGTGTCGACCTCGACCTCGACGGGGACGTCGGGGAACGCCTCGCGTACGGCCTTGAACGCCTGCGCGACGCCCCCGGCGGCCACCACGTGGTTGTCCTTCACCAGGGCGGCGTCGGAGAGCGACATACGGTGGTTGACGCCGCCGCCGCAGCGCACGGCGAACTTCTCCAGGGAGCGCAGCCCGGGCGTGGTCTTGCGGGTGTCCCGCACGCGCGCCTGCGTGCCCTCCAGGGCGTCCGCCCACGCGCGCGTGGCGGTCGCGATGCCGGACAGCCGGCACAGCAGGTTGAGGGCGCTGCGCTCGGCGGTGAGCAGGTCGCGCGTGCGCGAGGTGATCGACAGCAGGGTCTGCCCGGCCTCGACGCGGTCGCCGTCCTCGACGTGCCGCTCGACCTCGAATTCGTCCGTGCAGACGATCGAGACGACCGCCTCGGCGACCCTGAGGCCCGCGACGACGCCCGCCTCGCGCGCGACGAAGTCGGCGGTGGAGACGGCCTCCTCGGGGATGGTCGCGACGGTCGTCACGTCCACGCCGTGCGCCAGGTCCTCCTGGATCGCCACGTTCGCGACGTCCTCGACCTCGACGGGGTCGAGCCCCGCGTCGGCGAGCAGCTCGGCGAGCGAGGGGTCGAGGCCGCACTCCAGGTACTCGGCGGTCTCGGCGTCGCCCTCGGCACCGCAGGCGCAGCCGTCGCCGCAGCCGCCGCTCTGGACGCCGCTGTCGACGAGGGGAAGGTCGTTGCTCACTCGGTCACTGCTCCTGGGTGCGCTGGGTCGGGGGGAAGTCGGCGGTGTCCGTGGGCTGCACGGCGAGCGAGCGGTCCGGGTTCAGCCGGACGACGATGTGGCGGCGCCAGGTGTCGTCGTCGCGGTCGGCGTGGTCCTCGCGCCAGTGGCAGCCGCGGGTCTCCTCGCGCAGGAGCGCGGCGGCGACCAGGACGCGGGCGACGGACAGGAGGTTGGTGGCCTCCCAGGTGTCGACGCCGGGCTCGGCGGTCTTGCCGTTCTCGTCGAGGGCGCCGCGCGCGTGCGCGTGGAGCGCGTCGAGCCGGTCGGCGGCCTGCTGGAGGGAGGCGGCGGAGCGCAGGACGCCCGCGCCCTCGCTCATGATCCGCTGGACGGTGAACCGCTCCTCGGGGGCGAGGAGGGGGTGGTCGGGGGTCCGCGGGGTGTCGACGGGGGCGGGCACGCGCGCGGGGAGGCCGGTTTCGGTGATGCCCTCGGCGATGTCGGCGGCGATCCGCTCCGCGTAGACCAGGCCCTCCAGGAGGGAGTTGGAGGCGAGCCGGTTGGCGCCGTGGACGCCGGTGCAGGCGACCTCCCCGCACGCGTACAGGCCCGGTACGGTCGTGCGGCCCCGGGGGTCGGTGCGCACGCCCCCGGAGGCGTAGTGGGCGGCCGGGGCGACCGGGACGGGCTCGTGGACGGGGTCGATGCCGTGGGCGCGGCAGGCGGCGAGGATCGTCGGGAAGCGGTGCTCCCACATGTCGGCGCCGAAGTGCCGGGCGTCGAGGTACATGTGCTCGGTACCCTGCTCCAGCATGCGCCGCATGATGCCCTTGGCGACGATGTCCCGGGGCGCCAGCTCGCCCAGTTCGTGCTGGCCCGCCATGAAGCGCACGCCGTCCGCGTCGACCAGGTGGGCGCCCTCTCCGCGCACCGCCTCGGAGACGAGGGGCTGCTGTCCCTCCGCGTCGGCGCCGAGGAACAGCACAGTCGGGTGGAACTGCACGAACTCCAGGTCGCTGACCTCCGCGCCCGCGCGCAGGGCGAGCGCGACACCGTCGCCGGTCGACACGGACGGGTTGGTCGTCGCGGCGAACACCTGGCCCATGCCGCCGGTCGCGAGGACCACGGCGGGCGCGTGGACGGCGCCCACGCCGTCGTGCTGGCCCTCGCCCATCACGTGCAGGGTGACACCCGCCGTCCGGCCGTCGGCATCCGTCAGGAGGTCCAGGACGAGCGCGTTCTCGACGGTGCGCAGCCCCCGCGCGCGGACGGCCTCGACGAGCGCGCGGGAGATCTCCGCGCCGGTCGCGTCCCCGCCCGCGTGCGCGATGCGGCGCCGGTGGTGGCCGCCCTCGCGGGTGAGTTCAAGGTCGCCCTCGGCGGACTCGTCGAAGTGCGCGCCGGTCGCGATGAGCCGCCGTACGGCGTCGGGGCCCTCGGTGACGAGGGTCCGCACGGCCTCCTCGTCGCACAGGCCAACGCCGGCGACGAGGGTGTCGTCGAGGTGCTGCTCGGGGGTGTCGCCCTCACCGAGGGCCGCCGCTATGCCGCCCTGGGCCCAGCGGGTGGAGCCGTCGTCGAGGCGGGCCTTGGTGACGACGACCGTGTTCAGGCCGGCGGCCTCGCAGCGCAGGGCGGCGGTCAGGCCGGCGACGCCGGAGCCGACGACCACGACGTCGGCCGTGATCGCCCAGCCCGGCGCGGGTGCGTGGAGGCGGGGGCGGGGCTCGTCGGCGGCGGGCGGGCGTATGCCTGTGCTGGTCACGAGGCGGCTCCGAAGGTCAGCGGGAGGTTGTCGATCAGCCGGGTCGTCCCCACCCGGGCGGCGACGGCGAGGACGGCCTCGCCGGTGAAATCGTCCCCGATCTCCGTGAAGTCGGCGGGGTCGACGAGCGCGAGGTAGTCCAGGGCGAGCGGCGGGTCGAGGCGGGCGGCCTCGTCGAGCACCGTGCGCGCGGCCGAGCGGATGCCCGCCGCGCCCCCGGCGGACTGGGCGACGGCGTGCGTGTCGGCGGCCGCGCGGGACTCGCCGATCGCGCTGAGCGCCTGCGCGCGTGCCTGGGTGGCGGGCACCTCTCGCGCGCGGGCGCGCAGGGCCTCCTGCGCGGCGTGCCGGTCGCGGCCCGCGAACAGCGCGCGCGAGAGGGCGAGCGCGGTGCGGCGCTCCGGGGGCGAGAGGTAGCGGTTACGGCTGGAGAGGGCGAGGCCGTCGTCCTCACGGACCGTCGGGACGGCGACGATCTCCACGCCGAAGTTCAGGTCGCCCACCATGCGGCGGATCAGGGCGAGCTGCTGGGCGTCCTTCTGGCCGAACAGGGCGACGTCGGGGCGCGTCAGGTGCAGGAGCTTCGCTACGACCGTCAGCATGCCGTCGAAGTGCCCCGGGCGGACGGCCCCTTCGAGGCGCTCGCCCATGGGGCCCGCGCTGATGCGCACCTGGGGTTCGCCGCCCGGGTAGACCTCGTCGGCGAAGGGCGCGAACACGGCGTCCGCGCCGGCCTCCTCGGCGATCTTCAGGTCGGCGTCGAGGGTGCGCGGGTAGCGGTCGAGGTCCTCGCCCTTGCCGAACTGGAGAGGGTTGACGAAGACGGTGACGACGACGTCGCCGTCCGGGCCGGCGATCTCGCGCGCGGCGCGGACCAGGGTGGCGTGGCCGTCGTGGAGGGCGCCCATGGTCATGACGACGGCGCGGGTGCGGGCGGGCGGAGCGGCGTCATCCCTTTGCGAAGTGGCGTCATCCTTATCAGGGATGAGGTCAGAACGACCGGTGCCGACGGCAGAGCGGCCCGTAGGCGCGAGGGCTTCGAGTTCGGCGGCGGTGCGCAGCAGGGCGATGCTCATCGGGCGTCTCCTTCGGTGCCGGGCGTGCCGGGAGCGCCGCCTGCCAGCACCCCGAGAAGTTCCTGTGCCAGCTCCGGTTTCAGCAGGCCGTGCGCGAGCGCGCGGTCGGCGGTCGCGCGGGCCATCGCGAGGTAGCCGGCGACGGTCTGGGGCGCGTGCTTGCGCAGTTCCCCGACGTGCGCGGCGACCGTGCCCGCGTCCCCGCGCGCGACCGGCCCGGTGAGAGCGGCGTCGCCGGAGCGCAGCGCGTTGTCCAGGGCGGCGCCCAGGAGGGGGCCGAGCATCCGGTCGGGTGCCTCGACGCCCGCCGCGCGCAGCAGCTCCAGGGACTGGGCGACGAGGGTGACGAGGTGGTTGGCGCCCAGCGCGAGGGCGGCGTGGTAGAGCGGGCGGTTCTCCTCGGCGATCCACTCGGGTTCGCCGCCCATCTCGATGACGAGGGCCTCGGCGGCGAGGCGCAGTTCGTCGGGGGCGGTGACGCCGAAGGAGCAGCCGGCGAGGCGCTGTACGTCGACCGGTGAGCCGGTGAACGTCATCGCCGGGTGCAGGGCGAGCGGGAGGGCGCCCGCGCGCAGGGCGGGGTCCAGTACGCGCGTGCCGTAGCGGCCGGATGTGTGCACGAGGAGCTGACCGGGACGGATCGCGCCGGTGTCGGCGAGGCCCTGCACGAGGGCGGGCAGCGCGTCGTCCGGGACGGTCAGCAGGACCAGGTCGGCGCGGCCCAGGACGTCTTCGGGGGTCGTCAGGGGCACGTCGGGCAGCATGAGGGCCGCGCGCCTGCGGGAGGCGTCGGAGACACCGGAGACGGCCACCGGGCGGTGTCCGGCGAGCTGGAGGGACGCGGCGAGGGCGGGGCCCACCCGGCCGGCGCCGACGACGCCGACGGTGAGCCGCGCGGGGCGGTCCCTGGGGTCTGGCTGGTGGACTGTACTCACTCGACGGCGGCCTTCCCGTTCCAGTCCGCATCTGGGTACCGGACGATTTCTCGTCATGTTAACGCGATCTGTTCCCGCGCGGCCGGTTGTCCACAGGCTGTGGGTATTGCGGATGCCCGCACACCCCGGGGGGAGGCATGATCCGGGCATGACCACCACCCCGGGCCCGCAGGCCGACGAGTCCCCCGAAGAACGGCTGCGCGAGCGGCGCATGACGGCCCAGCGCGAGGCCGCGCGCATCCTCACCCGCCCGCCCTACCGCGCCTCCCTGCGCGAGCGCATGGCGCATCTCCAGGCGTCGGCCGAGGGGTACGACCTCGACGAGCGCACGGACGTGTACGGCAACGGCGTCGTGGCGGCCCTGGAGGAGCGGGTCGCCGGGCTGCTGGGCATGGCGGCCGCCGCGTTCTTCCCGACCGGCACGATGGCCCAGCAGGTCGCCCTGCGGTGCTGGGCGGGGCGTACCGGCGTGCGCGCGGTGGCGGTGCATCCGCTGGCGCACCTGGAGGTGCACGAGCGGGACGCGCTCAGCCAGGTCGCCGGGCTGCGGCCGGTGCACCTGACGGACGAACCGCGGCTGCCGACGCCGCAGGAGGTGCGCGAGGCGGAGGAGCCCTTCGGGGCGCTCGCCCTGGAGCTGCCGCTGCGGGAAGCCGGTTTCGTGCTGCCCACGTGGGAGGAGCTGACGGCGACGGTGGCCGCCGCGCGCGAGCGCGACGCGGTGGTGCACTTCGACGGCGCGCGCCTGTGGGAGTCGACCACCCATTTCGGCCGTCCGCTGGCGGAGATCGCCGGCCTCGCGGACAGCGTCTACGTGTCCCTGTACAAGTCCCTGGACGGTCTGAGCGGCGCCGTCCTCGCGGGCCCCGAGTCGCTGGTCGCGGAGGCCAGGGCGTGGCGCCACCGCTACGGCGGCACGCTCTTCCACCAGTTCCCGGCGGCCCTCACCGCGCTGGCGGGCCTGGACGAGGAGCTGCCCCGGCTGCCGGAGTACGTCGCCCACGCGCGCGTGGTGGCCGCCTCCCTCCAGGAGGGGTTCACGGAGGCGGGCGTCCCGTGGTCCCGCGTGCACCCGCGGGTGCCGCACACCCACGAGTTCCAGTTCTGGCTGCCGTACGACGCGGACACGCTCGCGGAGGCGGCGGTGCTCCAGTCCGAGGAGACCGGCACGTTCCTGTTCTGCTCCCCCTGGGAGGAGCGGGGGCCCGGGGTGTCGTACACGGAGGTGTCGGTGCGGGCGGCCGGGCTGGAGTGGGGCGTGCAGGACGTGAAGGACGCGGTCGCCCAGTTCGTGGCGCGGCTGCCGCGCGGGGCCGCCGATTGACGGCCCTCGTCAATCGGCGGGGGCGTTGTCGGTGGTGGGGTGCACCATGGGCGCATGAGCGTGAGCATCGACTTCGCCGGGGTCCGGCCCGAGCAGGTGGCCTTCGTCCCGTCGCCGCTGGCCGAGCTGGGCATGGCGCTGCACGCGCTGTCGGAGCCGGGGCACCATCCGGCGATCCAGGGGTGGACGGGGAGCGTCCTCGCGGGGCTCGATCCGCATCTGGCCGACCGGCTGTGCGAGGCGGACTTCCTGTGGCGGACGGTGTTCTCGGACCTGTTCCTGGCGTGCGCGGGCGTGCCGGGCGCGCTGCCCGGGGAGACGCTCGCCGAGGACCTGGCGCTGCTGGACAAGCTGCCGGACGACCAGTTCGTGGACGCGGCGCTGGAGTTCGCGTGCCCGGCGTGCGACTGCCCGGCGCCGGGGGTGCTCGCGGACCCCGTGCTGCGGGGGCGGGTCCTGGACCTCGCCGCCTCGCGCGGGCCCCGGCAGCTGGCGTTCGCGCGGCGGCTGCTCGACGACCCGCCGGGCGTGCGCGCGTGGCTGCGGCGCTTCCTGGAGGACTGCGACAAGGCGTTCTTCGCGGAGACCTGGGAGCGGCTGAGCCACCAGCTCGCGGCCGACGCCCGGCACAAGACGCAGATCCTGCACCGGCGCGGGCCCGCAGAGGCGTTCGCCGCGGTCTCCCCCGCCGTCCGGCTCGACGAGGCGCGCGGGCGCATCGTCGTCGACAAGCTCGTCGAGAGCCGTACGTCCGCGCGGGATGCCGGTCTGCTGCTGATCCCGACGAGCCTGGGCCGCCCGCACCTGAACGTCCTGCACCGCGAGGGCTGGCGCCCCCTGCTGCACTACCCCGCCCACTCCCCGGCGCCCGACGCGGTCCCCTCGGTGGAACTGCTCACCCTGCGGATGAACGCGCTCTCCCACCCCGTGCGCATGCAGTTGTGCCGCAACCTCGCGCGCAGCGCGTACACGACGACCGAGCTCGCCCGGATCCACACCATGTCCGCGCCGGAGATCTCCCGCCATCTCGCCGCCCTCAAGAAGGCCGGCCTGATCACGACCCGCCGCCGCGGCCGCTACGTCCTGCACCAGCTGGACGTCGCCCTGGTGGCCCGGCTGGGCAGCGACTTCCTGGAGGGCATCCTGCGGTGAGGCCGCGGCGTCAGCCGTGCCCCCCGCCCGCGCGCACGAGGCCCGTCTCGTAGGCGAGGACGACGACCTGGACGCGGTCGCGCAGGCCCAGCTTGGTCAGGATGCGCCCGACGTGCGTCTTGACGGTCGCCTCGGACAGGACCAGCCGGGCGGCGATCTCCCCGTTGGACAGGCCCTGGGCGACGAGGATCATCACCTCGCGCTCGCGCTCCGTGAGGCGTTCCAGCTCCTTGTGCTCGGGCGCCCGCCCGGAGCTGGGCAGCATCGGCGCGAACCGGTCGAGGAGGCGGCGCGTCGTGGAGGGGGCGACGACCGCGTCACCGCTGTGCACGGAGCGGATCGCGGCGAGCAGCTCGCCCGGGGGCACGTCCTTGAGCATGAACCCGGAGGCGCCCGCCTTCAGCCCGGAGAACGCGTACTCGTCGAGGTCGAACGTCGTCAGGATGAGCACCTTCGGCGCGTCGGGCTCCTCGCAGATGCGCCGGGTCGCCTCCACGCCGTCCAGCTTGGGCATCCGGACGTCCATGAGGACGACGTCGACCTCCGTGGACCGCACCACCTGGAGCGCCTCGACCCCGTCGCCCGCCTCCGCGACGACCTCCATGTCCGGCTGGGCGGCGAGCACCATCCGGAACCCGGTGCGCAGCAGCACCTGGTCGTCGACGAGCATCACGCGGATCGTCATCGGGGCCTCTTCCGTTTCCATGATTTCCGGGGTTCGTGACAGGTGTCAGCAGGCGGCGTACGGGGAAGTCAGTGCGCCGGTTTGAGCGGGAGCAGCACGCTGATGCGGAAGCCTCCCCCGGGGCGCGGACCGGCGTCCAGGGTCCCGCCGACCATACCGACGCGCTCGCGCATGCCGATCAGTCCGTGGCCCTGTCCGTCGGCGCCGCCCTCCTCGTACAGCTCGTGCGGGGCGCCCTGGCCGTCGTCCTCGACGAGCAGGCCGAGGCCGTCGTCGAAGTAGACCAGCCGCACGCTGGCGCCCGCGTTGGGGCCGCCGTGCTTGCGGGTGTTGGTCAGCGCCTCCTGGACGATGCGGTACGCGGTCAGCTCGACGCCGCTCGGCAGGGGGCGCGCGGTCCCCTCGACCTTGAAGTCGACGGGCAGCCCGGAACCGCGGCACTGCTGGACGAGGTCCTCGATCTGCTCGACGTCGGGCTGCGGGACGTACTCGCCGCCCTCGCGGTGCTCCCCGGTGCGCAGGACGCCCAGCAGGCGGCGCATCTCCGCGAGCGCCTGCCGGCCGGTCGACGAGATGGTCTCCAGGGCCTTCTTCGCCTGGTCGGGGGCGGCGTCCAGGACGTACGCGGCGCCGTCGGCCTGGACGACCATCACGGACACGTTGTGCGCCACCACGTCATGCAGCTCGCGTGCGATACGCGCGCGCTCGGCGGCGACGGCGACCTTGGCCTGTGCCTCGCGCTCGCGCTCCAGGCGGGCGGCGCGCTCCTCCAGCTGCGCGAGGTACGCGCGCCGGGTGCGCATCGAGTCGCCGAGCACCCAGGCGAGCAGGAACGGGACGGTCAGGAAGACGACGGTGACGACGTTGCCGCCCGCGCTCGAATCGTCCGGCCAGCGCAGTTGCGCCGCCGTCGCCGCGCACACGCCCATGCCGAGGGCCAGCCACGACGCCCAGCGGGAGCCGACCGCAGCGACCGTGTAGACGATCATCAGCATCGCGAAGTCCGCCGCGTTGACGCCCACGCCCAGTACGAGCTGCGCGCAGCCCGCGGCCGCCGCGAGCACCAGCATGGCTTCCGGCAGCCGCCTGCGCAGCGCCACCACCAGGGACAGCGCGGCGACCGTCGGCACCACCACCGACAGGGAGTTCGTCCGCCCGGCCTCGTGCTGAGCCGTCTCCATGGCGAAGGCGAACCCGAAGAGGACCACGGCCCAGAAGCCGTCCACCCCGGTCGGGTGCCTGCGGAGGAAGTCGTAGAGGCGCTGCACGTAACCCAGCGTAGGGATGCGTGATGCCCCTGTGGGTCAACCGGAGGACCGATCCGTATAGCGCGCGCGTACTCCGCAAGGTGGAGGGAGTGATCACCTGTGCGCCTAGTCTGGGCGGGTGGCCGGGGAGGTGAGCGCCGTGGAGACGGCCTCGTGGGACGGGTGGCGGGTGGCCGCCGAGAGGGCCCTGTACGGCCCTGAGGGCTTCTACCGGCGCCCCGAGGGCCCCGCCGGTCACTTCCGGACGTCCGTGCACGCCTCGGCGCTCTACGCCCGCTGCGTGGCCGCGCTGCTGTGCCGGGTGGACGAGGCGCTCGGCCGGCCCCGGACGCTGGACTTCGTGGACGTGGGCGCAGGCCGGGGCGAACTCGTGACGGGGGTGCTGGCGGCCCTGCCGTACGACGTCGCCTCGCGCACCCGCGCCTGGGCCGTCGAACTGGCCGGACCGCCCCCCGAAGCGGACGCGGACGGGCGGGTCACCTGGACCACCGAGACGCCGCACGGCGTGCGCGGGCTCCTGTTCGCCAACGAGTGGCTGGACAACGTGCCGCTGGACGTCGTCGAGACGGACGCCGACGGGGTCCCCCGGGGCGTCCTCGTCGCCCCCGACGGCACCGAACGCCTCGGCCCCCCGGTGTCCGGCGCGGACGCCGCGTGGCTGGCGCGCTGGTGGCCCCTGGACGCCGTAGAGGGGCTGCGGGCGGAGATCGGCCTCCCCCGGGACCGGGCCTGGGCCTCGGCGGTCTCCCGGGTCGAGCGGGGGCTCGCGGTGGCGGTCGACTACGCGCACGCGGCGGACTCCCGGCCGCCCTTCGGGACGCTCACCGGCTTCCGCGCGGGACGCGAGGTCGTCCCGGTGCCGGACGGGACCTGTGACATCACCGCGCATGTCGCGCTGGACGCGTGCGCGGGCGCGGTGTCCGCACCGGCGGCCCTGCACACCCAGCGCGCCGCCCTGCGCGCCCTGGGAGTCAGCGGCGCACGGCCGCCCCTCGCACTGGCGTCCACCGACCCGCGCGCGTACGTGCGGGCGCTCGCGGCCGGCGGGGAGGCCGCCGAACTCACCGCGCGCGGGGGCCTGGGCGACTTCGGCTGGCTGGTGCACCCGGCCGGGATCCCGGACCCGCTCGCCCTGTAGGGGCCCTACTTGTCGATGTCCCCCACCACGAAGAACATCGACCCCAGGATCGCCACCATGTCCGCGACCAGCGTCCCCGGCAGCAGTTCGGTGAGCGCCTGGATGTTGTTGTACGACGCGGAGCGCAGCTTCAGCCGGTACGGGGTCTTCTCGCCCTTGCTGACGAGGTAGTAGCCGTTGATGCCGAGGGGGTTCTCGGTCCAGGCGTAGGTGTGGCCCTCGGGGGCCTTGAGGACCTTCGGGAGGCGCTGGTTGACCGGGCCGGGCGGAAGGTCGGCGACCCGGTCGAGGCAGGCGTCCGCGAGGGCGAGGGCGTTGTGGGTCTGTTCCAGGAGGGATTCGAAGCGGGCGAGGCAGTCGCCCTCCTGCCGGGTGACGACCCTCAGGACGTCCTGGAGATCCCCGTACGCGAGGTAGGGCTCGTCGCGGCGCAGGTCGAGGTCGACGCCCGACGCGCGCGCGATGGGCCCGCTCACGCCGTACGCGTGCACCGCGTCGGCCGACAGGACGCCGACCCCGCGCGTGCGGCCCCGGAAGATCTCGTTGCCGAGGACCAGGTCGTCGAAGACGTCCATCCGGGAGCGCACGGCGGCGACGGCCGCCCGCGCGCGGGAGGTCCAGCCGGCGGGGAGGTCCTCCTTGAGGCCGCCGACCCGGTTGAACATGTAGTGCATGCGCCCGCCGGAGACCTCCTCCATGACGTTCTGGAGGACCTCGCGCTCCCGGAACGCGTAGAACACCGGTGTGATCCCGCCGAGTTCCAGCGGATACGAGCCGAGGAACATCAGGTGGTTGAGGACCCGGTTCAGCTCCGCGAGGAGCGTGCGCGTCCACACCGCGCGCGCGGGGACCTCCATGCCGAGCATGCGCTCCACCGCGAGGACGACGCCCAGCTCGTTGGAGAACGCCGACAGCCAGTCGTGCCGGTTCGCCAGCATGATGATCTGCCGGTAGTCACGGGCCTCGAAGAGCTTCTCCGCGCCCCGGTGCATGTACCCGATGACGGGCTCCGCGTGGACGATGCGCTCGCCGTCCAGCACGAGCCGCAGCCGCAGCACACCGTGCGTGGAGGGGTGCTGCGGGCCGATGTTCAGCACCATGTCGGTGCTCTCCGCCGCCCCGCCGATCCCGACCGTGGTCTCCGTCGTAGGAGTCATGGTTCCAGTCTCCCCTACGTACGCTGACCGTATGGAGACGGGGAGCGCGGGGAGCGTTGGGGCGGAGCCGGTGTGGACCGGGCTGCCGCCGGGACTGCTGCGGATGCGGCGGCTGCTGCTGGTCGTGTGGCTGGGGATCGCCACGATCGCCCTGGGGGTGTGCCTGGGGCTGTTCGTCGCCCCCGCGTGGGCGCTGTTCGCGGTCCTGCCGGTGGCGGCCGCCGTGTGGGGCTGGGGGCTGCTGGGCCGCAACTGGCGGTCCTGGCGGTACGCCGAGCGCGCGGACGACCTGCTGATCAGCCGGGGCGTGCTGTGGCGTGAGGAGACCGTCGTGCCGTACGGGCGGATGCAGCTCGTGGAGGTCACCTCGGGGCCCGTGGAGCGGTACTTCGGGCTGGCCAGCGTGCAGCTGCACACGGCCGCCGCCGCGACCGACGCGACCATCCCGGGGCTCGACCCGGCGGAGGCCGAGCGGCTGCGCGACCGGCTCACCGAGCTGGGCGAGGCCCGATCGGCGGGGCTGTGACGACGCCGGGCGCACAGGACGCCGTACGCCTGGAGAAGGCCGCCGAGCCGGGGCAGCCGGTCGTGGAGCACCGGCTGCATCCCGTGACGCCGCTGCGGCGCGCGTGGGCGCCGGTCGCCGTTCTCGCGGGGTGGGCGGTGCACGACCCGAACCAGGCACAGGAGCAGCTCACCCGGCTGACCTCGACGACCCTGCTGATCGCGATCGGCGTCGTCGTGCCGGCGTCCGCGCTGTACGGGTTCCTGAGCTGGTGGTTCACGCACTTCTCGGTCACCGACACCGAACTGCGCATCCGTACGGGGCTGGTGTTCCGGCGTACCGCGCACATCCGGCTGGAGCGGGTGCAGGCGATCGACGTCTCGCAGCCGCTCCTCGCGCGCGTGGCGGGCGTCGCGAAGCTGCGGCTCGACGTCATAGGGACCGACGACAAGGACGAGCTGGCGTTCCTCGGGGAGCGGCAGGCGCGGGAACTGCGGGCCGAGCTGCTCGCGCGGGCGGCCGGTTTCGCGCCCGAGACCGCGCACCAGGTGGGGGAGGCGCCCACGCGCGAGCTGCTGCGGGTGCCGCCGCGCAGCCTCGCGCTCGCGCGCCTGCTGTCGGGCGGTACGTGGGCCGCGCTGCTCGGGGCGGCCGTGCTGGTGCCGCTGCTGTGGACGGCCACGAACTGGTGGACCGCGCTCGTCGCCGGTCTGCCGATGCTGGGCGCGGCGGGCGCGGGGACGGTGGGACGGTTCGTCACGGAGTACGACTGGACGGTGGGCGAGTCGCCCGACGGGCTGCGGCTCGACCACGGGCTGCTCGACCGGTCCCACGAGACGGTGCCGCCGGGGCGCGTGCAGACCGTGCGCGTCGTGGAGCCGCTGCTGTGGCGCCGGCTCGGGTGGGTACGGGTGGAGCTGGACGTCGCCGGCTCGGAGAACTCGCTGCTCGTGCCGGTCGCTCCGCGGGCCGACGCGGAGGCCGTCATCGCGCGCGTGCTGCCCGGCGTGAGCGTCCCCGCCGCCCTTTCCCGGCCCCCGAAGCGGGCCGGCCGTATCGCGCCGTGGTGGTGGCGCGGCTACGGCATCGCCGTCACCGACCAGGTCTTCGCCTCCCGCCACGGCCTCCTCCGCCGCCACCTCGCCCTCGTCCCGCACGCCAAGGTCCAGAGCGTACGGCTCACGCAAGGGCCCTGGGGGCGGCTGTGGCGGCTCGCGAGCGTCCATGTGGACACGGGGGCCGACAAGACCGTCCCGGCCCGTCTGAGGGACGCTGACGAGGCCGCCGCCCTCCTCGCCGCCCAGTCGGCCCGCTCCCGCACGGGCCGCCGCGACGCGCCGCCGGACCGCTGGATGGCGTGAAGGGCGGCACGTCGCGGCGGAACGATTCGGGGGCTGTACGGCCGTGGGGTTCACGGCCGTACAGCCCCCGTCGTGCTCCGGCGGCGTCAGTACGCCGCGCTGCGCAGGCCCTGGAGGTCGAGCTGTTCGGTCTCGTCGTGGGACGTGAGGTCGATGACCTGGCCGACGCCCCGGGACGACGCGTCGGCGGGCTTGAACTCCGCCTCGGACTCGGCCTTGTGGAGGGCGAGGGCCTCCTGGCCCACGACGTCGGCGAGGTCCTCGTTCTGGACCGCTTCGAGGGCGCCGGGCTCGGTGTCCTGCTTCGTGCCGAAGAAGTCGAACCCGCCCTCGATCGCGGAGCGCCGTACGGGCTCGGCGGCCGGGACGACGGCGACGGCGGTCGGGACCGCGAAGTGTCCGGCGGCCCGCTGCACGGGGGCGGCGGGGCGGGGGACGATCGCGCCGGAGCCGGCGGTCTGCCGCAGGATGCCCGTCGCGTGCGCGGGTTCCAGGGCGTGGGCGGGTTCGAGGGAGTCGGCGGGCTGCTGCGGGGTCTCGGCGGCGACCGCGTGCGCCTGCGCGTCGGCCGCCTCGGGCTTCCCCTCGCCCTCGTCCTCCGTCGCGGGCGTGCCGCCTTCGGGGCCGTCCCCCTCGGGCGAGCCGCCGTCCGGCGAGGCGTCGCTCTTCGCCGGCTCGCGCGATGCGGACGGCACGTCGGCCGTACGGCTCTTCGGGGAGCCCTTCTCGGGGGAACCCGCCTCGACGGCAGCCTTCTTGGCGGCGCCCGCCTTGACGGCTTCCGGCTTCTCCAGGCTGCTGAGCGCCTGGGCGGCCCGCAGGAACAGCTTGGAGCCCTCGGGCGAGAACAGCCCCGGGAGCGACGCCTCGACGGGGGCCTCGGCGGACACCTCGGCCTCGGTGCCGGCCGTCTCGGTCTCGGCGGGGGATTCCGGCGTGGCGGCCGTCTCCAGCTCCAGCCGCCGACGGCCCTCCAGCGCGCTGGCCCGCTCGGTCTCCGCGGTCGCGTACCGCCGCAGCAGCGCGGCGTGTTCGTTGCGCAGCCCCGCCAGCTCGGTCCGCTTCGCGCGCAGGCGCTGTTCGAGCTTGCCGCGCAGCTCGCGGGACTCCTCCAGGTCGGTCTCCAGCTCGGCGACCCGCTCCTCGTACCGCCACTCGTCGCTCACCCGCGCGCGCGAGAGGTCGGCGACCGTCTTGCCGGCCTGCGCGTCCCAGCGGCGCAGGACGGCCGCGCCGACGATCGCGACCGCGGCGGCGAACGCGGCTATCACGCGCAGTACGCCCGTATCCGAGAACAACCAGGGCCCGAACGCGCAGACGAGGGAGACGCCTGCGATCGCCGACGGGGGCAGCAGCCTGTGCAAAGGCGGTGAATGGCGGTGACGTCCACGTGGCATGGCCAGAAACTTACCGCGCGTAGGGGAGCGTTGGCGCCCCGCCCCGTAAAAACACAGCCATCCCGAAACCTTCGCAGGGCGGGGAAAAGGAATTCCGGCCGGAGCGGTCCGAGCGACGGGCAAAAACCAAGATCATTTCTGGTCGGAGTGCGTCACCGGGGCCTCTTCGCCCCTCCCGCGTGGGCCGATGGCCCTCCCGCGCGCGGGGTTCACGCTTGCGGAAGGCGCTCACTGACCCACTGAAGGGTGGCCGGAATCTCTCGCCGCCATGTGTTGAAGTTGTGTCCGCCGCTGTCGAGGATGATCGACGAGATGCGCGTACGGTTCGTCGCCTTCACCAGATCGATGAACTTCAGAGTCGACTTGTAGTTCGTCTCGCCCTCCTTGCTGCTGGTGACGAGCAGTGAAGTGTCCGGCGCGGGACGGTGTTTGAGGAACCATCTCAGATCCGCCTCGTTCTTCAGCGTCTCGTTCCCCTGGAACAGGTCGCCCGTGGTGGGGTCGATCGGCGCCTTGTAGTACGGCGAGAGGCCCGCGCCCGCGCCGAACACCCCGGGGTGGTGCATCGCGAGCTTCAAGGCGCAGTACCCGCCCGTGGAGTCCCCGATCACGCCCCACTTCTTCGCGACCCGGTAGTGCGAGCCGATCGCGACGGGCAGGTCCTTCGCGAAGAACGACTCCGTCTGGGGCCCGCGTGGGACGTCGACGCACTCCGTGTCGCGCGGGGGCGCCACCGTGGGCCGCAGCATCACCAGGATCATCGGCTGCATCTTCCCGTCCCTGGCGAGGTCCCGCGCGGTGCGCGGGAAGTCCAGCTTGTCGACGAGCGCCTGCGCCGTACCCGGGTACCCCGTGAGGACGATCGACGCCGGGAACGCGCGCGTACGGTGCTGCGGCTGGAAGTACTCCGGCGGCAGGTACACGTACGCGGGCGACGCGATGTGCGTCGTACGGCCGACTATGGAGACCTTCTGTATCTGCCCGCGCGCCTGTGGGCTTCCCCCGGGGCCCTCCACGCGCTGTTCGTCGAGGACCTTGAGGGCGCTCGCGGCTCCGCCGGCGGCGGCGTGGTCGACGACCACGCCCTGGCCGTTCTCCTGGCCGAAGAGGTCCGCCCAGCTGGCGTAGAAGCCGAACGCCTGGTTGGCCGCGAGGCCCACCGCCGCGAACAGTGCCACCTGGGTGGCGAGCAGCAGGCCGACACGCCCGGCGACCGGCGCGACACCGCGCCGCGCCAGTCGTGGCCACAGCCAGACCGTGCCGATGAACAGCAGTGCGGCGCATGTGATCGCCAGCACCAGCACCTTGTTGCTCGTGAGACCCATAGGGCGTTCCTGCCTGCGCTTTCCTCGACGGGCGCCCGCGCTTGCGCACTTCCTTCGCGAGGGCTTGTCCCGGTCTTTCCCTGACCTTTGGAGCCGCTTTGGGGATGTGAGTGAACCTCTCTCCCCGAGACACCGTCCTAGAGGGCGCAATGTCGCCGGTTCGGCCAATCACGGCACCGGGATCAAGGTCACTCGCGGAACTACGGGATGCGATGTCTGTCAGGGAAGATGGGGAAATGTCGGGCGGGGTTCCGATCCGATCGAGTCGTGTACGGCGCGTGCTGCGCGGTCCGCGCCCCGAGTCCGTGCCGGTTCTCGTCGGCAGAGCGTGTGCCGTCGTAGGACTTCTGGACGTCGCCGCGGGTGTGTTCCCGCGGTTCCGCCACAGCCGTATGCACACCCTCGCGGAGGTGCTGCCGGGGTCCTTCGGCCCGTTCGCGGCGGCCCTCTCGCTCAGCGCGGGCATCCTGCTCCTGCTGCTCGCGCACGGCCTGAAGCGCGGCAAGCGGCGGGCGTGGCGGGCGGCGGTGGCGCTGCTCCCGGCGGGGGCGGCGGCGCAGTTCACGTACCGGCACTCCCCCGTGGGTGTGATCATCTCGGTCGCGCTCCTGGTGGCGCTGATCGTCTACCGCGACCAGTTCGACGCGCTGCCGGATCCGCGCAGCCGCTGGCGGGCGCTGGCCAACTTCATCCTCATGGGCGCGGGCTCCCTGGCTCTGGGCATGGTCATCGTCAGCGTCCACTCCGAGCGGATGGTCGGCGACCCGAGCGTGGCCGACCGGCTGACGCACGTGGTGTACGGCCTGTTCGGCTTCGAGGGCCCCGTGGACTACGCCGGCAACACCTCCTGGACCGTCGCGTTCTCCCTGGGCGCGCTGGGCTGGGTCACCGCGCTCACCACGATCTACCTCGCCTTCCGCCCCGAGCACCCGGCAGCCCAGCTCACCGAGGAGGACGAGACGAAGCTGCGCGCGCTGCTGGACAAGCACGGCCGCCGCGACTCCCTGGGCCACTTCGCGCTGCGCCGCGACAAGGCCGTCGTCTTCTCCCCCAGCGGCAAGGCCGCCGTCACCTACCGCGTCGTCTCCGGCGTCATGCTCGCCAGCGGCGACCCCATCGGCGACGTCGAAGCCTGGCCCGGCGCCATCGAACGCTTCATGGACGAGGCCAAGGCCCACTCCTGGACCCCCGCCGTCATGGGCTGCTCCGAGACCGGCGGCGAGGTGTGGACCCGCGAGACCGGCCTCGACGCCCTCGAACTCGGCGACGAGGCGGTGGTCGACGTCGCGGATTTCTCCCTCGCCGGCCGCGCGATGCGCAACGTCCGCCAGATGGTCAAACGCATCGAACGCGCCGGCTACGAGACCCGCGTCCGACGCATCCGTGACCTCAGCACCCCCGAACTCGACCGCATCCGCCGCGCCGCCGACGACTGGCGCGGCACCAGCACCGAACGCGGCTTCTCCATGGCCCTCGGACGCATCGGCGACCCCGCCGACGGCGACTGCCTCATCGCCACCGCCCACAAGGCCGACGACCCCACCGACGCCTACGGCGACCTCAAAGCCATCCTCCACTTCGTCCCCTGGGGCCAGGACGGAGCCTCCCTCGACCTCATGCGGCGCGACCGCTCCGCCGACCCCGGCATGAACGAACTCCTCATCGTCGCCGCCCTCCAGGCCGCCCCCAAATTCGGCATCACCCGCGTCTCCCTGAACTTCGCCATGTTCCGCTCTGCGCTCGCGCGCGGGGAGAAGATCGGCGCCGGACCCGTCCTGCGCGCCTGGCGCGGACTGCTCGTCTTCCTCTCCCGCTGGTTCCAGATCGAGTCCCTCTACAAGTTCAACGCCAAGTTCCAGCCCCGCTGGGAACCCCGCTTCGTCGTCTACCGCAACTCCGCCGACCTCCCCCGCATCGGCATCGCCGCCATGCAGGCCGAAGGCTTCGTCGACCTCGCCATCCCCCTCCCCCGCTTCCTGCGCCGCACCCCCACACCCGCCCGCCCCTGCACACACGTGTCGGAGCGGGACGTGCGGGCCGCGTAGGACGACGCGACGGAACGGTACCGACGCTACGGGGGCGTCACGACGATACGGTTTCGTCGCGACGCCCCCGTTTCGCGTTACGACGAGACGGTGCCGTCGCGACGCAGCCGTACCGTCGATACGACGAAACAGGTACGTCCCGACGCCCCCGCCCCCACCCCGACCGACACCCCCCTCTCCCCCCGGGGCCTACGCTGAACGCATGAGCAACCAACGCGGGCGCGTCACCGGCCTCCCCGAATGGGACCGATGCGCGGTGATGGGGGTCGTGAACGTCACCCCGGACTCCTTCTCCGACGGCGGCCGCTGGTTCGACACGACGGCCGGCGTGAAGCGCGGCCTGGACCTGGTCGCCGAGGGCGCGGACCTGGTGGACGTCGGCGGCGAGTCGACGCGCCCCGGCGCGCGCAGGGTGGACGAGGACGAGGAGCTGCGCCGGGTGGTGCCGGTGGTGCGGGGGCTGGCCTCCGAGGGCGTCGTGGTCTCCGTGGACACGATGCGCGCGTCGGTCGCCGAGAAGGCGCTCGCCGCGGGCGCGGCCCTGGTGAACGACGTGAGCGGCGGCCTCGCCGACCCGGCGATGATCCCGGTGCTCGCGGCGTCCGGCGCCCCCTTCGTCGTCATGCACTGGCGCGGTTTCCTGGAGGGCGCGACGATCCACGGGGAGTACGAGGACGTGGTGGCGGAGGTCATGGACGAACTGCACGCGCGCGTGGAGGCCGTCCTCGCGGGCGGCGTCGCGCCGGACCGGATCGTCGTCGACCCGGGCCTCGGCTTCTCGAAGGAGGCCGGCCACGACCTGACGCTCCTGGCCCACCTGGACCGCCTGCACGCCCTCGGCCATCCCCTGCTGGTCGCCGCCTCCCGCAAGCGTTTCCTGGGCCGCGTCCTGGCCGGCCCCGAGGGCGCCCCGCCCCCCGCGCGCGAGCGCGACGCGGCGACGGCGGCGGTCTCCGCGCTGGCCGCGCAGGCGGGCGCGTGGGCGGTGCGCGTCCACGAGGTGAGGGCCACCGCGGACGCCGTACGCGTCGCGCGCGCCGTCGAGGGTGCCCGCAGCGGACACACGGAAGGAGACCGGTGAGCGCTCCTCACACCGACGTCGAGCAGGTCGAGGCCGCCAACACGGCGTTCTACGAGGCGCTGGAGCGCGGCGACTTCGAGGGGGTGTCGGCGCTGTGGCTGACCCCGTCCGACCTGGGGGTCGACGAGGAGTACCACGACCCCGCGGATGCCGGGGTGGTGTCCTGCGTGCACCCGGGGTGGCCGGTGCTGACCGGCCGGGGCGAGGTGCTGCGGTCGTACGCGCTGATCATGGCGAACACGGACTACATCCAGTTCTTCCTGACCGACGTGCACGTGTCGGTGACCGGGGACACGGCCCTGGTGACGTGCTCGGAGAACATCCTCTCCGGCGGTCCCGCACCGGCCGCCGGGGAGGAGCTGGGCCCGCTGGTGGGGCAGGTCGTCGTCGCGACGAACGTGTTCCGCCGCACTCCGGACGGCTGGAAGCTCTGGTCCCACCACGCCTCCCCGGTGCTCGCGGAGAACGACGACCCGGCCGATGAGGACGACGAGCCGGCGTCCTGACCGGGATCCGCCCCCGCACGCCCCCCACAGGGAGCAAGAAGTGGTTGGAATCACGAACCCGTGGGTAGGGGCGGCTACCGACCCGTCAGCGGCCGGGTCCGCCAAGGGAGTCGACGCAGCGCTCCCCTGACCCCGGACCGGCCCCGCGAGAACCGCGGACCGGCGCTGTCAGTGCTCGCGGGTAGATTCGAAATCCGAGGCCGGTGTGCCGCCCCACCAGGGCGGCGGCCGTCCGCCGACCGACGACTTGCAGGAGTGATTCGCGTGGATCGTGTCGCGCTCAGCGGCCTGAAGGCCCGCGGGCACCACGGGGTGTTCCCCAAGGAACGCGAGGAGGGCCAGACCTTCGTCGTGGACCTCGTGCTGGGCCTGGACACCCGCCCGGCCGCGGCCGACGACGACCTGGCGAAGACCGTGCACTACGGCATCGTGGCCGAGGAGGTCGTGGCCGTCGTCGAGGGCGAGCCGGTCAACCTCATCGAGACGCTCGCCGAGCGCATCGCGCAGACCTGCCTGAAGCACGACGGGGTCGAGGAGGTCGAGGTCCGCGTCCACAAGCCGGACGCCCCGATCACCGTCCCCTTCGACGACGTGACCGTCACGATCACCCGGAGCCGAGCATGAGGCCGCCCGCCGACCCGACCGTCCAGCCGGTGCCCGCGTCCGTCGTCGAGAAGGTCGACGCCGCCGACACGACGCTGCACAACCCCCAGTGGGCCGTCCTGTCCCTGGGCTCCAACCTGGGCAACCGCCTGGAGACCCTGCAGGGCGCCGTGGACGCCCTGGAGGACACCCCGGGCGTCCGGATCAAGGCCGTGTCGCCGGTGTACGAGACGGAGCCCTGGGGCGTCGACCCGGCGAGCCAGCCGTCGTACTTCAACGCGGTGGTCGTCCTGAAGACGACGCTCCCCCCGTCGTCCCTCCTGGAGCGGGCGCACGCGGTGGAGGAGGCGTTCGACCGGGTGCGCGCGGAGCGCTGGGGCGCGCGCACGCTGGACGTCGACATCGTGACGTACGCGGACGTCGTGGACGACGACCCGAAGCTGACCCTCCCGCACCCGCGCGCGCACGAGCGGGCGTTCGTCCTGGCTCCCTGGTACGACGTCGATCCGGACGCCAAACTGCCCGGCCGCGGCGCGGTCGCGGAGCTGCTCGGCGAGGTCGGCCGGGAAGGTGTCGTCCCCCGGGCGGACCTGGAACTCCACCTGCCCGCGTAGTCGTTAAGGTCGGTGACGACACTGTGTCCGCGGGAGGCTCCCGCGGACCCCGGGGGAGCCGAAGGGACACCGTGAGAGAGCTGCGCATCAGGGTGCTGGCCGGCGTGTTCGCCGTCGCCGCGATCCTGTCCTGGGCGGGCGCCCGCCTCTGGAACTCGCTCGGGACCCTGCCCAGCGTCCCGTTGGCCGCCCCCATCGTGCTGGCCCTGATCGCGGCCGTCCTGCTGGCCACCGCGCTCTCCCTGCGCGCCCGCCTCAGGGCCCAGCGCGAGCGCCGCCCCGGCGCCAAGGGCGTCGACCCCATGATGGCCGCCCGTGCGGTCGTCTTCGGCCAGGCGAGCGCCCTGGTCACCGCCCTCGTCGCCGGCATCTACGGCGGCGTGGGCGTCTTCCTCCTGGAGTCCCTCGACATCCCGGCCCGCCGCGACCAGGCCATCTACGCCGGCTTCTCGGTCCTCGCGGGCCTCGCCGTCATAGGGGCCGCCATCTTCCTGGAACGCGTCTGCCGCCTCCCGGAGGACGACGACCACACGAACGGCAACGGCCAGCCGTCGGCGGCCTGAGGCATCACCGGGGTTGGCGCACCTCGTGCGCCTGAGTCCAGGCGCAGCCGTCACTGACGACCGGCTCAGCGTCCCAGTATCAGGCTCATCGCCTCGGCACGGGTCGTGGCGTCCCGGAGTTGGCCGCGCACCGCCGACGTCGTGGTCTTGGCACCCGGCTTCCGGATGCCCCGCACCGACATGCACATGTGCTCGGCCTCGATGACGACGATCGCCCCCCTCGCATCGAGAATCCGCACGAGGGAGTCGGCCACCTGGGTGGTGAGTCGTTCCTGCACCTGGGGACGGCGGGCGAACACCTCGACGAGGCGGGCCAGTTTCGACAGACCGGTGATCTTGCCGGTCTCCGCCGGGATGTATCCGACGTGGGCCACGCCGTGGAACGGCAGCAGATGATGCTCGCACAGGGAGACGATCTCGATGTCCTTCACCAGGACCATCTCGTCGTGCCCCAGGTCGAACGTCGTCGTCAGCACGTCCTCGGGCTTCTGCCACAGGCCGGCCAGAAGCTCCCGGTAAGCCCGCGCCACCCGCCCCGGCGTCTCCTTCAGCCCCTCCCGGTCCGGGTCCTCGCCGACCGCGATGAGGAGTTCGCGTACGGCGTTCTCGGCGCGTTTCTCGTCGAACTCGCCGATGGTGCCCTCGCCGTCCAGCGTCACGGGGTCGGTCATGTGGCTGCCTCGTTCCTGTGCGGGTCGCGCGTGTGGGTCACGCGCCTGAGCTGCGGGCCTCGGCCCTGCGGCACGGAAAACGCCGCTCCCCCCAGGCTAGATCCTGGGGGGAGCGGCATCCATTTCGGGCCCAGCGTCAGCCGTCCGTGCGGTCCTCGGGGGCCTCGACCGCCGGGGCGGGTTCGGCGACCGTGGCCTTGGCTGTGATCGCCGCGGCCGAGGAGCCGTTGGCGCCGTTCGTCAGGGCGAGCTCCTTGGGGGAGAGCACCGGCGGACGGGTCGACGGGGTACGGCGGGAGGAGCCGGTCCACGCGGGCCGCGCGGGCCGCTTGTGGATCGCGGAGAAGATCTCGGCGATCTCCTCCTTGCCGAGCGTCTCCTTCTCCAGCAGCGCGAGAACGAGGTTGTCGAGGACGTCGCGGTTCTCCACCAGGATTTCCCAGGCTTCGTTATGCGCGTTCTCGATCAGTTTCTTGACCTCTTCGTCCACCAGGGCGGCGACCTCTTCCGAGTAGTCGCGCTGGTGGGACATCTCACGGCCGAGGAAGGGCTCGCTGTTGTCGCCGCCGAACTTGATGGCGCCGAGCCGCTCGGTCATGCCGTACTGGGTGACCATCGCGCGGGCCGTGGCCGTGGCCTTCTCGATGTCGTTCGAGGCGCCCGTGGTCGGGTCGTGGAAGACCAGTTCCTCGGCCGCCCGGCCGCCCAGCATGTAGGCGAGCTGGTCGAGCATCTCGTTACGGGTGGTCGAGTACTTGTCCTCGTCCGGGAGCACCATCGTGTAGCCGAGGGCACGCCCGCGGGACAGGATGGTGATCTTGTGGACGGGGTCGGAGTTCGGGGAAGCCGCCGCGACCAGGGCGTGTCCGCCCTCGTGGTACGCGGTGATCTTCTTCTCCTTGTCCGACATGATCCGGGTCCGCTTCTGCGGGCCCGCGACCACACGGTCGATCGCCTCGTCGAGCATGCTGTTGTCGATGAGCTTCTTGTCGCTGCGGGCGGTGAGCAGGGCGGCCTCGTTGAGGACGTTGCTCAGGTCCGCGCCGGTGAAGCCCGGGGTGCGGCGGGCGACCGCCGCGAGGTCGACGTCGGGCGCGACCGGCTTGCCCTTCTGGTGGACCTTGAGGATCTCCAGACGGCCCTGGAGGTCCGGCGGGTCGACCGCGATCTGCCGGTCGAAGCGGCCCGGGCGCAGGAGCGCCGGGTCGAGGATGTCGGGCCGGTTCGTCGCGGCGATGAGGATCACGCCGCCCTTGACGTCGAAGCCGTCCATCTCGACGAGCAGCTGGTTGAGCGTCTGCTCGCGCTCGTCGTGACCGCCGCCGAGGCCGGCGCCGCGGTGGCGGCCGACCGCGTCGATCTCGTCGACGAAGACGATCGCCGGGGCGTTCGCCTTGGCCTGCTCGAAGAGGTCACGGACCCGGGAGGCGCCGACGCCGACGAACATCTCGACGAAGTCGGAACCCGAGATCGAGTAGAAGGGGACGCCCGCCTCGCCGGCGACGGCGCGCGCGAGGAGCGTCTTGCCGGTGCCGGGACGGCCGTAGAGGAGCACGCCCTTGGGGATCTTGGCGCCGACCGCCTGGAACTTGGCCGGCTCCTGGAGGAACTCCTTGATCTCGTGCAGTTCCTCGACCGCCTCGTCGCACCCCGCGACGTCCGCGAACGTCGTCTTCGGGGTGTCCTTGGTGATGAGCTTCGCCTTCGACTTGCCGAAGTTCATCACCCGGGAGCCGCCGCCCTGCATCTGATTCATCAGGAACAGGAACACGACGACGATGAGGACGAAGGGGAGCAGGGAGAGCAGGATGCCGACGAACGCGTTCTGCTTGGTCGGCGAGACGGTGTACCCGTCGGGGATCTGCTTGTCCTGGTACTTGCTCTGTAGCGTGCCGGCGATGGTCACGCCCTGGTCGCCGATGTAGCTCGCCTGGATCTTCGAGCTGCCCTTGATCTTCTCGCCGGACTTGAGCGTGACCTTGATGGTCTGCTCGTCACCGGTGGTGATCTTGGCCGACTCGACCTTGTTGTCGTTGATCGCCTGGACGACCTGGCCGGTGTCCACCGTCTTGTAGCCGCCGGACGAGCCGACGACCTGCATCAACACGACCACGGCAAGGACGGCCAGCACGATCCACATGACCGGCCCACGGAAGTATCGCTTCACGTCCATCCACACGGAGCGGTGCCGCCCCGTCCCTCCTGCCATAGTGAGTTTGATAAGACAGTTCTTCCGACGGTACCCCAGCCTGGGCGGCCACAGCCGCACTCAGGACCCGGCAGTGCCGTCTGCATGCTCCAACGGCGCGAATCCCGCCGGGGTTCCCGACCGCGCCGTATTCCCGCCGTACGGGTTTCTCAGCCGCCGTAGACGTGCGGCGCGAGCGTACCGACGAACGGCAGGTTGCGGTACTTCTCCGCGTAGTCCAGGCCGTATCCGACGACGAACTCGTTCGGGATGTCGAAGCCGACCCACTCGACGTCGATGGCGACCTTGGCCGCGTCGGGCTTGCGCAGCAGGGTGCACACCTTCAGCGTCTCGGGCTCGCGCGAGCCGAGGTTGGACAGCAGCCACGACAGGGTGAGGCCGGAGTCGATGATGTCCTCGACGATGAGGACGTGCCGGCCCTTGATGTCGGTGTCGAGGTCCTTGAGGATCCGTACGACGCCGGAGGACTGGGTGCCCGCGCCGTACGAGGACACCGCCATCCAGTCCATCGTGACGGGGGTGGACAGCGCGCGCGCGAGGTCGGCCATGACCATCACGGCGCCCTTGAGGACGCCGACGATGAGCAGGTCCTTGCCCGCGTACTCCGCGTCGATCTTCGCGGCCAGCTCGACGAGCTTGGCGTCGATCTCTTCTTTGGTGATGAGCACCTGCTGGAGGTCGGCACCCATATCTTTCGCGTCCACCCGCATCACTTTCGGTCGGTCGTCCCGCATGTCCGGCTCGCCGGCGGAGTCTGTCCCGGTGCCCCCTGGGGGGGGCGGCCGGGGTTCAGCCCTGCCGGATGACCAGTCTGCCACCCTGCCGCTGGGCGACGACCTTGCCGGGCAGGTTGATGGCCTTCTGGCCGCGCCAGCCGGTGATGAGCCGGTCGATCTCCTCGATGTGCCGGGCGAACAGGGAGCCGGCCGGGGCGCCCGCCTCGATGGCCGCGGTGCGCAGGATGCGGCGGCGTACGGCGGGTGGCAGGGCGTAGAGCTTGGCGCACTCCAGGAGGCCCGCCGCGTCCCGTACGGACGCCTCGGCCTGGCGGGCCCAGGTGTCGAGGGCGTCGGCGTCGTCCCGGGAGAGCTGGGCGGTGCGGGCGAGCGCCTCGACGACGCCTTTGCCGAGGGCCTTCTCCAGCGCGGGCAGGCCCTCGTGGCGCAGGCGCGAGCGCGTGTAGGCGGGGTCGGCGTTGTGCGGGTCGTCCCAGACGGGCAGCGACTGCACCATGCACGCCTTGCGCGCGGTCTGCCGGTCGAGCTGGAGGAAGGGGCGCCGGTAACGGCCGCCGGCCCCCGAGACCGCGGCCATGCCCGACAGGGAGCGGATCCCGGAGCCGCGCGCGAGCCCCAGCAGGACCGTCTCGGCCTGGTCGTCGCGGGTGTGCCCGAGGAGGACGGCCGAGGCGCCGTGGCGTACGGCGGCGTCGTCCAGGGCGGCGTAGCGGGCGTCGCGGGCGGCGGCTTCCGGGCCGCCCTCGCGGCCGACCGTCACGGTGGCCGACTCGACGGGGTCGAGGCCGAGTTCACGCAGCCGGGAGACGACCTCGCGCGCGCGTTCGGCGGAGCCGGTCTGCAGGCCGTGGTCGACGGTGACGCCGCCCGCGCGCAGGCCGAGGCGGGGGGCTTCGAAGGAGAGGGCCGAGGCGAGCGCCATGGAGTCGGCGCCGCCGGAGCAGGCCACCAGGACCAGCGGTGGGGCGGGGGGCGCGGGGTGGTCGTTCTCGTTCAGGATGTCGTGGAGGACGCGGCGGACCGCCAGGCGTATCGCCGCGACCGCAGGATGGGGACCCATGTCCGGTTCCCTTCATGAAGTTTTCGGGGGGGTGCACCCGAGCCATGTCACTCAGAGTGTGTAGATGGTGACAGAACCGGGCCGTTCCCCGAGCATTGCACGCCTTCCGGTGGCTCACGGTCCCTCGGACGGGTGATTGCTACGGCGTTTCCCTGCCGTCGGCTCACATATCGGCCTTCCGGTGCACGCGCGCGACCCAGTCCGTCGGTTTCGCGATCTCCGCCTTCGTGGGGAGCGTGTTCGGGGACGTCCACACGCGGTTGAAGCCGTCCATGCCGACCTGGTCGACGACCGCGCGCACGAAGCGCTCGCCGTCGCGGTACTGCTTCATCTTGGCGTCCAGCCCGAGCAGCCTGCGCAGCGCGATGTCCAGGCGGGAGGCGCCCTTCGCCCGGCGCTGCTGGAACTTCTCGCGGATCTCGGCGACGGTCGGGACGACCTCGGGGCCCACGCCGTCCATCACGAAGTCGGCGTGCCCCTCCAGGAGTGACATCACCGCCGTCAGCCGGGCCAGGATCTCCCGCTGGGCGGGCGTCTGCACCAGTTCCACCAGCGAGCGTCCGCCGTCGTCCTCCTCGCCCTCGGGGCGGCCCCCCGCGAGCGACTGCGCGGCCTCCCGGATGCGCTCCAGGAACGTCGACGGGTCGACGTCCGTCTCGCCCAGGAACGACTGGATCTCGCCCTCCAGGTGGTCCCGCAGCCAGGGGACCGCCGAGAACTGGGTGCGGTGCGTCTCCTCGTGCAGGCACACCCAGAGCCTGAAGTCGTGCGGGTCCACGTCCAGTTCGCGTTCCACGTGGACGATGTTCGGGGCGACCAGCAGAAGCCTGCCGCCGCCGTTGGAGCCGGCCGGGAGGTCCCTCGTCGCGGGGGCGAAGGTCTCGTACTGGCCCAGGACCCGCGACGACAGGAACGACAGCAGCATGCCCAGTTCGACGCCGGTCACCTTGCCGCCGACCGCGCCCAGGACCGCGCCGCCCGGTGAACTGCCCCTGCGCTCCTGCATCTTGTCGAGCAGCGGGCGCAGGACCTCCCGGAAGCCGGCGACGTTCGCCTTCACCCAGCCGGGGCGGTCCACCACCAGGACGGGGGTGTCGTGCACGTCCTCCGTCCCCATCCGGGTGAATCCCCGGACGTGGCCCTCCGACGCCTTCGCGTACCGCCGCAGTTCCGCGACGATCTTCCGCGCTTCGTCCCGGCTCACCTCCGGGCCGGGACGCACGAGTCGCGTCGCGGTCGCCACCGCGAGATTCCAGTCGACCATCCCGGAAGAAGCACCGATGCTCGTCATGCCGTCAACCGTACGTGAGCGGTCCGACAACGGGCAGGGCGTGGACGCGGCGGGCGGGTGCGGGCGGGCGGGTGCTCAGCCGCAGCCGCAGGCGGCCAGCGCCGACGCCGCCCGGTCCAGGGCCGCCTGGGCCGCGTCCGGGCTGGTCGTGCCGGAGGCCAGGAACGCGAAGGCCAGTTGGCGGCCCTCCCGGTCGACGACCGTTCCCGCCAGGGCGTTCACGCCGGTCAGGGTGCCGGTCTTGGCGCGGACCACGCCCGCCGCGGCGTTCGTGTAGCGGGTGCTCAGGGTGCCGGTGAAGCCGGCGACCGGGAGGCCCGTGAGGACGGGGCGCAGGCCGGGGTGGGCGGGGTTCGCCGAGGCGACCAGGAGGGAGGTCAGGAGGGCCGGGGTGAGGCGGTCGTTCCGGTCGAGGCCGCTTCCGTCCTTGATCGAAACGCCTGCCATGGGGAGCTTCAGCTCCGTCAGCCGGGCCGTGATCGCCTGTCCCGCGCCCGCGAAGTCGGGGCGGACTCCGGTGGCCAGGGCGGTGTGGCGGGCCAGGGCCTCGGCGATGTCGTTGTCGCTGTTGGTGAGCATGCGCTCGACCAGCGTGGACAGGGGCGGGGAGCTGACCGTGGCGAGCGTCTGCGCGCGGGACGTCGCTTTCGAGGGCCCCGGTGCCTTCGTACGGATCCCCTCGGTCTCCAGGAACGCCGCGAACTTGGTCGTCGCGTCCGCCGCCGGGTCCGGTACCCGTTCCACGTCGCCCCGGGTCGAGTCGTCGGGGCGGCCCTCGTCGGCCATGAGGGCGACCACGCGCGCGAGATTGCCGTTCTTGCCGATGGGGTGGAGGTCGGAGCCGGCGTAGAGGGTCGTGTCGTAGGACAGGGTGACGTCGGTGAGGCCGCGCTTCTTGAGGGCGGTGGCCGTGGACTTCGCGAGGGCGCGCAGGTCGGCCCAGCCCTGCGGGTCCGCGCGGGCGGTGAGCGTGGGGTCGCCGCCGCCGACGAGGACGAGTTCCCGTGTGTCGGGTTCGAGGGCCGCGCGGGTGACGAGGCGGTGGTCGGGGCCCATCGCGGAGAGCGCGGCGACGGCGGTGGCGATCTTGGTGGTGGAGGCGGGGGTGAGGGCGGTGCCCGCGCCGGAGCCGTACAGGACCTTGCCGGTGGACACGTCGACGACCGAGGCGGTGCGGCGGACGAGGGCCGGGTCGGACAGGAGGGGGCCGAGAAGGGCCGTGAGGGCCCCTGTGGCGGGCGCGGGGGCCTTGGCGGTCCCGGAGGTGCTCCCGAGGCCCGCGAGGACGGAGAGGGCGCTCGGGGCGGGTTTCGGCGCCTGGGGCGACGTACCGGCGGACCCGGCCGGGCCGCGTCCGTGATCCGCACCACTGAGGGCGACCGCCCGTTCGCGCTCGGCCGTACGCTGGCCGCTGGAGTCCCACGGGCCCGCGACCGTCGCCGCGCCCACGGCCAGCGCCAGCCCGGCACCGGCCGCGCCGGCGGTGTACCGCAGGGTCCGCCTCGGCGACACCTCGGCGGCCTTCGCGAGCCGCGGCCGGACGGCCTTCCCGAGCTTCACGGCGTGCGGGGAGACGGCCCGGGCGACCGGCTTCGCGGCGTCGGCGGCCCTGGCGAGCCCGGGCCGCACCGCCGCGGCCGCCCTGGCCAGCGGCGGACGTACGGTCCCGGCGGCCTTGGCGAGCGGGGAACGGACCGTGCCCACCGCCTTGGCCAGCGGCGGGCGTACCCTCTCGACCGCCTTGCCGAGACGGGGCCGTACGGCGTCCGCGACCTGCTTCAGACGCGGGCGCGCGGCCTGCCACGGTCTCGGCTCCGGCACGATCACCAGCCCCTTTCGCGATCACACATCGGCGTGAGGGACACTTAACCACCCGAAGTATGTGCTGATCATGGAGGAGCCACCGGTGGAGTTCGACGTCACGATCGAGATCCCGAAGGGTTCGCGCAACAAGTACGAGGTGGACCACGAGACCGGTCGGATCCGCCTGGACCGTCGACTCTTCACCTCGACCGCGTACCCGACCGACTACGGATTCGTCGAGAACACCCTCGGCGAGGACGGCGACCCGTTGGACGCCCTCGTCATCCTGGACGAGCCCACGTTCCCGGGCTGCCTCATCAAGTGCCGCGCCATCGGCATGTTCCGCATGACGGACGAGGCCGGCGGCGACGACAAGCTGCTGTGTGTCCCGGCGACCGACCCGCGCGTGGAGCACCTGCGTGACATCCACCACGTGTCGGAGTTCGACCGCCTGGAGATCCAGCACTTCTTCGAGGTCTACAAGGACCTGGAGCCCGGCAAGTCCGTCGAGGGCGCCGACTGGGTCGGCCGTACCGAGGCCGAGGCCGAGATCGAGCGGTCCTACAAGCGCTTCCAGGACGAGGGCGGCCACTGAGCACCCCGGGACTCGTGGTGAAGGGCCGCACGCGTGCGTACGCGTGCGGCCCTTCCGCTTGTCTGTGCGCATACTGAGGCCGAGACGGAAGGTGTCGTTCCAGGGAGCGTTTCTCAGTGTCGGAGTCGGTGGACCGCAAGCCGCGGCCGGACGAGGCGCGCAGTGCGTACGACCCGGAGATCACCTCCGAGTTCGCGCTCCCGGTGGGGCTCGACGCGCCCAGAGCGAGCGAGTCGGAGACGACGTCGGAGTTCGCCGTCCCGGCGGGTCTGGACGCCCCGCAGCCGCCCGGTGAGCCGGAGGGCTCGGCGTTCAGCACACCGCGCGTCTACAGCGCGCAGGACGCGCCGCCCGCGTTCACCCCGGCCGCCGGGACGCCCCTCGTCAGCCTCGTCAAGGACGCTCCCTGGCAGGACCGGATGCGCACGATGCTGCGCATGCCGGTGACCGAGCGGCCCGCGCCGGAGACGCCGCCGAAGGCCTCGGACGACGTCGGACCGGCCGTCCCGCGCGTGCTGGACCTCACCCTGCGTATCGGCGAGCTGCTGCTCGCGGGCGGGGAGGGCGCGGAGGACGTCGAGGCCGCGATGTTCGCGGTCTGCCGGTCGTACGGGCTCGACCGGTGCGAGCCGAACGTCACCTTCACGCTCGTCTCGATCTCGTATCAGCCCTCGCTCGTCGAGGATCCGGTGACCGCGACGCGGATCGTACGGCGCCGGGGAACCGACTACACGCGTCTCTCCGCCGTTTTCCGGCTCGTCGGGGACCTCAGTGACCCCGAGACCCATCTGAGCCTGGAGGAGGCGTACAGGCGCCTCGCGGAGATACGCCGCAACCGGCACCCGTACCCGACCTGGGTGCTGACCTCCGCGAGCGGGCTGCTCGCCGGGGCCGCGTCGGTGCTCGTCGGGGGTGACGCGCTGGTGTTCGTGGCCGCCGCGATCGGGGCCGTCCTCGGGGACCGGCTGGCCTGGCTGCTGGCCGGGCGGGGGCTGCCGGAGTTCTACCAGTTCCTCGTCGCCGCGCTGCCGCCCGCGGCGATCGGCGTCGCCCTCACGCTCGCGCGCGTGGACGTCGCCGCGTCCGCCGTCATCACCGGCGGGCTGTTCGCGCTGCTGCCCGGGCGCGCGCTCGTCGCGGGCGTGCAGGACGGGCTCACCGGGTTCTACATCACCGCCGCAGCGCGTCTGCTGGAGGTCCTGTACTTCTTCGTCGGCATCGTCGTCGGGGTGCTCGCCGTGCTCTACGTCGGCGTCAAACTGGGGGCCCGGCTCAACCCCGACGCCGCGCTCGTCACCGCCGACCGGCCCGGGTGGCAGATCGGCGCGGCGATGATGCTGTCGCTGACCTTCGCGGTGCTGCTCCAGCAGGAGCGGTCGACGGTGCTGGCGGCGACGCTCAACGGGGGTGTCGCGTGGTGCGTGTACGGGGCGATGCAGCACGCCGGGCATCTGTCGGCGGTGGTCTCCACAGCGGCCGCTGCGGGGCTGGTGGGCCTCTTCGGACAGCTCCTCGCGCGCTACCGGTTCACGTCGGCCCTGCCGTACACGACCGCCGCCATCGGGCCCCTGCTGCCGGGCTCCGCGACCTACTTCGGGCTGCTGTCCATCGCACAGCACGACGTGGATCGCGGGCTGGTGGGGCTGTCGAAGGCGGCGGCGCTGGCGATGGCGATCGCCATCGGGGTCAACCTCGGGTCGGAGATCTCGCGGCTGTTCCTGCGCGTGTCCGTGGAGAAGCGGAAGTCCGCGAAGCGCACGCGCGGGTTCTGACCGGTCAGCCCTGCGGGTAGCCGTTCTGCGAGTAGCCCTGCTGCTGGCCCTGCTGGCCGTACGGGTACTGCTGCTGGTTGTTGTCGTAGTGGCCGCCGCTGTACTGCTGCTGACCGCCGTAGTACTGGCCGTTCCCGTTGTCGTACGGCTGCTGCTGCGGGGCGTCCGCCTGCGGGATGCGGCGCAGTTGGGTCGTCGCGTCGTCCATCTGCTGCTGCGGGGCCTGGAACTGCGGCTGCTGCGCGGGCTGTCGGGCCGCCTCGCGCTTCTTCTTCGAGCGCTCGCGCAGGAACTCGATGATGATCGGGACGACCGACAGGAGGACGATCAGGATGAGGATCGACTCGACGTTCGTGCGGATGAACTCGATCTGGCCCAGCCAGTAGCCGGCCAGGGTGACGCCCGTGCCCCAGGCGATGCCGCCGATGATGTTGTACGACAGGAACGTGCGGTACTTCATGCGGCCGGCGCCGGCGACGATCGGCGCGAACGTGCGCACGATCGGCACGAAGCGGGCCAGGACGATCGCCTTCGGGCCGTACTTCTCCATGAACTCGTGCGCCTTGTCCAGGTTCTCCTTCTTGAAGAGCTTGGAGTTCGGGCGGTTGAAGAGTTTCGGGCCGAGGAACTTGCCGATCATGTAGCCGACCTGGTCACCGATGATCGCTGCCGCCACGATCAGCGTGCACACCAGCCACAGGGGCTGGTCGATGTACTTCCCCTGGGCCACGAACAGGCCCGCCGTGAACAGCAGGGAGTCGCCCGGGAGGAAGGCGAACAGGCCCGACTCCGCGAAGACGATCAGCAGGATGCCCGGCAGGGCGAACGTCTCGATCAGATAGTCCGGGCTGAGCCACTCGGGGCCGAGAGCGAGCGTGATCACGGGGATGTGGCTCCTGCTGTGAGGGTACGAAGCTGGCGGGGGCTGGTGACGGGACCGCGGTCCCCAACGTATCAACGCAGCCGCCTGCGGCCAGGTTCCAGGCGGGTACCCAGGATGCACTGTGCGCGCGCTGGGGCAAAGCTGTGGACATGAGTATCGAGGACTACGGCGGCGGGCAGGGACCCCAGCCGGACGTACTGGTCGTGACCACGAACGATGTGCCCGGATATCGGGTGGATCAGGTGATCGGGGAGGTGTTCGGCCTCACGGTCCGCTCCCGGCATCTCGGCAGCCAGATCGGGGCGGGCCTGAAGTCGCTGATCGGCGGCGAACTGAAAGGGCTGACGAAAACGCTCGTCGAGACCCGGAACGAGGCGATGCAGCGACTCATCGAACAGGCACACGCGCGCGGGGCGAACGCCGTGCTCGCGTTCCGCTTCGACGTGACCGAGGCGGCGGACGTCGGGACGGAGGTCTGCGCGTACGGGACGGCGGTGGTGCTCGCGCGCGAGTGAGGTGCGCGGCTAGGACACGTGCCGGGCGGCGTTCTCCCTGATCGCCGCCCTCAGGTGTTCGGCCAGGCCCTCGGCCATCCCGTCGTAGTACGCCTTGAAGCGTTCGTCCGAGACGTACATGTCCGCGAAGCACGTGTGCAGCTCGTGCGGGCAGTCGAAGTACCACCTGGTGATGTGCAGGCGGTGTTCCTCCGCGAGGGACACCGCCTCGTCGCTCTGCGGGGGCGTGCCGGCCGCCAGCAGGGACGTGTAGCGGGACTCCCAGTCGTCCGCCTCCGCCTTCAGGCGCTGCCAGTCCGCCTTCGTGTAGGCGGCGGTGCGGCGGGCGCTCTCCGCGTACGTGTCCGTGCCGCCCCAGCGTTCGGCCGCCTCGTCGGCGTACTGGTCGGGGTCCTTGTCGCCGAAGACCTCGAAACGTTCCTGCGGGGTGAGGTTGATTCCCATCGTGCGTGCCTCCAGGGCTTGTCGGACCGCGGCGGCCATTTTCTGGAGCCGGGTGATGCGGACGTCGAGGAGGTCCCGTTGGCGGCGGAGGTGCTCCGCGGGGTCCGTTTCGGGGTCGTCCAGGAGCGTGGCGATCTCGTCCAGGGGGAAGCCGAGTTCTCTGTAGAACAGGAGGCGCTGGAGGCGGTCCAGGTCGGCTTCCGTGTAGCGGCGGTGGCCGGTCGGGGTGCGGTCGGTCGCGGGGAGGAGGCCGATCGCGTCGTAGTGGTGGAGGGTGCGGACGGTGATGCCGGCGAACTCGGCCACCTGTCCCACGGAGTACGTCACGTCCGGCTCCTGTCTGTTCTCGGTCGCGTTCCACTGTGGCTCCTCACGTTGCGTGAGGTTCAAGTCGCTTTTCGGGAACCGGGCAATCGTGGTGAACGTTCACAGAGCAGACGAGCAGGCAGGAGGCGGACATGGCGTTGCACGAGGGGCCGAGGAAGCACGAGGAGCGGGCGTTGTCGGTGAACCCGTTCTTCGGGGAGGCCGATCCGGTGGGCGGGATGAGCCAGGCGCCGCCCAAGCACCGGCTCGCCGAGGGGCCGATGGCGCCGTCGACCGCGTATCAGCTGGTGCACGACGAGCTGATGCTGGACGGGAACTCACGGCTGAATCTCGCCACGTTCGTGACGACGTGGATGGAGTCGCAGGCCGGTGTGCTGATGGCCGAGTGCCGTGACAAGAACATGATCGACAAGGACGAGTACCCGCGCACGGCCGAGCTGGAGCGGCGGTGCGTGGCGATGCTGGCGGATCTGTGGAACGCGCCGGATCCCTCGGCGGCGGTGGGGTGTTCGACGACCGGGTCGAGCGAGGCGTGCATGCTCGCGGGGATGGCGCTCAAGCGCCGGTGGGCCGCGCGCAACGCCGGCCGGTACCCGGGGGCCGCGCGGCCCAACCTTGTCATGGGGGTGAACGTCCAGGTCTGCTGGGAGAAGTTCTGCAACTTCTGGGAGGTGGAGGCACGGCAGGTGCCCATGGAGGGGGACCGGTTCCATCTCGATCCGCGGGCCGCCGCGGAGTTGTGCGACGAGAACACGATCGGGGTCGTGGGCATCCTGGGGTCCACGTTCGACGGGTCGTACGAGCCGATCGCCGAGCTGTGCGCGGCGCTGGACGCGCTCCAGGAGCGGACCGGGCTCGATGTGCCGGTGCATGTCGACGCGGCGTCGGGCGGGATGGTCGCGCCGTTCCTCGACGAGGAGCTGGTGTGGGACTTCCGGCTGCCCCGGGTGGCGTCGATCAACACGTCCGGGCACAAGTACGGGCTGGTGTATCCGGGGGTGGGGTGGGCGCTGTGGCGGGACAAGGAGGCGTTGCCGGAGGAGCTGGTGTTCCGGGTCAACTACCTCGGGGGCGACATGCCGACGTTCGCGCTGAACTTCTCCCGGCCGGGGGCGCAGGTCGTCGGCCAGTACTACTCGTTCCTGCGGCTCGGGAGGGACGGGTACCGGGCCGTCCAGCAGTCCACGAGGGACGTCGCCCAGGGGCTCGCCGGGCGGATCGAGTCCCTGGACGACTTCCGGCTCCTCACGCGCGGGGACGAACTGCCGGTGTTCGCCTTCACGACCGCCGAGCACGTCACGTCGTACGACGTCTTCGACGTGTCCCGGCGGCTGCGGGAGAGAGGGTGGCTGGTGCCGGCGTACACGTTTCCGGCCAACCGGGAGGACCTGTCCGTGCTGCGGGTCGTCTGCCGGAACGGGTTCTCCCAGGACCTCGCGGAGCTGTTCTTCGAGGACCTGAGCAGCTTGGTGCCGGAGCTGCGCAGGCAGCCGCATCCGCTGACGCGGGACAAGGACGCGGCGACCGGGTTCCACCATTGACGGGCCTACCTCATGCGGCCGAACCTCCGCACTGCCAGCGGGAAGAACACCGCCAGCAACCCCAGTGGCCATGCCACCGCCGTCCACAGGTGCGTCGCCTCCGCGCCCGGCACCCCGTACAGGTCCCGTACCGCCGTCGCCGTCTGGGACAGGGGGTTCCAGTCGACCGCCGTGCCCAGCCAGCCCGGCATCGCCTCCGGGGCGGCCAGGGCGTTGGAGAGGAAGCCGATCGGCCAGACCAGGATCTGGACCGTCTGGACCAACTCCGGCTTGCCGGCGATCAGGGCCAGGTGGATGCCGATCCAGAGCATCGCGAAGCGCAGGAGGAGCAGGAGGGAGAGGGCGGCGAGGAAGGAGGGGGCGTCCGTGTCGGGGCGCCAGCCCAGGGCGAGACCGGCGGCCATCAGGGTCAGCAGGCCGATCGTCGAGCCGAGCATGTCCGCGCAGGCGCGGCCGACCAGGACCGCGCCGTCCGCCATCGGGAGCGAGCGGAAGCGGTCGATGACGCCCTTGTCGAGGTCCCGCGTCACCGCGACCATCGTGTTCTCCAGGCCGAACACCATGGTCAGGGCGAGCATGCCGGGCAGGAGGTAGTCGAGGTACTCACCGCTCACCCCGCGCCCGCCGCCCATGAGGTAGCCGAACATCAGCAGCAGCATCACGGGAAAGAGGAACCCGACGACCAGGCGCCCGGGTTGCCGCGCCCAGTGGGCGAGTTCGCGGCGGGTCATGGTCCAGGAGTCGGTGAGGGCGTGGGTCATACGGCCCTACCTTCTTGAGTGCGTCCCGTGAGTTCGCGACTCTGGGACTGCGCGGGTGGGGCAGGGATGGTTTTCATG
>NZ_JBLRVY010000044.1:0-73925 GCF_048159485.1 Streptomyces sp. 4F14
GGGCCGGCTGGCGGTTTGGTGGCGCCCAGGCCTGGGGGGCCCCGCGGGGGGGGGCGGCCCCCCCCCCCCCCGGGCGGGGGGCCCCCCCGCCTGTGTGATCAGTACCCCGCGACGGGATTTTCGAGGGTACCGATCAGCTGGAGGGCGCTCGCCGGGTCGGCGAGGTCGACCATCTGCTCGTTGTCGCGCAACTGGAGCCGGTTGAGGCAGGAGCGCGCGAACTCGGGGGCGAACAGGTCGTACTGCCGGAACTTGTCGGCGAGTTCGGGGTTCGCCTCCTGGTAGGCGCGGGTCGTCCCGGCGACCGTCCGCCAGAAGTCGTCCTCGGCGAGGACGCCCGCGGCGGCGAGGTCGGAGGCGAGGAAGCGGAAGAAGCAGTCGAAGACGTCCGTGAAGATCGACAGGAGTTTCTTGTCCTCGGGGACGTCGACCGCGATCCGGCGGACCTCGGGCGGCAGCACCGCGTCCGGGTCCATGACGGCGATCTCCTCGGCGATGTCCTTGTAGACCGCCCGCTGGACGACACCGTCGCGCAGCACCAGGATCGTGTTCTCGCCGTGCGGCATGAACACCAGGTCGTAGGCGTAGAAGGAGTGCAGCAGCGGTGTGTAGTAGGCGTCCAGGTAGCGCCCCAGCCACTCCACCGGGTCCAGGCCCGACCGCTCGACCAGCGCGACGGCCAGCGAGCGGCCCTCGTGGTCCACATGGACCAACGAGGCCATCGTCGCGAGCTGTTCGCCCTCCTGGAGACGGGAGACGGGGCTCTCCCGCCAGAGCGCGGCGAGCATCTTGCGGTACGGCGAGTAGCGGTCGGTCGCCGCCTCGTACTCCAGGTGCCGGTAGCCGACGGCGGCCCGCTCCCGGATGATCGACAGGCCGGACTCCTTCAACACCCGGTCGTTGTCGATGAGTTGGGCGAGCCAGTCGTTGATGGCCGGGGTCGCCTCCATGTACGCGGCCGAAAGCCCGCGCATGAAGCCCATGTTGAGGACCGAGAGCGCCGTTTTGACGTAGTGCTTCTCAGGGTGGGAGCTGTTGAAGAACGTGCGGATCGACTGCTGGGCGAGGTACTCGTCGTCGCCCTCGCCGAGCGGTACGAGCGTCCCGCGCGCGACCTCCGCCGCGAACGTCACCGACAGCTTGTTCCACCACTGCCAGGGGTGGACGGGGATGAGGAGGAACTCGGCGGGGTCGTGGCCGAGTTCGCGCAGCCGCTCCGTGAACCGGTCGACGGTCTCCTCGCCCAACTCCCCCCGCACGAACGACTCGTACTCGATGCCGGCGCCCGCCGTGAACGCGGCGCGCGAGCGGTGTGCGGCGAGCCAGACCAGGCGGACCGGGCTCGCGGTCTCCGGAGCGTACGCGAGGTACTCGTGGACCCCGAAGCCGAGCCGGCCGTTGTTGGCGACGAAGCAGGGATGGCCCTCGGTCATGCCGGTCTCGATCGCCTGGAAACCGGCGTCGATCAGCTCGTCGGAGGTGAGCTTCGGCTTGGTGAGCTTGTAGCAGGTGCCGGAGAGGGTGGAGGAGATCTCCTCCAGGTAGACCGGGAGGACCTTCTCGCTCAGGCCGAGCGTGTCCTTCAGCTCGATGAAGAAGTCCAGGGCGGCCAGGGGGAGTTCGGCGCCCCCGCGGGTGCGGGTGATGGAGGCGGCGTCGACCTGCCAGTGGTCGAGGGCGCGGCGGACGGCCGTGAAGCGGTACGCCGTCCGGCCGTCGTCGCTGCGGACGAGATAACTCCCCTTGTCCTCCTCGGGATTCTCCTCGGGGTTCAGGAGGCGTTCGTGCGTGAACTCGGCGAGGGCCTTGCGGATCAGCAGGCGGTTGGCCCGCTCCCAGCGTTCGGGGGAGAGGTGGGCGACGGAGCCGGCGAGGGTCACGCGGTCACCGCCGTCGCATCGAGGAAGTGCTCCCGGGTGCAGAAACTCAGCAACGCTGTCTTCTCCGGCTTCTGGATCTCGCGTTCGGCGACGAATCCGACGGCTTCGTTCAGGGCGTGGACGGCCGTGTTGGACACGTCCGGTTCGACGACGACCCGCTCGACCGCCGGGTCCTCGAAGAGGTGGGCCATGACGGCGGTGATGACGGCCAGGGTGAAGCCGCTGCGGGGGGTGTCGGTCGCGGGGGTGAGGAAGTGCATGCCGACGTCGCCGGGCAACGGGTCGTACAGGCCCGTCAGTTCGCGGTGGACGGGGTCGTAGCGCTCCATCACGAAGACCGGGACGCCGTCCTCCAGGCCGAGGAAGGCTTGCTGGTGCTCGTCGGCGGCGACGGCCATGTAGGCGCGCTCGACGTCTTCGAGCCGGGCGTCCAGCATCATCCAGTAGGCCGCCTTGGGGTGGGTCAGCCAGGAGTGCAGGAGCTCGGAGTCGGTGAGGGGGTCGACCGGGCGGAAGGTGAAGGCGCCCGGTACTACCCGGGTAGTACCGCCGTTCATCCCGCTCATCCCGCTCATATCGCGAACTCCTGGAACGCGATGGTCTTCTCCACCGGGTAGTACTCGTAGCCCAGCAGCTCCGCGATGATGACGCTGTTGCGGTACGCCCCCATACCCAGGTCGGGGGAGGTGACGCTGTGCGTGTGCACCCCGGCGTTCTGGAGGAAGACGCTCCGGCCGGTCGTGTCGATCGCGTAGTTGCGGGCGATGTCGAAGTTGCCGTGGGAGTCGTAGACCAGGCGGTCGCGGACCGGGGCGAGGAACTCCGGCTCGGTGTAGGCGTATCCGGTCGCCAGGACCAGGCCCTCGCTCACCAGCTCGAAGTCCTTGCCCTGCTCCTCCTGGCGGAAGCCCAGGGTGTAGCTGCCGTTGTCGTAAGTGGCGCTGTTCAGGGCGGAGTTGGTGAGGAGACGGGTGGGGACCGGACCGCCGAGGTTCTTGCGGTAGAGCAGGTCGAAGATCTCGTTGATCAGCTCGCCGTCGATGCCCTTGAACAGGCCCTTCTGCTGGGCCGTGAGCCGGTAGCGGGTGGCCTCGGGCAGAGCGCGGAAGTAGTCGATGTACTCCGGGGAGGTCAACTCCAGCGTCAGCTTGGTGTATTCGAGCGGGAAGAAGCGCGGGGAACGGGTCACCCAGTTGAGGCGGTAGCCGTGGACGTCGATCTCGCTCAGGAGGTCGTGGTAGATCTCGGCGGCGGACTGGCCCGAGCCGACCAGCGTGATCGACTCCTTCTTCACCAGCTCCGAACGGTGCTGCACGTAACGGGAGTTGTGCAGGAAGTCGCCGCCGAGGCCCTGGACGGCCGCCGGGCAGTGGGGCTGAGTGCCGGTGCCGAGGACCAGTTTCCGGGCGCGGTAGGTGTCGCCGGCGGTGGTGCGGACGACGTACAGCTCGTCGTCGTACGTGACCTCCTCGACCGTCGTCGAGAAGCGGACGCTGGTCAGCCTGTTCGCGGCCCAGCGGCAGTAGTCGTCGTACTCCACCCGCAGCGGATAGAAGTTCTCGCGGATGTAGAACGGGTACAACCGGCCTTTCTCCTTCAGGTAGTTGAGGAAGGAGTAGGGCGAGGTGGGGTCGGCGAGGGTGACCAGGTCCGACATGAACGGGGTCTGGAGGTGGGCGCCGTCCAGGAACATGCCCGCGTGCCACGCGAAGTCGGGCTTCGACTCCAGGAAGACGCCGTCGAGTCCGTCGATCGGCTCGGTCAGGCAGGCGAGGCCGAGGTTGAAGGGGCCGAGGCCGATGCCCACGAAGTCATGCGTGGTGTCAGGACGCGCGGTCAAGGGACTCTCCCAGGTACTGCTCGGCGTGGCCGGCGATCAAGTCGAGGACGGCGGCGATGTCGTCCGCCGTGGTCTCGGGGTTCAGCAGGGTGAACTTCAGGTAGTGGCGGTGGCCGACCTTCGTGCCCGCGACGACCGCGGCACCGGACGCGAACAGGGCTTTGCGGGCGTACAGGTTGGCGCGGTCGATCTCCGAAGGGTCGGTGACCGCGGCCGGGATGTAGCGGAAGACCAGCGTGGACAGCGACGGCTCCACGACGACGTCGAACCGCGGGTCGGCGGCCAGGAGTTGCCAGCCCTCGACCGCCAAGTCGCAGACCTCGTCGAAGAGTTCGCCGATTCCGTCCGAGCCCATCGTGCGCAGCGTCATCCACAGCTTGAGCGCGTCGAAGCGGCGGGTCGTCTGGAGGGACTTGTCGACCTGGTTCGGGATGCGCTCCTGGACCATCCGGCGCGGGTTCAGGTACTCGGCGTGGTAGGTCGCGTGCCGCAGGGTGGCCGCGTCGCGGACCAGGAGCGCCGACGAACTCACCGGCTGGAAGAAGGACTTGTGGTAGTCGACGGTGACGGAGTCGGCGCGCTCGATGCCGGTGATGCGGTGGCGGTACTTGCGGCTGGCCAGCAGGCCACAGCCGTACGCCGCGTCCACGTGCAGCCAAGTGCCGTACTGGGCGCAGAGTTCGGCGATCTCGGGGAGCGGGTCGATGGAGCCGAAGTCGGTGGTGCCGGCGGTGGCGACGACGGCCATCGGGGTGCGGCCGGCCGCCTCGCAGCGCTCCAACTCCCTTGCCAGGGCGACCGTCTGCATCCGCTTGTCGTGGTCGACGGGGATCGAGACGACCGCATCGGCGGACAGGCCGAGGAGTTTGGCGGACTTCTTCACGCTGAAGTGGCTGACCTCGGAGGCGAAGATCCGCAGGGTGGCGAGGTCCTCGGCCTTGGCCTCCTCGCGGGCCAGCAGCAGCGCCTGGAGGTTGGACTGGGTGCCGCCGGAGGTGAAGACGCCGTCCGCCGCCGGGCCGAGGCCGATGCGCTCGGTCGTCCAGTCGATCAGTTTCCGCTCGATCAGCGTGCCGCCCGCCGACTGGTCCCAGGTGTCCAGCGAGGAGTTGACCGCGCTGAGGACGGCCTCGCCGACCACCGCCGGTATGACGACCGGGCAGTTGAGGTGGGCGAGGTAGCGGGGGTGGTGGAAGTAGACCGCGTCCCGGAGGTAGACCTCCTCCAGCTCGTCGAGGACCGCCGTCGGGTCGTGCAGCGGCTTGTCCAGGTCGATCCGCCCGATGCGGGGGGCGAGGGCGTCGACCGTGACACCCGTGAACGGGCGGTCGGTGGCGGCGAGTCTGGCGGCCACCCGTGCAACTCCGTCGGTCACGGAGCGGCGGTACTGCTCCGCGGTCGTGTCGTTGAGCAGGTGCGAGCGCATGCGGGGTCCTCCGGAGGTGAAGGGGACGGCGGCGGCGTGGGGGTGATCGGGGGGACGATCGCGAGGTGATCGAACTAAGGTTAGCCTAACCTAAGTTTGCTGTTCGAAATCGCGACTGTGTGGTGACCGTGATCACGTTCACTCCCCGGAGGCCCGCAATTCCTCCTCGGACATCCCCTGCCGCCAATAACCGACAAAGGCGACCCGGCGCCGGTCGATTCCGCGCTCCTGGACGAAATGGCGCCGCAGCGATTTCACCGAACCGGATTCCCCGGCGATCCAGACGTACGGCAGTGCGGCGGGCGGCAATTGAGCGGCTCGGAGATGGGCGAGCGAATCCTCGCCGACCAGCCAATTGATCTCGGTGTCGGGAGGGGCGGCCAGGTGAATGACGTCCGAGGCGTCGTGGATCTCTATCCATGCCCGGACCCGCCGGTTCTCCGGCAGCGCCTCAAGAATCGCCGCGATGGCGGGAAGCGCCGTCGCGTCACCCCACAGGACGACCAGGTCGGCGTCGTCCGGCGCCCGGAAGCGGATCGCCCGGTTGTCGGCGACGGCGGGGCCCAGCAGGAGGACCCGGTCGCCGGGCGCGGCCCGTTCGGCCCAGGCCGAGGCGGGGCCGGCGGGGGTGTGGAGCACGAAGTCGATGTCTATCTCGACTGGCTCGTCGGGCTCGTGGCGCAGTTCCCGCAGGGTGTACGACCGCATCACGGCCCGTATGTCGTCGGGGAGGTCGCGCCAGCCCTGCCACCAGCCGTCGCCGAGTTCGATGGGAACTCGGGGCTCGCGCTGGCCGGGATGCGGGACGAACAGTGACAGGGACTGGTCGTACCCGTGGGAATGGAAATGCCGGAGATCGTCACCGGCGAAGGAAACGCGGACGAGAGACGGCGAAATCCGCCGGGTCCGCGTCACGTGGAGGGAGAAGAAACGGAACGGGGACTCGGCGGAATCGGTCATCCGGGGATCACGAGACCTTCTTGGCCTTCTCGATGGCCGCCGCGAGATTCTCCAGAAGCGGCGCGCACTTGTCGTAGGAGAGAATCGGCTCGGTCGAGCGCGGAATGACCTGGCCGGCCTTGACGGCGGGCAGTTTCTTCCAGGTCTCCTTGGTGATCGCCGCGGGCTGGATCGCGGAGGTGCGGTCGTCCATCAGGATGATGTCCGCCGGGTACTTGTCGACGTTCTCCCAGCTCAGCGACTCGTACCAACCGCCGCTCGCCTTCAGGACGTCCGCGGGCGGCTCGACGAAGTTCACGCCGAGGGCCTTGAAGTACTCCAGGTCGATGGAGAGGTTGCTGCCGGAAACGTAGAACAGCTCGGCGCTCGCGGAACCGACGAGGACCTTGATGTCGGGCTTGGCCTTCGCGGCGGCGCGCAGCCGGGTCGCCGCGTCCTCGAACCGCTTCTTCGCGGCGGTCACCTTCGCGGCCGTCATGTCCGCGCCGAGCGACTCGGCCAGCTCCCACATCCGCTCCAGCGGCGCGGTGAGCTGGCGGTCGAACACCGAGATGCCCACGCTGGGCGCCAGCTTGGCGATCTTGTCCTTGGACGCCTCGGGGACGTACCAGAGGGTGCCGGCCGCGTCGAACATGGTGGAGATCAGGACGTCCGGCGCGAGGGCGGCGTACTTCTCGACGTTGAACTCGTCCCAGACGTTGCCGAGGATCTCGACCTTCGAGATGTCGAGGCCGCCGGCCTGGACGTCGGCCTGGCCGGCCGACGTCTTGGTCGGGCCGAAGACGCCCTTGGCCTCGATGCCGTAGTCGTGGAGCGCGGCGGCGACGCCGATGAAGGCGACGATCGTCGCGGGGGTCTTGTCGAGCCGCACGGTCGTGCCGCGGTCGTCCTTGAACGTCCACGGGCCCGGCTTCGCGGCGTTCGCGCTCGGGCTCGCCGATTCAGAACCACCGCTTTTCGCGTCGTCGTCCCCGCAGGCGGCGAGGACGGCACCGAGGCCGAGGGCTCCGCCGGCGGCCAGGATGCCGCGACGGGTGAGGTGGGTGGTTCTGGCGTTGGCCATGGGTGAGGCTGCTTTCGAACGTGCGGGAGCACCGCCGGGACAGATCGAAGGTAGGTTAGCCTAACCTCAGTTGATGTTCCTAGGGGTGGTCGCCTTGGATCGAAAGCTATGGATGGCCTGTGGGTTGTGAGATGTCAGCTCACGAGGCCCAACTCCCTTGCAATCAACATCCTTTGCACCTCGCTCGTGCCCTCCCCGATCTCCAGGATCTTCGAGTCGCGCCACATCCGGGCCACCGGGTACTCGTTCATGAAGCCGTAGCCGCCGTGGATCTGCGTCGCGTCGCGCGCGTTGTCGACCGCGACCGTCGAGGAGTGCAGCTTCGCCAACGCCGCCTCCTTCTTGAAGGGTTCGCCCGCCACCAGCCGCGCCGCCGCGTCCCGCCACGCCAGGCGCGCGGTGTGCGCCTTCAGCTCCATGTCGGCGATCTTGAACTGGATGGCCTGGTTCGCGCCGATCGGCCGCCCGAACGCCTCGCGCTCCTTCGCGTACTTCACCGACTCGTCCACGCAGCCCTGCGCGAGACCCGTCCCCAGCGCGGCGATGGCGATCCGGCCCTCGTCCAGGATCCGCAGGAACTGGGCGTAGCCACGGCCGAGTTCACCGAGCAGGTTCGCGGCCGGCACGCGTACGTCCGCGAAGGACAGCTCGCGGGTGTCGGAGGCGTTCCAGCCGACCTTCGAGTACGGGGCGGCGACCGTGAAGCCCGGCGTGCCCGAGGGGACGATGATCGACGAGATCAGCGGCTTGCCGTCCGGCTTGCGGCCCGTGACCGCCGTGACCGTCACCAACCCCGTGATGTCCGTACCCGAGTTGGTGATGAAGCACTTCGTGCCGTTGATGACCCATTCGTCCGTGTCCGGGTCCAGGCGGGCCGTCGTACGCGTCGCGCCCGCGTCGCTGCCGCCGTCCGGCTCCGTCAGGCCGAAGGCGCCGAGGAGTTCGCCCGCGCACAGGCGCGGGAGCCACTCGCGCTTCTGCTCGTCCGTGCCGAACAGGTGGATCGGCATCGCACCCAGGGAGACGCCCGCCTCCAGGGTGATCGCCACCGACGAGTCGACGCGGGCCAGTTCCTCCAGCGCGACGCCCAGCGCCAGGTAGTCGCCGCCCATCCCGCCGTACTCCTCCGGGAACGGCAGGCCGAACAGGCCCATACGGCCCATCTCGCGGACGATCTCGTACGGGAACTCGTGGCGCTCGTAGAAGTCGCCGATCTTGGGGGCCACGACGTCGTGGGCGAACTCCTCGACCGTGCGGCGGAGTTCTTCCAGCTCGGGGGAGAGGCGGTAGTCCATCACTGTTCCTTGTGGGAGAGTTCCTCGCGGGCGAGGGCGCGGACGGTTCGGGAGGGGCTCGGGCGGCCCAGGCGGTCGGCCATCCAGGTGCTGGTGGCGACGAGCCGGCCGAGGTCGGTGCCGGTGTCGATACCGAGGCCCTGGAGCATCCACACGAGGTCTTCGGTGGCCAGGTTGCCGGTGGCCGACTTGGCGAACGGGCAGCCGCCGAGGCCGCCCGCGGAGGCGTCGACCGTGGTGACGCCGTGCTGGAGGGCGGCGAGGGTGTTCGCGAGGGCCTGGCCGTAGGTGTCGTGGAAGTGGACGGCCAGGGCGGAGGTGGGGACTTGGGCGTCGTTCAGCGCCTTGAGGAGGGCCTGTACGTGGCCCGGGGTCGCCACGCCGATCGTGTCGCCGAGGCTCAACTCGTCGCAGCCCATGTCGTGCAGGGCCTTGGTGACCTTGACGACCTGGGGGATCGGGACCGGGCCCTCCCAGGGGTCGCCGAAGCACATCGACAGGTAGCCGCGGACGTGGGCTTGGTGTTCTTTCGCGCGGGCGACGACCGGTTCGAACATCGCGAGGGACTCGTCGACCGTGCGGTTCAGGTTGGCCTTGGCGAAGGACTCCGTGGCGCTGGCGAAGACGGCGACGCGGGTGGCGCCGAGCGCGAGGGCCCGGTCCAGGCCGCGGTCGTTGGGGACCAACACCGGGAGATCGACCGGCAGTTGGCTGATCCGGGGGAACAGGGCCTCCGCGTCCGCCAGTTGGGGGACCCACTTGGGGTGGACGAAGCTCGTCGCCTCGATGCTGGTGAGGCCGGCGTCCGCCAGACGGTGGATGAACTCCGCCTTGACCTCTGTGGGGACGGTCGTCTTCTCGTTCTGGAGGCCGTCCCTGGCGCCGACCTCGTGGATGCGTACGCGCGCCGGGAGGCCGTCGGCCGGGACGGTCATGGGGAGTTCAGGCATCGGGGGCCTCCTGGGGAGGGGCGCCCGCGGGGTCGTTCGGGGCGTTCGGTTCGGTCGGGGTGACGACCGCCAGAACCTGGTCCATGGCGACCGTCGCGCCCGGGGTGACGTCCAGCTCGGTGACCGTGCCCGCGTACGGGGCCGCGATGACGTGCTCCATCTTCATCGCCTCGACGACCAACAGGCTCTGCCCTGCGGTGACTTCGTCGCCGGTCGCGACCTTGACGACCGTGACCGTGCCGGGCATGGGGGCGGTGAGGGCGTTCGCCCCGGTGTGCGTGGCGCCGGTGAGGGAGGCGGTGACCGGGTCGTGGTCGCGGACCTGCCAGGCGTCGCCGTCGCGGCCCAGCCAGTCGCCGCTGTGGTGGAACGTGTGGCGGACGCCGTCCAGGGTCACCGAGACCTGGTCGTCCGTCACCGTCGCCGTCCCGCGCGGGGCGTGCGTGACGGGTTCGAGTCCCGTCACCCGCAGCGGGAACGCGGTCGCCTTCGCCTCCCCGCCCAGCCGCCAGCCGCTCGGTACGGAGAAGGGGTCGACCCAGCCTTCCTCGGCCGGCCGGAGCGCTTCGAGACGTACGGCCGCCGCCGCCTCGTACACCTCCTGCGGTACGGCGTCGGAGACCAGGTCCCCCGCGACGCGCTCGACGAGCCCCGTGTCCAGCTCGCCCGCGACGACCGCCGGGTGGGCCAGGAGCGCGCGCAGGAACCCGGCGTTGGTCTGCACGCCCAGGGTGACCGTCTCCGCGAGGGCTCCCCGGAGCCTGCGCAGGGCGGTCTCGCGGTCCGGCCCGTACGCGACGACCTTCGCGAGCATCGGGTCGTACAGGCTGCCGACCTCGGTGCCCTCGCTGAGCCCCGAGTCGGTGCGGATGCCGGCGCCCTCGGGCTCGCGGAGCCTGAGGACCGTGCCGCCGGTCGGGAGGAACCCGCGCGTGGGGTCCTCGGCGCAGAGGCGGGCCTCCACCGCGTGGCCCTCAAGAGTGATGTCGTCCTGCGTGAAGGGGAGCTTCTCGCCGGCGGCGACGCGCAGTTGCCACTCCACCAGGTCGATGCCCGTGACGAGTTCGGTGACCGGGTGCTCCACCTGGAGGCGGGTGTTCATCTCCATGAAGCAGTACTGCGTGGCGTCGCTCCCGGGGACGATGAACTCGACCGTCCCCGCGCCGACGTACCCGCACGAGCGCGCCGCCTGTACGGCCGCCTCGCCCATCGCCGCGCGCGCGGATGCGTCGAGGAAGACCGAGGGGGCCTCCTCGATGACCTTCTGGTGGCGGCGCTGGAGGGAGCACTCGCGCTCGCCCAGGTGGACCACGTTTCCGTGGCCGTCCGCCAGGACCTGGATCTCGATGTGCCGGGGGCGGTCGATCCAGCGCTCGACCAGGAGCGTGTCGTCGCCGAAGGAGGCGCGGGCCTCGCGGCGGGCGGCGGCGATCTCCTCGTCCAGCGCGGTCAGGTCGCGTACCAGGCGCATGCCCTTGCCGCCGCCGCCCGCGCTCGGCTTGAGCAGCACGGGGGCGCCCAACGCGCGGGCCGCCTCGGCGAGTTCGGGGTCACGCCCGCCCGGGACGACGGGCACGCCGGCCGCCTGGACGGTCTCCTTGGCGCGGATCTTGTCGCCCATCAGCGCGATAGCCTCGGCGGGCGGGCCGATGAACACGAGCCCCGCCTCGGCGCAGGCGCGCGCGAAGGAGGCGTTCTCCGCGAGGAAGCCGTACCCGGGGTGCACCGCCTGCGCGCCCGTACGGGCGGCGGCCTCCAGGATGCGCTCCACCGACAGATAGCTCTCCGACGCGGGCGCCGGCCCGATCCGTACGGCCGTGTCGGCCTCCCGGACGTGCCGTGCGTCCGCGTCGGCGTCCGAGTACACGGCGACCGAACGCACGCCCAGCGCGCGCAGCGTGCGGATGACGCGGACGGCGATCTCGCCCCGGTTGGCAACCAGAACGGTCCCAAACATGAAGAACTCTCTTTCCACGAGATCACCGCAACCATTAATTGAGGAACCACGAAGGCGAGCAACCACCTCCGCGAGAGCGGCGGCGGTTTAGCCGCATAGGCAGCCCTCACATCCGGAAGACGCCGAACTGGGGGTCACCCAGGGGGGCGTTCGCGCAGGCGGTCAGGGCGAGTCCGAGGACTTGGCGGGTCTCCAGGGGGTCGATCACGCCGTCGTCCCACAGACGGGCCGTCGCGTAGTACGCGCTGCCCTGCTGGTCGTACTGCGCGCGGATCGGTGCCTTGAAGGCGTCCTCGTCGGCGGCCGGCCACTGTTCGCCGCGCGCCTCCACCTGGTCGCGCTTGACGGTCGCGAGGACCGAGGCGGCCTGTTCGCCGCCCATGACGGAGATCTTCGCGCCGGGCCACATCCACAGGAAGCGGGGGGAGTAGGCGCGGCCGCACATCGAGTAGTTGCCCGCGCCGTACGAGCCGCCGATCACGACCGTCAGCTTCGGGACGCGCGTGCACGCGACGGCCGTGACCATCTTCGCGCCGTGCTTCGCGATGCCGCCCGCCTCGTAGTCCTTGCCGACCATGAAGCCCGAGATGTTCTGCAGGAACAGCAGCGGGATGCCGCGCTGGTCGCACAGTTCGATGAAGTGGGCGCCCTTCTGGGCCGACTCGGAGAACAGGATGCCGTTGTTGGCGACGATGCCGACCGGGTGGCCGTGGATGTGCGCGAAGCCGGTGACCAGGGTCTGGCCGAACTCCGCCTTGAACTCCGCGAACCGCGAGCCGTCGGTGATGCGCGCGATGACCTCGCGGACGTCGTACGGGGTGCGCGGGTCGACCGGGACCGCGCCGTACAGGCCGTAGGGGTCCACCTTCGGCTCGGCGGCCGGCTTCACCTCCCAGGGGAGGGGGCCGCGCGCGGGGAGGGTGGCGACGATGTTCCTGACGATGCGCAGCGCGTGCGCGTCGTCCTGCGCGAGGTGGTCCGTCACGCCCGACACGCGCGCGTGGACCTCGCCGCCGCCCAGCTCCTCCGCCGTGACGACCTCGCCCGTGGCCGCCTTCACCAGCGGGGGGCCGCCCAGGAAGATCGTGCCCTGGCCGCGGACGATCACCGCCTCGTCGCTCATCGCGGGGACGTACGCGCCGCCCGCCGTGCACGAGCCCAGCACCGCCGCGATCTGCGGGATGCCCGCGCCGGACATACGGGCCTGGTTGTAGAAGATGCGGCCGAAGTGGTCGCGGTCCGGGAAGACCTCGTCCTGCATCGGGAGGAAGGCGCCGCCCGAGTCCACCAGGTACACGCACGGGAGGCGGTTGTCGAGGGCGACCTCCTGCGCGCGCAGGTGCTTCTTCACGGTCATCGGGTAGTACGTCCCGCCCTTGACCGTGGCGTCGTTCGCGACGATCACGCACTCGCGCCCGCTCACGCGGCCGATGCCCGCGACGACACCGGCCGCCGGGGCCTGGCCGCCGTACATCCCCTCGGCCGCGAGGGGGGCCAGTTCCAGGAACGGGGAGCCGGGGTCCAGGAGGGTGTCCACGCGGTCGCGCGGGAGGAGCTTGCCGCGCGCGGTGTGCCGGGCGCGGGCCTTCTCGCCGCCGCCCAGCCTGGCCGCCGCGAGCTTGCCGCGCAGCTCCTCGGCGAGGGCTTGGTGGGCCGCCTCGTTCACCCGCCACGTTTCCGACGCCGGGTCTGCCGCGCTGGTCAGCACGGGTTCCTGCGCCATGTCGCGCTCCCCTCCGCAGTAGTGGGCTGGAGTTAATGAGCGTTAACTCATGACTCCATGTTAACGACCGCTAACAAGCCTGTCTAGAATCGATTTCATGGGCACCAGAACCGACGCTCCCACCCGGCGTGACCAGATCCTCCGGGAGGCCGCTCGCCTCTTCGCCGAGCGCGGCTTCCACGGGGTCGGCGTCGACGAGATAGGCGCGGCCGTCGGCATCAGCGGACCCGGCCTGTACCGCCACTTCGCCGGCAAGGACGCGATGCTCGCCGAGCTCCTCGTCGGCATCAGCGGGCAGCTCCTCACGGGCGCGCGCCGCCGCCTCCAGGAATCCACCGACGAGCCCCCCGCGCGCGTGCTGGACTCCCTGATCGAGGGCCACATCGACTTCGCCCTCGACGACCGACCCCTCATCACCCTCCACGACCGCGAACTCGACCGCCTGCGCGACAGCGACCGCAAGCTCGTCCGCCAGCTCCAGCGGCAGTACGTCGAGCTGTGGGTGGAGGTCGTGCGCGAGGTGTACCCCGCGCTGCCCGAACCCGCCGCGCGCTCCGCCGTCCACTCGGTCTTCGGCCTCCTGAACTCGACGCCGCACCTCGGGCGCGCGGGGTCGCTGCCGGGGCGGGGGGACACGGCGCGGCTGCTGCACCGGATGGCCCGGGGGGCGTTCGGGGCGGCGGCGGACGGGGGGTGACCGGAAATGACCGGATCGGCGTCCGTGCGGGGTGGCCGATCAGGTCATGTGCGGAAGCGCTGAGTCCCCTGGGGTGCATGTGCCGTTCGGGTCCAGGGGGTGGCGCGCGCGGGTGGGCAAGGTCACCCTGGACTGAGTGTCGTACTCGCCGGTATCTTGGAGTATGAGCAAGCGCTTAGACAGGTAGCGGGAGGTGGCGGCGTGCGCCGTACGGTGTTCAACGAGGATCACGAGGCGTTCCGGGAGACCCTTCGGGCGTTCATCGAGGCCGAGGTCGTGCCGGTGTACGACGAGTGGTTCGCCGCGGGGCAGGCGCCGCGCGAGTTCTACTACAAGCTGGCCGAGCTGGGCGTCTTCGGCATCCAGGTCGCCGAGGAGTACGGCGGCGCGGGCATCGACTCGTACAAGTTCGAGGCGATCATCTACGAGGAGACCGCGCGCGCGGGCGTGACGTTCGGCGGCTCCGGCGTGCACACGCTGCTCGGCCTGCCGTACGTGAAGCTGCTCGCCACCGACGAGCAGAAGAAGCGCTACCTCCCGAAGTTCGTCTCCGGCGAGGAGATGTGGGCCATCGCGATGACCGAGCCGGGCACCGGCTCCGACCTCGCGGGCATGAAGACCACCGCCAAGCTGAGCGAGGACGGCACGCACTACGTCCTCAACGGCGCCAAGACCTTCATCACCGGCGGCGTCCACGCCGACCGCATGATCGTCTGCGCCCGCACCTCCGCGCCGACCGCCGAGGACCGCCGCCACGGCATCTCCCTCTTCGTCGTCGACACGAAGGCCGAGGGCTACTCCGTCGGCCGCAAGCTCGACAAGCTCGGCCTGAAGACCTCCGACACCGCCGAGCTGGCGTTCGTCGACGTCAAGGTCCCCGTCGAGGACCTCCTCGGCGAGGAGAACAAGGGCTTCTACTACCTCGGCCACAACCTCGCCTCCGAGCGCTGGGGCATCGCCTACGGCGCGTACGCGCAGGCCAAGGCCGCGATCCGGTTCGCGACGCAGTACGTCAAGGACCGCGTCGTCTTCGGCCAGCCGGTCGCCGCCTTCCAGAACACCAAGTTCGAGCTGGCCGCCTGCCAGGCCGAGGTGGACGCCGCCGAGGCCGTCGTCGACCGCGCCACCGAGGCGCTCGACGCGGGCGAGCTGACCCCCGCCGAGGCCGCCTCCGCGAAGCTCTTCACCACCGAGGTCGCGCACCGCGTCATCGACCGCTGCCTCCAGCTCCACGGCGGCTACGGCTTCATGAACGAGTACCCCATCGCCCGCCTGTACGCGGACAACCGCGTCAACCGCATCTACGGCGGCACCAGCGAGATCATGAAGACGATCATCGCGAAGAACATGGGCCTGTAAGCAGCGGGAAAGGCCCCGGCAACGATCAGTCAAGAAACTAGGGGCCATGACCGAGGCACTTGAGGATCTCCTCGATCTGCTCGACCTCGAACAGATCGAGGAGAACATCTTCCGCGGCCAGTCCCGCTCCGCCGTCGTCCCCCGGGTCTTCGGCGGGCAGGTCGCGGCCCAGGCGCTCGTCGCGGCGGGGCGCACCGTCCCGCCGGACCGGCTCGCGCACTCCCTGCACGCCTACTTCCTGCGCCCCGGCGACCCCGGCGCCCCGATCGTCTACACGGTCGAGCGCCTGCGCGACGGCCGCTCCTTCACGGCCCGCCGCGCGGTCGCCGTCCAGCACGGCCGGCCGATCTTCGCGCTGTCGGCGTCCTTCCAGACGTACGAGGACGGCCTCGACCACCAGGCCCCGATGCCGCCCGCGCCCGACCCGGAGTCCCTGCCGACCAGCCATCAACGGCTGCGCGGGTACGGCCACTTGGCGCCCGAGGTCGTCGAACGCTTCCTCGAAGCCCGCGAGGCGATCGACCTGCGGTACGTCGAGGAGCCGCCGTACGGTCAGTTCGGCGAGCCCCGTGAACCGCACTCCCAGGTCTGGTTCCGCACGAACGGCAAGCTGGCCGACGACCCGCTGCTCCACGTGGTCCTCGCGACCTACGTCTCCGATATGACCCTCCTCGACTCCGTCCTGCTCGCGCACGGGCGCGGGGGCTGGGCCGTGGGGGACGTCGTCGGGGCCTCCCTGGACCACGCGATGTGGTTCCACCGGCCGTTCCGGGCCGACGAATGGCTCCTGTACGACCAGGAGTCGCCGTCGGCGCACGGGGGGCGGGGGCTCGGGCAGGCGCGGATCTACACGCAGGACGGGCAGCTCGCGATCTCGGTGATCCAGGAGGGCGTGGTCCGGGTCCCCCGGGAGAGCTAGGGGTACTGCGGGGCGGGCCGGGGGGCGCTGGGGCCGGGTCCCCCGGGAGGGTTAGCCGGGTACGACCTGAGAGCTACAGGTCATCTCAGCCCCGCCTCCGCCAGCAGGTACGCCACCATCGGGTCGTAGTACCTGGGGCTGACCACGTGGTCGTCCAGCGGCACCGCCACCTGCACCGTCCCCTCCGACTCCGCGAGGAACAGGGCGGGGTCGTTGCAGTCGGCGTACCCCAGGGAGTCGATGCCGTGCTGGCCGGCGTACCCGGCCCAGCCGTGGTCGGCGACGACGAGGTCCGGCAGGTCGCGGGCGGTGCGTTCGAGGGCCGTGAGGATCTGCCGCATCGGCTCGCCGGAGTGCGTGTGCCACAGGGTCGCGCCGTGTTCGAGGACGGCGACGTCGGCGAACTGCATGACGTACCCCTCCTCCGTCTGGAGGCCGTCCGGGATCACCACGATGTCGCAGCCGGCCGTGCGCAGGGCGGCGGCGACCGTGCGGTGCACGTCGAGGAGCCCGCCCGGGTGACCCGTCGCGAACAGCACCCGCTGGTGCCCGTCCGCCGCCTTCCGCAGCCGCGCCGCCATCCGGTCCAGCGCGTCGACCGTCAGCTCCGGGTCGATGGTGTCCTGCCCGTACCGGTACTCCGGATCGTCGTTCACCCCGACCCGCTCCGCCATCACGGCGAGCACGTCCTGCTCGTCCGCCCATCGGTCGCCCAGTTCCAGGCCGAGCCAGAAGTTCCGCACACCGTTGGCGAGTTGGCGGTAGTGAGAGAGGTTGTTCTCGCGCGGAGTGGCCACCTGACCCGCGATGCGGGTCTTCACCAGGTGGTCGACGAGCTCGCTGCGGGTGGGGATCCGGGGTATCGGCATACCCCCATTCTGTCCCGGACGCCTGTGCGCGTCAGCGCGGTTACGGGCGCTGGGACGCGGGTCACGTCGGCGATCATGCCTCGCCGCCTGCCCGTTCCCTGAGCGCGAACCACAACTCCATCCGTACGTCCGGGTCGTCCAGGTCCGTCCCCAGCAACCCGGCGCAGCGCGCGATGCGTTGGCGCACGGTGTTGCGGTGCACGCCGAGCGCCACCGCCGTCCGGTCCCAACTCCCGTGCAGGGACAGCCAGGTGCGCAGCGTCTCGGTCAGCGCGGGGCTCTTGGCGACCGGCGCGAGCAGCGCCCGCGCGTGCGCCTGCGCGTCCTGCGGGGCGATCAGCGCGGTCAGCGTCGTGCGCGCGGTGTGCCTCACCAGGGGGACACGGGTCGCCGCCGCCCGCGCGAGCGCCCGTGCCGCCTGTGCGTCGGCTGCGGGCCAGTCGGCGGGGGTGACGGCGGCGCTCATCCCCAGGGTCCAGCCCGGTGGGGGGTCGGGGGTGGGGTACGGGTCCTGGTCGGCGGCCAGGAGGAGGCGGACGAGGTCGGGGGCGAGGTCCACGAGGGGGGTACCCAGGGACGACGCGAGGGTGAGGGCGGCTTCGGGGGTGGCCGAGGGGTGGTCGGGGTCGGCGGAGTGGCGGTTCGACCGGCGGGCGTGGACGACGATCCAGCGGTCGGCGCCGAGGAGGGGGGCCACCTCTGCCGGGGGTGCGCCCAGGAGGAGGCGGACGAGGGAGGTGGTGCGGGTCGTCTCCGGGGCGCTCTGGCGTTCGTCGGTGAGGAGGGTGAGGAGGACGGCGGCGACGGAGGTGATGGTGTGGTCGGCGGGGGTGCGGTGGAGGGCGGCGAGGGTCAGGGCGAAGGGGCGGCGGGGGATGGGGGTGGTACCCGGGGTACCTGCGGCGCCCTTGCCGGTGAGGCCCGTGGCGCCCGTGGTACCCAAGGCGTAGGCCGTGAGGTGTACCCCTGTGGAGGGATCCGTGTCGGTGGCCGTCGTCGAGGCGCGGGTCGTGACGAGGTGCGCGAGGTCGGCGAGCGCGGCGTCGACATCGGCTCCGGAAGCGGTGCCTGTCAGGCCCACCGGGCCCGGCACGCCCACCCCGCCTGTCAGGTCCCCCGAGCCCGCCGCACCCACCGTCCCCGCCGCCGCGACCTCCACCCCCTCCGGCCCGAACAGCACCGCCCGCCCCCCGGTCCGCTGGGCCAGCTGCCGCAGCACCGCCGGGACCGGGTCCGGCCGTGAGGCCGCCGCCGCAAGGCTCTGCTGGGCCTCCGTCACCCGGCGCAGCTCCGCGGTGCGGACCCGCTCCATCAGCTGCCACACCGCGCGGGCGACCGCCGCGAACGTCGTCTCCTCGGGTACCTCGATCAGCGGCAACCCGTACGCCTCGCAGGCGGCGACCAGGGCGCGGGGGACCGTGTCGTGGACGGGGGCGACCCCGAACCCGAGAGCTACGCCGCCCGCGGCGATCACCCTGGAGACGTAGTCGTCGAAGTACGTCCCCGAACCGGTGGCCTCCGGGATGTGCACGCCCGCCGTGAGGAGCAGCTCGCCCCCCAGGAGGTACGGGTACGGGTCGGCCATCTCGGAGGTGAGGGCGCCGTACAGGACGGTGGCCGGGTCCGCGGGGCCGGCGATCTGGCGCAGGGCGAGGTCCTCGCGGGCGAGGAGCGCGGCGAGGGGGACGGGCGGGGTGGGCGGGGTGACCGGCGGTTCGCCATGCATGTGCGTTTCCTCCATCCCGTACCGCGAGGGTGTGGGAAACGTACACTTCGCAGTCGCTTTCCGGCCACCTAATGTCGGAGTCCGTCACCCGCACGGCGACAACGAGCGCTCCCGGGCGCGCAGCCAGAGTGAGGGATTCCATGGCCGTCGACTACACCGTGATCGTCGTCTACCTGGCCGGGATGCTGGCCATGGGCTGGTGGGGCATGCGCCGCGCCCGCTCGAAGAGCGAGTTCCTGGTGGCGGGCCGCAGGCTCGGTCCCGCGATGTACTCCGGGACGATGGCGGCGATCGTCCTCGGCGGCGCGTCCACGATCGGCGGGGTAGGTCTCGGGTATCAGTACGGCCTGTCCGGCGCCTGGATGGTCTTCACCATCGGCCTCGGCCTGCTCGCCCTGAGCGTCTTCTTCTCCGCCCGGATCGCCCGCCTCAAGGTGTACACGGTCTCCGAGATGCTCGACCTCAGGTACGGGGGCGGCCGGGCCGGCGTGATCTCGGGGGTGGTCATGTGGGCCTACACCCTGATGCTGGCGGTGACCTCGACCATCGCCTACGCCACGATCTTCGACGTCCTCCTCGACATGAACCGCACCCTCGCGATCGTCCTCGGCGGCTCGATCGTCGTCGCCTACTCCACCCTCGGCGGGATGTGGTCGATCACCCTCACGGACATGGTGCAGTTCGTCGTCAAGACCATCGGCGTCCTGCTCCTGCTGCTGCCGATCGCGGTCGTCAAGGCGGGCGGATTCGGCGCCATGCGCGACGAGTTGCCGACCTCGTACTTCGACCCGCTGGGCATCGGCGGCGAGACGATCTTCACCTACGTGCTGATCTACACCTTCGGCATGCTCATCGGCCAAGACATTTGGCAGCGCGTGTTCACGGCCCGCAGCGACCGCACCGCCAAGTGGGGCGGCACGGTGGCGGGTTCGTACTGCCTCGCGTACGCGCTGGCGGGCGCCGTGATCGGTACGGCGGCCAAAGTCCTGTACCCGGACCTGAGTTCGGCGGACGACGCCTTCGCGACGATCGTGAAGGACGAACTCCCCATCGGCGTACGCGGGTTGGTGCTGGCGGCGGCCCTCGCGGCGGTCATGTCGACGTCGTCCGGCGCCCTCATCGCCTGCGCGACGGTCGCGAACAACGACATCTGGGCGCGGCTGCGGGGCACAGCGGCGGGCGCCGGGAGCGGGGACGAGGTCCGCGACAACCGGCGGTTCATCCTGGTCATGGGGATCGCGGTGATCGGTACGGCCGTCGCGATCGACAACGTGGTCGAGGCGCTGACCGTCGCCTACAACCTCCTCGTCGGCGGCCTGCTCGTCCCCATCCTCGGCGGCCTGCTGTGGAAGCGGGGCACGGTGCACGGCGCGCTCGCCTCGGTCGTGGTCGGCGGCGGCTCGGTCATCGGGCTGATGGCGACGTACGGCATTCTCGCCAACGAGCCCGTGTACTACGGACTTTCGGCCTCCCTCGTGGCCTACGTCGCCGTCTCGCTGGCGACCCCGCCGGCCGACGCGGCGGTCCTCGCCGCCTGGCGCGAGCGACTCGCCGGGCACGCACCGGAACTGACGGAACAACAGCTTCGTACGGCGACGACCTCGTCGTAGGAGATATCGGCAGAACACGCCAACAGGCGTGAGGAAGAAGGCACTTCACCATGGTCGAGCACGAGACGCCCCGCGGGCCCGTCGACTCCTCCCGCATTCCCCGCTACGCCGGACCCGCGACGTTCGCGCGGCTGCCGAGGATCGACGAGGTCGGCGGGAAGGCCGAAGTCGCGGTCGTGGGCGTGCCGTTCGACTCCGGGGTCTCGTACCGGCCGGGGGCGCGGTTCGGCGGGAACGCGATCCGGGAGGCGTCGCGGCTGCTGCGGCCGTACAACCCGGCGCAGGACGCCTCGCCGTTCGCGCTCGCGCAGGTCGCGGACGCCGGGGACATCGCGGTGAACCCGTTCGACATCAACGAGGCCGTCGAGACGGTCGAAGCCGCCGCCGACCAACTCCTGTACGGCGGAGCACGGTTGATGACGCTCGGCGGTGACCACACCATCGCGCTGCCGCTGCTGCGGGCGGTCGCCAAGCAGCACGGGCCGGTCGCGCTGCTGCACTTCGACGCCCATCTCGACACCTGGGACACGTACTTCGGGGCCGAGTACACGCACGGCACCCCGTTCCGGCGCGCGGTCGAGGAGGGCATCCTCGACACCTCGGCGCTCTCGCACGTCGGCACCCGGGGCCCGCTCTACGGCAAGCAGGACCTCACCGACGACGAGAAGATGGGCTTCGGGATCGTCACCTCCGCCGACGTCATGCGGCGCGGCGTCGACGAGGTCGCCGACCAGCTCCGGCAGCGGGTGGGGAACCGGCCGCTGTACATCTCGATCGACATCGACTGCCTCGACCCCGCGCACGCCCCTGGTACGGGTACCCCCGAGGCCGGAGGTATGACGTCCCGCGAGCTCCTTGAGATTCTGCGCGGCCTGTCCGGGTGCAACCTCGTTTCCGCCGATGTGGTAGAGGTTGCTCCGGCTTACGACCACGCCGAGATCACCTCCGTCGCCGCCTCCCACACGGCGTACGAGCTGGTCACCCTCATGTCCCGCCAGATTGCCGAGGCCCGCGCACAGTGACTCACGACCATGACCTCGTCCTCAGTCCGACGGCGGCCCAGACCGAGGCCGCGCTGAACCCGCCCGCCGGGCGGATCGGCGGGGACCTGGTCGTGGAAACCCTGTCCAGCCTGGGAGCCACGACCGTCTTCGGGCTGCCCGGTCAGCACGCGCTCGGCATGTTCGACGCGCTGCGCCGCTCCGGTCTCAGGTATGTCGGTCTCAGGGTGGAGAACAACGCGGGCTTCGCGGCCGACGCGTACGGCCGGGTCACCGGTGAGGCGGCGCCGCTGCTGCTGTCCACCGGGCCCGGCGCGCTGACCTCGCTCGCCGCGCTCCAGGAGGCGGCGGCCGCCTCGGCGCCGGTCCTGGCGATCTGTAGCCAGGTCCCGACCGCCGGACTCGGCGGCGGACGCCACGGCCACCTCCACGAACTCCCGGACCAGGCGGCCTCGTTCAGGGGTGTCGTGAAGTCCGTCCACACCGTCCGCACCCAGTCGCAGATCCCCTCGGCGCTCGCGGAGGCGTGGCGGTCGGCGCTGTCCGCGCCGCACGGGCCGGTGTGGGTGGAGATCCCGCAGGACGTGCTCCTCGCGCCGGCCGCGCTCCCCGTCGTGACCGGCGTCGACGCGACCCCGGAGGAGCCGGCCCCCCGCCCCGAACTCACCGCTGTCGCCGCCGACCTGCTCTCCCGTGCCGAACGTCCGGTGATCGTCGCGGGCGGCGGGGTGGTCCGCGCGGACGCCTCCGGCAAGCTGCGGAAACTGGCCGAGCGGCTCTCCGCGCCCGTCGTCACGACGTACGGCGGGAAGGGCGCGTTCCCCTGGAAGCACCCGCTGTCCCTGCAGTCGTGGATGGAGGACCGGCACACCACCGAACTCCTCGAAGACGCCGACGTGTTGCTCGTCCTGGGCTCCGGGCTCGGTGAACTCTCCTCCAACTACCACACGTTCAGGCCGCGCGGCCGGGTGATCCAGGTCGAGGCGGATCTCGGCAAGCTGGAGTCCAACCACCCCGCGCTCGGCATCCACGCCGACGCGCGGCTCGCGGTGCAGGCGCTCCTGGAGACCGTCACCGACCGGGTCGACGAGCAAGCGCCGGTGCGGGTACGGGAGTTGCTCGCGAAGGTGGGGGAGCGGCTCGCCGGCCAGCAACTCGACCTGGAGCAAGGGGTGTTGGCGTCCGTGCGGCGTGCGCTGCCCAAGGGGGCCGCGTCGTTCTGGGACATGACCATCCTGGGGTACTGGGCGTGGGCCGGGTTCGACGCCGGGGCACCCAACCTCATGCACTCCGCCCAGGGCGCCGGGGGGTTGGGGTACGCGTTCCCCGCCGCGCTGGGCGCTGCCGCCGCCGATCCGACGCGGCCCGTGCTCGCCGTGTCCGGGGACGGGGGCGCGCTCTACTCCATCGCCGAACTGGCCACGGCCCGGCAGTACGGGGCCGACGTCACCTGGCTCATCGTCGACGACGGCGGGTACGGGATCCTGCGGGAGTACATGACCGACGCGTTCGGCGAGGCCACCGGGACCGAGCTGGTCCGGCCCGACTTCGTGGCGCTGGCCGAGTCGTTCGGGGTGCCGGGGGTGCTGAGTTCGGTGGAGACGCTGGCCGGGGACCTCGCCAAGTCCCTTGCGGAGCCCGGGCCTTCGGTGGTGGTGCTGCCGGCGGTGCTGCGGATGTTCGCGCCGACGCACCTGTAGCCGGTTTCCGGTTCCGGTTCCGCGCGCTTCTTGCGGTTCTCCGATGTGCTTCTGATGTTTCCGGTCTCCCGGAGGAGGTTGGCTCTTTCGGGTGTTCCGCTCTGTCAGTGCGACATGTCACTCTGGGTGCACGGAGAGTTACTTTCGGCTCGCGTGGTGAGGAGAGCGGCATGGTGCAGGGTGCGGCGGGTGTCCCGGAGGCGGAGGGCGAGCGGTTGCGCCGTTCCGGCGCGTTCCTCGTCGACGAGGCGCTCGGTTTCCTCCAGCCCGCGGCCCTGCGCGCGGCGGCCGAGACGGGGGTCGCCGACCACCTCGCCGACGGCCCCCGCACCCCCGCCCAGCTCGCCGTCGCCACCGGCGCGGACGAGCGCGGGCTCTACCGCGTGCTGCGGCTCCTCGCGACCCGCGGCATCGTCGAGGAGGACACGCGCGGGGCGTTCACGCTCACCGACGCCGGGCAGGCGCTGCGCGGCGACGTGCCGGGTTCCGTGCGCAGCGCCGTACTCATGATCACCGATCGGAGCATGTGGCAGCCCGCCGGGGAGCTGGCCGGCTGTCTGACCGGTCAAGTCACCGCGTTCGACGCGATGTTCGGGATGCCGTTCTTCGACTACTTCGCGCAGGACGAGCGGACGGCCGCCGTCTTCCATGTCGGGATGGCCGCGATGTCCGACCCCGAGAACGCGGTCATCGCCGCCGCGTACGACTTCCCGGCCACCGGCACGGTCGTCGACGTCGGGGGCGGGCACGGCGGCCTCCTCCAGGAGACGCTGCGGCAGAACCCGGGCCTGGAGGGCGTGTTGTACGACCGCGCCCACGTCCTCGCGGGCCACCGGCTGGCCGGCGACAAGGACATCGCCGGGCGCTGGACCCTCGCGGACGGCGACTTCTTCGCCGCCGTACCCGCCGGCGACGTCATCATGATGAAGCGCATCACCCACGACTGGGACGACGACCGCTGCGTCACCCTGCTGAGCCACTGCCGTGACTCCCTGCGCCCCGGCGGGCGCGTCCTCGTCCTCGACGCCGTCGTCCCGCCCGGCAACGCGCCCCACCAGTCCAAGACCCTCGACCTCATGATGATGGCCTCGCTGGGGGGACGGGAGCGTACGGCGTCCGACTTCGCGGCGCTCTTCGCGGCGGCGGGGCTGCGGTTGAGCCGGGTGATTCCGACCGGGTCGGTGCTGTCGGTGGTGGAGGGGGTGGCCGCCGAGGGGTGACTCCCGCAGGTCGGTCGAACGCGGGTCAGTCGAACCAGAAGAAGAGCGTGTCCGCCGCCGAGCCCGGGCGCCAGTCGTTCAGTTCGAAGCGGAACGCCTCGGTGAAGCGGCGGACCGTGTCCTGGCAGTCGGGGTGGACGCGGTCGAGGACGGCGGTGTACGCGGTCGCCGCCTCGGCGGCCTGCCGGAGGGAGAGGGTGCCGATCCGGGGGTGGGTGTCGCCGGGGTGGGGGAGCGGGAGGGGCGGGCCGCAGAAGAGGAACGTCTCCGGGAGCAGGGCCGGCGGGATGCCGTTGCGGGCCAGGTCGTTGGAGACCGTCTGGAACCAGGACATCCGGCGCCAGCTGCCCAGGTCGGTGGTGTACGAGAAACAGGACGTCACGACCTCGTGGAAGGCGTGGGCGTACGCCGGGCCCAGGGTCCTCGACGGGGCGCCGTCGATCAGCTCCTCCAGCGCGCGGATCACCGGTACGTCGTAGTGGACCCCCTGGCTCTCAAGTCTGACGTCCAGGGCCTTGCAGCGCTCCCGCACCCTGCCGAGGTGCTCCTCCTGCTCCGGCGTCCGCTCCACCGCCGTCAGCAGTCGGACCACCTGGCGCATGTCCCCCGTACTCATCTCCAGGGCGTAGCTCACCGTCGTTCTTCCCCTCCGCTCGACCGGTCCGCCCATGATCGGCTGCCCGGGGCCGGAAGGCCAACTCCCTTGTCAGAAAAGGGAGTCGGGGTTTTCCGGCGGGGCTTTTCCGTGGCGGCCGTGGAGGCTTGCCGATCTTTGTGGCCGAGCTGTGGGGAGGGTATGCGGGCGGGGCGCCCGGCGGGCGACGCCGACGCGGGCCCTCCCCCGGGTCGGGAAAGGGCCCGCGTCGGTGGAAGCGGCTGCTACCAGATCGCCTCGACCCACTCCGGGTGGTCGATGAACGGGTTCCGGTTGTGCTGGTACGTGTCGTAGATGACCTGGTTGCGGCGCTCCTCGAAGGCGCTCGGCGGGTCCGCCTCGTTCCACGCCTTCAGCACGGACAGCTTGCCGATGTACGGGTTGCTGCCGTTGTTGACCTTCTCGTTCGGCTCCAGGTCGGCGAAGCCGTCGCCGCCGTCGTAGCGCACGGCCATGTACAGGATCATGCGGGCGACGTCGCCCTTGTCCGCGGCGCGCGGCTCGAAGGAGTCCGAATCGACCTTGCTGCCACCGCCGTTGGTGACGGAGCTGCCGCCGTTGTCGAAGTCCAGGTTCCCGCGGATGCTGTTGACCTGGACGTCCGCCGGGCGCAGGTGGTGCAGGTCGGTACCGGGGCCGGTCGCCTCGCCGAAGTCGCCGTGCGACTTGGCCCACACGTGCTCGCGGTTCCAGTCGCCGACGTCGCCGCCGTTGAGCGACTTGCTGCGCGAGACGCCGCTGTAGAGCAGGATCACGTTGCTGCTGTTGTTCGGGTCCTGGTCGGTCGCCTTGAGGGCGTCCCACACGGCGGAGTACGAGATCTTCGTCTGGCTGCTGATGATCGTGTGCAGCGAGGACTTGAGGCTCGCGCCCGTCTTGCCGACCGCGTTCTTGTAGTACGTCGCGTCGTACGCGGTCGTCGTGGCGGCGGCCGGGGTCGCCGTCATGGCTGGTGCGGTGAGGCCCACCAGGACCGCGGTCGTCGTCAGAGCCACTGACTTCCAGTGGCGGCGTGTGCTTGTCGCCGGCATGAGGAGTGTCCTGTCTACGCGTGTTGAGTGGGGGGCAACAGGGGGAGCGTGACATGGACATGAGGTCATGTAAATGAATCCGGCATGTCTGTTCGGTGTCAAGAAACGGCAAATCGGGGGTGATCTACGCGAGTTGACCACTCAAGATCGCCGTCTTGGCCGCCCAGGCCAGCACGCTCTGCCCCCGCAAGGACAGTCCGAGCCGGTTCCAGTGAAAGATCACGTGGTAGCTGAGCACCTGTCGCAGCCCGCGGTCGAGTGTGCCGTCCTGGACTGAGCGGGTGAGCGCCTGCCCTGTGTCGCGGAAGGCGGCGACCCACTCGGTGACGGGCTCCAACGGCCCTCCGGGGCGCAGCAGGACGTCACTGTCGGCGAGGAGCAGGGGGCGAATCTCCTGGGCTCGGGCGTCGAGTTGTTCCGTCGGGACGCCGCTGACGGCCGAGCGGTGTTCGTCCGTGATGACGCGGTGCCAGACGTCGCCCTGCTCGTACCACTCCAGCCCGGCCGCGCGCATCATGATCGTGCACAGGAAGACGGACAGTTCCCGGGGTCCCACGGTGAGGTCGTGGTGCCGACGTACCTGCTGGGCCTCCCGGCTGTCGACGACGAACAGGTGGTGTGCGGCCGCCATGGCGGCTTTCCCGCCGAACGCCGGGGTTTCCGGCTCGTAGATGCCGGGCCACCAGCGCTGGAGGTGGCCGTCGGAGACCAGGCGGTCCAGACCCTCCCCGACGGACAGCTTGGCGCCGGTGACGGGCTGGACGCGCAGGCGCAGGCGCCAGCAGGGGTGCTTCCGGGTGTACCACCAGCCGTCGATCGCGCCGGTGGTCTCCGCCTCGCGCAGTACGGGCAGGACGTGGGTGGTGAAGGTGGTGTCGGCGTTCGTCCAGTCGGTGAAGTACAGGTAGGTCTGCCACCAGTCGGCGGCGACCATGTGGCGGATCAGTGCTTCCCGGCCGGCCTGGTCGTAGACGACGACCGCGTCGGAGAGGACCAGGGGATCCAGCCGGTACTGGTGTGCCGCGTCGGTGATAGGCAGGCCGCCGAGGACAGCGAGGACGGCGAGGTACGTCGGGCTCGACTCGGTCGCCCGAGTCAGTTGATCAAGAGACATGCGTCCCATCCGGTGACTGGTGCCTGCTGCGAGGTGTGCGTGGACAGGGCGAGTGCCGTGCCGGCGTCGCCGGTGATCAGCCCCGGAGGGCCACCGGTCCGGGTCCGTTCGGCGAGGGTGGGACCGAGGAGCTCCGGGAGGGTGCGGAGGCGGGGGTCGAGGGTGTCGGCGGCGGCGCGGACGCTGGTCTGGTAGATGCCTGCCCAGCCGTGGCACAGGCCGGAGTCGGTGACGTGGGCGAGCTGTTCGGGGTCGGTCAGGGCGCGGTACAGGGCGTTCTCGTGGAACGCCTGGAGGTCGGGGGCGTGCAGGGCGAGTCCGGCGAGCGGTCCGGCCCGTGCGATGCCCGCGGTTCCGTAGCACCAGCTCGGCCGGGCGGGGGCCTCATGGTGGGGCCGTCCGGCGTCGAGGTCGCGGCGTGAGAGGTGCTCGGGCCACCAGGGACCGGAGGGTCTCAACTGGCACCAGGTATCGAGGTGTTCGCAGATGGTCCACATGGCCTCGCGGTGACCGGAGACGGTGATGTCGCGGCGCAGGGCTTGTGCGAGGAGGAGCAGCGGGCCGGTGATGCCGTGGGCGGCGCCGAAGTTGGCGTGGCCGCCCGGGAAATGGGGGGATGTACCTCGGGCCGGGTCGTGGCGGACCCACCAGCCCGGCAGGGCGCGGCCGTCGGGGACGAGCGGGCGGGCCAGGGCGACCAGGTACTTGAGGACTCGTGCGAGGGCGAGCCCTTCGGGGTCGGTCCGCAGGAGGTAGGCGCCGATGCCGGTGAGGCCGTGGAGGAGGTCGTACTCGGCGAACGTGGGCAGGTCGCCCTTGCGGATACGGGTGAGCGCGGCGTCCACACGGCGGTGGGCCAGGGCGGTGATGTGTTGGTGCAGGGTCTGGCGTGCCGGGTCGTACAGGTGCTGGAAGGCCGGGGGGACGGTGGTGAGGACGAAGCCGAGGGCCGGGGCGCCGAGGAAGAGGCCGGTGGTGTCGGCCGCGCTGACGTGTCCGGCGGCCGCGGCGGTGATCCATCGGTGGGCGGTGTGCCAGGAACCGCCGTGACGGGCGGCCGTCTCGATGTGCAGCAGGCTGATGCCGGCGGCGCCGTCGGCGAGGGACTGCGCTGCCCACGGCTCGTCCGGAGACGGGGGCGCGGGGTGTGCGAGACGGGCGGTGTACTGCTCCAGGCTCGCCGCGGTCATCGGGCCGTCCTGCGGTGCTGGAGGGCCGCGGTCCGTACGAGCCGGATCGTGGTCTCTTCGGTGCGCGGGTCGACGCCCAGTGCCCGGACGTGGTGCTGGTGCAGCAGCGACCGGGCGGTGCCCAACGGGTCGAGCCGGCCGGTCAGGGTGTTGCGGTAGGCGTCCACAGTGGCGGTACGTGCCTGCCACGCCTCGGTGATCGCAGGGCCGCCGGGGAGGGGTGCGAGCGCGGAGGCGCTGTGTTCCAGGGCCAGTTCGAGCGCCTGGTCGCGCAGGGCCCGGTCCAGCGGCCCCGTACTGCGGGGGAGGTTGCGTATCAGCCACTCCTCGGCCGCTGCGGTGTCCGGTGCCAGCGGGGTGACGAGGCGCAGGGCGCCGGCGGCGGCGAGGGCCTGCGGGGCGATGGCGTCGGTGCGCTCGGTGAGCTGGATCTGCGCGAGGGCGGCGGCGGAGTCCGCGGCGAACACCCGGTGCGCGGCGTCCATGGCGGCCCCGCTGCCGAAGCGCCCGGTCTGCGGCTGGTAAGGGGCCAGGACGAGTCCGGACGCCAGTCCGCTCCTGTGCAGGTCGTCCGCCCAGGTACGGAGGTGCTGGGCAGCGGCCCCGTACGCGTCCGGCGGCAGGTGCAGTGTGAGGTCGAGGTGCTGGTCGGCGTCCGGGCGGGCCATCTCCCGGTGCCGGGTGAACCACCAGAGCGGCGGGGTGTCGCCGAAGGCGGCGAGCAGGCGGGGGAGGTGGTGGCTCAGGATCTCGTCGTAGCGGCGCGGGTGGGCGTGGAGCTGTGCGTGGAGGACGTCGCCGGTGCGTTCCGGCATCGGCAGAGTGGCGGGGCGGAACTGCGGCGTATCGGTGGCGCCGGGCTGGGAGAGGCCCAGGGACAGCCAGATCTCGTGTGCGCGCCCGATCCAGCCGTGGGCGTCCGCGTCCGGGACCTCGCGCAGTTCCGTGTGCCGGGCGTTGTCGAGGTGGGCGCGCAGCAGCCGGAGGTGGACCGGGTGGGACAGGTCGAGGGGAAGGCGCTGGTCGTACTCGACGACGGCGACCCGCACAGGGACGCGCAGCCTCTCCCGCCAGGCGGTGAGAGCGCGCTCCCACTCCTTCGCCGGGGCCTTGCGGCCGGGCAACTCGTCGGCCGTGAGCAGCCATCGGGCCTGGAGGAGGACGGTACGGCGGTAGCGCACCCGGGGAAGGAACGGGAGGCGGGAGCCGACGCCGAAGTCCATGGGCTTGTAGGCGGCGTGGCGGGCGGTGGCCACTTCGGCGAGGAAGCGTGCCAGGGGCGGGGTCTGCGTTCCGCCTTCCAGGGCGTGCAGGACCCGTACATCGATATGTCGGCCGGTGGAGAGCTGTGCGAGGTGGAGGCTGCGGGGGTCCGCGGTGACGGCGATGTCGGCGATGTCGGCGAGCGGGATCGTCGTCTCGTCCGCCTCCCGGTGGCCGGACAGCTCGATGACGTACGGCAGCAGCCGCGGGGTACGGGCGACGTTCTCGTTGCGGTGACGGCGTGGCGGGAACACGAGCTGCGCGCTGAGGACGCCCGGCGCTCCGAGGTAGGTGGCGGCGAGCGCGTCCTGCTGTTCAGGGGGCAGGACGTGGGCGAACCGGCCGCCCATGCTGCTGCCGGGCCGGGGTACGGCCGTGAGCAGGACGTCGAAGGTGCCGTCGGAGAGCGCCCTGGTGCTGGGGGAGTGGACTTCGAAAGCGGCCTCCACCCGGGGCACGAACAGCCGCTCGTCGCCACCGGCGGCCTTCTCCAGGGCGTCGACCATGCCGTCCGTCAGCCGGAGTTCGTCGCGGCCGTCGAGGAGGACCCGTTGCACCAGGGCGAGCAGCAGCTCGTCGCGGTCGGTGCGCGGTTTCGGTGCCGGGCCGCGTTCGGAGCCGACGTATCCGGCGGGCAGACCCAGGCCGCTGTCCGCGACCAGGTCCATCACCGGCACCAGGGCGCCCACCCCGTACCGGGCCCGGAAGCGGCGGTGGTAGTCGCGCCAGTGCTGGTAGCCGTAGGGCTGCGGGGTGATCCGGTAGAGCGCCGACACCGCTGCTTGCACTTCCGCGACCACGGCGTGCGGGAGCTGGGTCTCGCAGTCGAGTGCGGTGTCGACGAGCAGCGGTGTCGGGGTGACCGTGGTGAAGGTATGCATCCGCGAGACGAGGGCGCTCACGCTCGTGTCGGAGAGCGCCGGCTGATGGGCGGACACGTCGTCGCGCAGCGCGTACAGCGCGTGGACCAGGTCCCGTACCTCAGGGACGTGGTCCGCCTGGTGCCGCTCCAGTTCGCGGCACAGGTGCCGGAAGGCGTCCACCGTGGTCATCGGAGCCCACAGGCTGGTGATCAGGAACCGCTGCTCGACCAAGTCGGTGAGCACCGTGTCGACTTGATGCGCGGAGGCGTTCGGGAAGCGCTCGCGGAGGCGGTTGTGGAGGTCTCCGTACGCGATGGGGGTGCGGGCCGCGTCCATGGCGGCGGCCACCGACCGGGTGTTGCGTACGGATGTCTCGACCGGGGCCAGGAGGACGGCGTGGCCGTCGGAGGGCGGGCCCGGCGCCACGAGCCGGTCGCCGCGGACGCGGGCGGCGTTGTTCGCGACGATCGGAAGCCGCTCCCGTAACGCGGGGGTGCGCTGGAGCCGGAGGACGATGTCGGTGACCCACTCGGCGTCCGGCCGGATCGTCACGCGGTGCTTCTCGCGCCACCGCGAGGTCGCCGAGGGCCCGACGGAGACCGGCGCGGTGCCGGCGAACAGGCCGAGCGGGATCGGGCGGTGCTGCCATCGCAGGAGGTAGGAGGCCGTCGACAGTGCGGTACGGCGGACGTGACGGGGATCGGTCCGCTGTCCCTGGACGGCCGTCTCGATGGCGTGGGACAGGGTGGGGGTGGCCAGTTCCAGCGCGCTGCGGAAGTCCTCGCGCTGCCAGACGCGGGTCAGCCAGCCGCGGGTGACGGTCACGTCGTCCAGGTCGAGGGTTCGGGGGATGTCTGCCGGCCCGGGGCTGGTGGTGGCGCGCAGCAGCGCAACGCCCTGCCACCGGTAGTCGGCTGCTCGGGATGCCATGGGGACCCTTCTGTGAGAGAGGGGGGAGGGACCCAGGGGGCCGGACAGAGAGCTTCGCCCGGCCCACCGGTGAGGTCAGGCCGGGTCCTCCACGAACGAAGTACAGGCCGAGGCGCCGGTTGCGCAGGTGCTGCCGCAGCCGTCGCCCGTGGAGCACATGAGCTTGCCGTGCGGGTGCTCGGCGATGACGACCCTCACGTCCAGGGGAGCGAAGTCGTCGTCCGGGTCCGCCAGTTGGGCAGGCGGGGCCAGGGTGGCGCTCGTCATGATGTGCTGCCTTCCTCTTGATCGGATGGTGCGGGAGTACCTGGCCCAGGTGTCACGCCGGCGGCCAGGAGAGCGAGATCCGGCTGTGCACCTTGTCGATCACCTGGTCGGCCTGGATCCGGTCGTCGGGGGTGCCGTCCGGATGGACCCGGACGACCGGGCTCGGGCCGCCGCGACGGTTGGCCGCCCAGTCGCGGAGCACGTCGGCGATCCTGTCGGCGAACTGCTTCGCGTGCGGGCCGAGCGCGTGCACGCCGTACTCGGCGTGCCGGGCGTCCTCGGTGCGGCGGGTGACGAGGTAGGCGAAGGTGTCGTCCTCGACGGCGGCCAGGGCGAACCGCTTGTTCACAGGCGCGACCAGACCCGTGTCCAGGTTCTCGTCGACGGCCATCGTGCAGAAGCCCGGAAGGCCGATCGCCATCGCCATCTGGAGGGTGTCGAGGAGTTCCCGGAGGCCGACGGTGACGCCGGTCCACAGTTCGTGGCGCGGCGCCGTGACGGCGTTGTCGAGGCGGTGCGGGTCGGCCGGCAGGCCGTCGTCGAACTTCAGGCCGATCTCCGGCGTGCCGTTGACCAACAGCAACTCCTCCTGGTGAGCGGTCGACCCCTGCATCGGGACGAAGCCGCAGATCAGCGCAGACTCGCTCTCCAGGTGACTGCCGTGCTCGCCGACCACCTGCGTGAAGGCGATCGAACGGGTCAGGCCGCGCATCCGCAGCGGCACCACGAGCCGGCCGCCCGGCTTGAGCTGCGAGATCCAGGCCGGGGGGATGTCCCAGGCCCCGACGGTCACCAGGATGACGTCGAACCCGCCGAGGCCGGGGGTGATCGGCTCGGCCGCGTCCGCGGTGACGACCTGCACTGTGTCGTAGCCGTGCGCGGCCAGCAGGCGCGCGGCGCGCTCGGTCACGGCGGGGTCGATGTCCACGGTGACGACATGGCCGTCCTCACCGACGAGTTCGGCGAGGTAGGCCGCGTTGAGCCCGCCCGAACCGATCTCCAGCACACTCATACCGGGCTTCACCTGAGCCTGCTCCAGCATCATGGCCTGGATCTGCGGGGCGGAGACGGAGCTGAGCTGCACGCCGTACCGGTCCACCTTGGTGATCACCGCCGCGTACGTGTCGTACGCCTTGTCCAGCGGGGCGTCGGGGGTGAACTCGTGGCGTGGCACTTTACGCATCGCGGCTTCGATCTCGGGGGAGGAGATCGTGCCGTCCGCGCGCAGGTGGTCCACCACCTGGTTCCGCAGGCGGGTTGCCTCGCCGGGTTCGGCGGTCGTGTCGGTCATGAAGTTCCTTCGGTCTGTTGGCTGTTGACTTGAGGACCGGCGCAGAACCGCGCCGTAGGGGTGCGTTTTCAGATCGGCGTCCGCGCTGGCACCAGGGCGAGGACAGGAGCGGTCACGACCGCCACGTACACGAGCAGACCGGTGACCGACTTCATGCCGGGGCCCGTGCCGTTCGGGCCTCGATCTCCAGGCGGGCGAGGTCGATCGGCTCGACCCCATGGAGGGAGACGGCCTCGCGGAAGGCATAGATCCAGCGCAGACGCCGCTCGTCCGCGTACGGCACCTCGACCAGATCGGACGGGTCACTGATCAGGTCGGGGGCGCCCGGATGGATGAGGGCCCCGACGACGCCCCAGGACGGGGCCCGGTCCACCGAGGGCTGCGGTCCAGCTCCGGCGCAGGTGGGGGCACTGCTCGATGGCCTGGAGGGCGCAGGTCTCGTGCACGGGCGGCACGATGACCCGCTCTCCCTCCAGCACGGGGGAGTCATCGCCACGGGCGACGAAGACGAACAGGTGCCGTTCGTCCGCGCGGGTGCCGACGGTCGTGGTCCCGCACACCTGGCACAGCATGTGCGTCATCGCCTGCCGCTGGCGCAGGCCCGCGAAGTCCGGCTCGCCGCGCCCTCGTGCCACCGACATCCGCACTCACAGGACACCGTTGCGCCGGTCCGAGGGGCGCTCGTCCGCGTAGCCGAGCCGCTCCTCGGACTCCTCGTTGACGTGCCGGACGAACCTGCCGGGCACCGTCTGCTCATGGCTCCAGGGAGTCACCCAAGGCACCGGCATACCCCGCCAGAGCAGTCGGGCGGGCGTCACAACGAACCCCCGGAGGCGATTCCCCAGACCAGGGCGACGATCAGGGTGACCAGTACGGAGAGGTACGCGACTCCGAGGAGCCGACGGCGCCGGGTCTCGTTGGGGCGGGCGTGGATCGGCCTGGTCATCGTGCCTCCAGCATGGCCAACGCGGCGGTGAGCTTCTCGCGGTGGTGGGCGAGAGCGCTGACCGAGAGCGCGAGGTCACCGACTCGCTCCGACTCACCCCTCAAACCCGGGGCTTTCGGGCGGTCCATCCGCATACGGGCGGTCCTGACGGCGGCAAGCGCGGTCTCCGCCTCGGCGTCGCCAGGGTCCAAGCGCTCAGCCATCTCCTTGGACTCCGGCACCAACTGCGCGAGGCAGGCAGTGAACTGCTCGCCGAACTCGGCCACTTCGCCGTGCCGCAGCAGCGTGCTCTGCGTGCCGTACCACTCGGCAGCGGCGCAGATCGAGGTGAGCGACGGCTGCGCGTCCGCCCTGCTCGCCTGTTTGGTGATCGTGCCGTGCCGGTTCACTTCGTAGGCAGGCGTGATCGAGCCAGCGGGCCGAGGAGCCCCTTGAGGGGCGATACGGTTCGCCATGTTGACGCTCCTTTGCAGCGTTGGCCGTGCCCCGGGGCCGCCGCGAACGGTCGCCGGGGTTTCGCGGCAGCGGCCTATTCGGGCCCGTGCGAGGCGACGCTGTCTCCGAGCGCCGCCGCCAGGGCAGCGGGGTCGGTGAGCCAGCCGTCCTCTCCGGGGCAGATCAACCAGTGCGCGCCGGGTCCGTCCGTACGGCGCTCCGCCGGGATCGCCATCACAGATCCCCTGCCGAGAATGCGCATGGCGGCGAGGCCGAGCGGGTGGGGTACGCGGATGGCATCCCACGTATGCCCTGCGTCGTACAGGGCGCACTCCTCAGCGGACAGTAACGGCGGCGTCGACACGAGTGGCTCCTTGGCGGCCTGGAATCTGGCGTGTCTCAGCCTGGCCTTGCAGAACGGCACTTCCGAGGACTTCCGAGGGACTTTTCCAGGGCGTAAAGAGGACTTCTGTTAACTCGCAAGGGGAATGGCTAGTCGTCAACAGGGCTTTGAGGGACACTCTCTGCAGGGCTCGATGTGGAGGTGGAGCAGTGGCACGGCCCTCAGGTAACACCCGTCTCAAGGCAGCCAGGACGGCGGCTGGGTTCAACTCCCAGCAGGCCCTTGCCGATGCCCTCCAGGTGGGGGTCCGTCAGGTCCGCCGATGGGAATCCGAATCACCGCCGTGGCCCCAACCCGAGGTGGCCCAGGCTCTCATTCGCCTGCTCGGCCAGGACCTGGAATCGCTCGGCTTCACCCCGCCTGGCGGTCTCCCTGCGAAGTCTCGTCGCCACATCAGCACGCTCGCCGAGACCCCAGGAGTCGGCCTGCCGTCCGTTCCCACTCAGGCTGTGGCCATGCAGCCCGCGACTGTCGCCGCGGACTATGAGGCGATCACCCGGTCTCACCGCCGCCTGTACTGGTCCGTCGCCCCCGCCACTCTCCACCCCGCCGCCATCGCGCACGCCTCCCTCGGCTGTGCCCTGCTTCCCGAGACTGCTGGGCAGACCAGGCAACGCGTAGCGGCGGCGCTCGCGGAGACGTATCTCCTTGCGGGCAGGATCGAGTTTTTCGACCTCCGCGACGCCGGCCGCTCCCAGCAGACTCTTCTCCGTGCGCTCCAGGCAGCAGGCGAGGCGGACGATCCTCTACTCGGTGCTGCGGTCCTTGCGCACACTGCGTTCGCTCCAGCCTGGGCGGGGGACCGGGAGGCGGCGGTGGAAAGGATGGTGGCCGCACGCACCTACGCCCGCCGGAGTCCGGCGTCTGCCGAACTGCTCGCGTGGCTGGATGCGGTGGAGGCGGAGTGCGAAACGCGCTGCGGGAACACGCGGACCGCGCTGCACCTGATCGGCCATGCCGAGGACGTGCTCGCTCACGGCTCCGAACACAAGACGCCTGAGTGGATGGACTGGTTCAGCCCGGTCCGTCTTGCCGCTTTCAAAGGCAACACCCAGCTCAAGGCCAACCACCTGCCCCAAGCAAGGGCCACTCTCCTCGGAGTCCTCGACTCCCTGGAGCCTGAGGAGAAGCAGATCGCGGTCGTGCTCGGCGACCTCGCCGCTGTCGAGGCCGCGGCCGGCGACCCCGAGGCAGCGTGCGCGTATGCGGTCCGTGCTCTCGACCAACTGGAGCGGACCTGGTACGCGATGGGCATGGATCGGATTCGGGAGGTGCGGCGGACTCTGGCGCCGCACCAGCACGAGCGGTGCGTGCGCGAGTTGGACGACCGGCTGTATGGGTGGTCGACGACGGTCAGTGCCCTCGCGCGTTGAACTCCCGCACCAGACCGGAGAGTTCGAGGAGGCTTTCGATGCGGAACGTCGGGAGTTTCCCGGCTTCCTCGGTGTTCCATTGAATCGTCGCCCACGGGCCTCGGCGGATGAGGGCGGTGTGCATGCCTACGGCGACGGCAGGCCGGATGTCGTTGTCGACACGGTCGCCGACGTACAGCATCTCGTCCGCTTCGGCGGGGACAACTTCGGCGACGCGGTGGAAGAACGCCTGGTCGGGCTTGCTGGCGCCCCAGTCGTCCGAGGTGCCGATCAGGTCGACGTCGGCACTGAACAGCTCGCGCAGGATGCCACCCGCACGGACCGTCTGATTGCCGGCGATCCCGACCCACAGTCCGTCCGCGCGGAGAGCGGCGAAGGTGTCACGGACGTCGGGGTACAGGTCCGTCTCTCCGAAGTGCTCGGGCTTCCCGGCCTCGGCCCTGCGCCCGCGCTCGATGTACAGGTCGAAGCCAGGCCGGAACTCCTGAAACACCTCTCTGTAGTCACGGCCTTGGGCGATGACAGCGCCGAACATGGAGTGGAAGGTATGACGTGGGATACCGAGCCAGTCGGCCCAAGTGCCGTACTCGGTGGTCTCGTCCACCAGGCACTCACCGACGTCGAAGATCACAGCGCGAATCATGGGTTTCATCATGCCTGGGTGCCTGGGCATGACAGAAGAGCCCCTTCCGCTCGCAGGCGAAGGGGCGGTGGGGGCGAGCGAACGTCACCGAGCGACTCTGACGATCGATCGCGGCAGACCTCGGGACGCATTGGACAGGATGAGGTCTGTGAACTTCAGGCCGTTACGCGGGCATTGATGACGCGTACGCCGGTCCGGCGGACGGCGGTGAGGGCCGGGCGGACGTCGTCGTACAGGTCGGACTCGTCCAACTGCTCCCCGCGGCCGGCCTCTGTGTGTTTCCGGTACTCGGCCACTAGGCCGGCTTCGGGACGGATGAGCCGCAACGCGTCGGAGTTGTCACGGCCTTGGGCCACTACGGCTCCGCCGAGCGCGGAGACCGTGTGGCGAGGTACGCCGAACCAGTCGGCCCAGGCTCCCCAGTAGCGGTCGTCTCGCGCGATGGTCTCACCCACGTCCAGCACGATGGTGTCGATCACCTTCGTGAGCTTATGGGGTATGACGGAAGCGGCCCCCGACCCGGTGGGGTCGAGGGCCGCGTAGGGGAGGGTCAGGTCACGTCCGAGGGGTCCAGGCGGTAGATCGTCGAGGTGTTCGACGTGGACGACGACTCACTGCCGGACTCTGTCGTTGCCGAACCCGTCGTAGCCGTCGAACTCGTCGACGTCGACGCGCTCTTGCTGTACTCGCTCTCCTTCACCGCCGTCGCGTTCTTCTGCACCCACGCCGTGACCTCGGAGCTGACGTTCGAGCCGCCGCCGGGGCCGCCGCCCATGCCGTTGCCGCCGATCTGGATGTAGTGCAGCTCGCCCTTCTTGACCAGTTCCTTCAGCCTGGCGAGGGTCATCGCCTTGTCGCTGCCGGACCAGCCCCACATGGAGATCACCGGCTGGCCGCTGCTGAGGATCAGCTGTGCCGCGCTCTGTGAACTCGACACCGCGAGCAGCCACTTGGCGCCGTCCTGGTGCTTCTTCAGGTAGGTGATCAGCTCGCTGTTCGCGCCGCCCATGCCCATGCCGCCGCCACCCATGCCGCCCCCGCCGGGGGTGGCGCCGGTGGTGTTGCCGGGGCCGCCCTGGGTGCCGGAGCCGGCGTTGCCCTCGGTGGTGCCGGTGCCGCTGGGCGGCGTACCCATCTCGCCGGTTCCGCCGGGGAGTTGGGCCGTCTCGCCGGTGCCGCCGGGGGCCTGGCCGTTCTGGCCGGAGCCGGGCCGGCCGTTCTGGGCGGACCCGTTCTGACCGGTCCCGTTCTGCCCCGTGCCGTCCTGGGCGCCGCCGGGAATCCCGCCGTTCCCTCCGCCGGGTGTCATACCGTCACCCTGTTGACCGCGCTGGCCCTGGCCGCCGGGGAAGCCGCCTTGTCCACCCCTCATACCGCCGCCCCCACCGGGACCCCCGCCGAACCCGCCGTTCCCCGTGGTCGGACCGGCCGTGGGGTTGGTACCCCCCATACCTCCGCCGGACCCCGACGGCACCGACCAGGCGTACGCCGCGGGTCCCGCCACCGACGCGACGACCGCCGCGGCGACGGACGCCGCCAGCAGCCGTACCCGGTTCCCGGAGCGGAAGACGATCAGCCCGACGACGGCCGCGGCCATCAGCACACCGACCGTCGGCCACAGCCAGGTGTTCCAGCCGGAGGCCCGCCGCAGCAGTACGACGGACCAGAGGGCCGTCGCCGCGAGGGCCACCGGCAGCACCCACACCCACCGCTTGTCCGTACGGAACGCGCGCAGCAGCATCGCGCCGCCGCCCCCGCACAGCGCCGCGATCCCGGGCGCCATGGCGGTCGTGTAGTACGGGTGCATCGTGCCCTCGGCCATGGAGAACGTGAGGAAGTGCAGGCCCAGCCAGCCGCCCCAGACGAGGACGGCGGCCCGGGTGAGGTCGGTGCGCGGCGCGCGGCCGCACAGGACGACGGCGCCGGCGAAGGCGATCGCCGCGAAGGGGAGCAGCCAGGAGATCTGTCCGCCGAGGACGTCGTTGAACATCCGGCCGATCCCCGCGGTGCCGGAGAAGCCGCCGCCTCCACCGCCGCCCCCGCCTCCGCCGCCCATGTTGCCGTCGCCGCCGAAGACCCGGCCGAGGCCGTTGTAGCCCATGATCAGGTTCCAGGCGGTGCCGTCCGTCGAACCTCCGATGTAGGGCCGGTCGTCCTCAGGTACGAGGGAGACCGCGGCGGCCCACCAGAAGGAGGAAACCGCGAGTACTACACCCGCGAGCAGCAGGTTGACGATCCGCTTCACCAGCCCGGGCTTCGCCGCGTAGAGGTAGACCGCGAAGACGGCCGGCAGCGCGATGTAGCCCTGGAGCATCTTCGTGTTGAAGGCGAGCCCGAAGCACGCGGCCGAACCGAGCAGCGGCAGCACCCTGCCGTTGTGGACGGCGCGCAGCGCGAGGGCCGCGCCGCCCGCCATCAGGAACACCAGCAGCGTGTCGGGGTTGTTGTCGCGGTTGATGGCGACGGTGATCGGGGTCAGCGCGAGGACCAGCGCGGCGACGGCCGCCGCGCCGTGCCCCCACACCCGCTTCACGGACGCGTGCAGGATCCAGATCGTGCCCAGCGCCACCAGGACCATCGGCAGCATCATCTGCCAGGTGCCGAAGCCGAAGACGCGGCAGGACAGGCCCATCACCATCAGCGCGAACGGCGGCTTGTCGACGGTCAGGAAGTTCCCGGCGTCCAACGAGCCGAAGAACCACGCCTTCCAGCTCTCCGTACCGCTCAACACGGCAGCGCTGTAGAAGCTGTTGAGGCTCGAACCGGCGAGGTTCCAGGAGTAGAGGACCGCCGCCAGGACCAGGATCGCGAGCAGCGCGGGCAGCGACCAGCGCGGCGCTTTCCCGGGTCCGGCGTCCGCGGTCGGCTCGGGCGGCGGCCGGTCCGGGGAGACGGGCGCGGTCGTGTGGGGGTGGGGATCGGTGGCAGATGTCACCCGAGCATGGTGCGAAGCCCAAGTTGGCGGCCGCTGTGCCGAAGCTGGCCGTCACCTGTGAAAGCGCACCGGGCGGAGTAACGCGTTGTGCAACCTTTGCCCAACCGTGCTGAGGACCCGTACAACCATTCCATCGAACCCATGAGTCAACTCAGGTATGACTCCATCTACTTCGAGACGTGCTAGAGCGGCGGCCGTCGCCGCCCTCGGCACCGGCCTGCTCATAACCGCCGCCGTCCCGGCCTCGGCCGCCGCGCCCGCCGTGACCTGTACGTCGTCCAAGGCGGCCCTCGCCACCAAACTCAAGAAGGACATCACCGCGGCGCTCGCCTCCCGCAAGGGCACGGTCGCCGTCGGCGTCTACGACCGTACGACCAACACGAACTGCACCCTGCGGGCGTCCTCGGCGTACGACTCGGCCAGCGTCGTCAAGGTGACCGTCCTGTCGACGCTCCTGTGGGACGCGCAGAAGTCGAAGCGCTCCCTCACCGCCCGCGAGAAGTCCCTCGCGACCGCGATGATCACCAAGTCGGACAACGCCTCCACGAGCACCCTGTGGAAGCAGCTCGGCGTCACCAAGGTGAAGAACTTCCTCAAGGCCGCCGCGATGACCCAGACGAAGCCGGGCGCGAACGGCTACTGGGGCCTCACCCAGATCACGGTCACCGACGAGCAGAAGCTCCTCAAGCTGCTGCACGCGAAGAACGCCGTCCTCACCGACGGCTCGCGCTCGTACGTCAACGGCCTGATGAGCAAGGTGGTTTCGTCCCAGCGCTGGGGAACTCCCTACGGCGCTCCGGCCGGTGTCGCCGTCCGGGTCAAGAACGGCTGGCTCCAGCGGGCCACCAACGGCTGGCGCGTGCACAGCGTCGGCACGTTCACCGGCGGCGGGCACGACTACACGATCACCGTCCTCACGCACGGCAACAGCACCATGAACTACGGGATCGCGACGATCCAGGGTGTCGCCAAGGTCGTCCACGCGGACCTCAAGGCGTCCTGAGCCGCGACCGGTACCCGGCCTCCCCGCGGCCGGGCCTCCCGGGGCTCGTGGTACGCCGGTCGCGGCGCGGTGGGCACAACACGGCGTCCACCGAACGGCGTTCACCGCACGGCGTCCGTGGCGCGGCGTTCTTCTCGCGGACACCCGCGCGCCCTACGGTGCCGTGCATGCGCCTGAGAACCGTACTCGCCACCCTCACCGCCGGCCTGGCGGCGGCCACCACGCTCACCGCCGCGGGCCCGGCAGCGGCCGACTCGCCCGCGGACCACGCCTGTTCGCCCGCCGTGACCATCGACGGCTTCTCCGACTCCCTCGACAAGACGACGTACGACGGGACCTTCGTCGGCAACTTCTCCGCCCTCGCCCCCGATCCGGACGGCACCCTCGCGGCCCTCTCCGACCGGTCGGCCCTCTTCTCGCTCGACCGGCGAACTCTCCAGCCCCGCAAGGCCGTTCAGCTCGCGGACGAGAAGGGCGTGGCCCTCGACTCGGAAGGGCTCGTCGTCGACCGGGACGGCACCCGGCTGATCACTTCGGAGACCGAGCCGTCGGTACGCCGCTACGACCGGGACGGCCGCATCCTCGACCGGCTTCCCGTCCCCGCCGCGCTCCAGGTCGCGCCCGCCGGGCGGGCCGTGTCCAACGGCACGTTCGAGGGCCTGAGTTGGGCCGACGGGGGCCGTACGCTGCTGGCGTCCATGGAGTACGCGCTGACCGGCGACAGCGCCGGGACCGTCCGCTTCCAGACCTGGCGGCGGCACGGCAAGGGCTTCGTGCCCGGCGCGCAGTACGCCTACCGGGCGGACACCGGCCTCGGCGTCCCCGAGGTCCAGGCGCTGCCCGACGGCCGGCTCCTCGTCCTGGAGCGGGGGTTCACCGCGGGCGTCGGCAACACGGTCCGCCTCTACCTCGCCGACCCGCGCCGCGCGAGCGACACGCGCGACGTCGAGTACCTCACCGGGCAGCCCGAGGTGCGGACCGTACGCAAGACGCTCCTCGCCGACCTCGCCGACTGCCCGAGCCTCGGGGCCACCGCGAAACAGCCCCAGCCGAACCCGCTGCTCGACAACATCGAGGGCATGGCGGTCACCGGCCGGTCCGGCGGCCGGCTGCGCGTGACGCTGGTCAGCGACGACAACCAGAACGCCGTACAGACGACCCGGTTCTACTTCCTGCGGGTGCGGACGCGCTGACGGTCACGCACAGTCACGAATCGGCCGCGTTTGTTGCGGAGGGATGAAATCCGGTTCTGTCCGTGTTGGTGCCTTCCGGGTAGGCATCGGATTCCGCAGGAGGGCACCGCGTGGCAGCGCAACGGGGATGGGCACGACGACTGGCGGGGTACGCCTGGCGCTACCGGAAGGACACGCTCCTCGCCCTCGGCTCCTCCCTCGGAGGTATGGCCGTGATGGCGGTCGTCCCGCTGATCACGAAGGTGATCATCGACGACGTCATCGGCGACCGCTCCCGTTCGATGGCCCCCTGGGCGGGCGCCCTCATCGCCGCGGCTCTCGTGGTGTACGTGATGACGTACATCCGCAGGTACTACGGGGGCCGCCTCGCCCTCGACGTCCAGCACGACCTGCGCACCGAGATGTACGGGACGATCACCGGGCTCGACGGCCGCCGCCAGGACGAGCTGTCCACCGGGCAGGTCGTCGGCCGCGCCACCAGCGACCTCCAGCTCATCCAGGGCCTCCTGTTCATGCTGCCGATGACGATCGGCAACATCGCCCTGTTCGTGATCTCCCTGGTCGTCATGGCCTGGCTGTCGGTCCCGCTCACCCTCGTGGCTCTCGCGGTGGGCCCCGCGCTGATCTGGATAGCCAACCTCAGCCGCAACCGCCTCCACCCGGCGACCTGGTACGCGCAGGCCCAGGCCGCCGCCGTCGCCGGGGTCGTCGACGGGGCCGTGAGCGGCGTCCGCGTGGTCAAGGGCTTCGGCCAGGAGGACCAGGAGACCGGCAAGCTCCGCGAGGTCGGCCGCCGCCTGTTCGCCGGACGGCTGCGCACGATACGCCTCAACTCCCTCTACACGCCCGCCCTCCAGGCCGTCCCCGCGCTCGGCCAGGTCGCGATGCTCGCCCTCGGCGGCTGGCTCGCCGTACGCGGCAGCATCACCCTCGGCACGTTCGTCGCGTTCTCCACCTACCTCGCCCAACTCGTGGGCCCCGTCAAGATGCTGGCGCTGGTCCTCACCGTCGGCCAGCAGGCCCGCGCGGGCACCGAGCGCGTCCTCGAACTCATCGACACCGAGCCGACGATGCGCGAGGGCACCAAGGACCTGCCCGCCGACGCCCCGGCCACCGTCGAGTTCGACGACGTCTCCTTCGGCTACGACGACGACCGCCCCGTCCTGTCCGGCCTCAGCTTCGAGATCCGCCCCGGCGAGACCCTCGCCGTCGTCGGCGCCTCCGGCTCCGGCAAGTCCACCCTGTCGCTGCTGATGCCCCGGTTCTACGACGTCACCCACGGCGCCGTCCTGATCGGCGGCCACGACGTCCGCGAGCTGACGTACGCCTCCCTGCGTACCGCCATAGGACTAGTACCCGAGGACTCCTTCCTCTTCTCGGAGACCGTCCGCCACAACATCGCCTACGGCCGCCCCGACGCCACCGACGCCGAGGTCGAGGCCGCCGCCCGCGCCGCCCAGGCCCACCACTTCATCACCGAGCTACCCCTCGGGTACGACACGAAGGTCGGCGAACACGGCCTCACCCTCTCCGGCGGCCAGCGCCAGCGCGTCGCCCTCGCCCGCGCCATCCTCACCGACCCCCGCCTCCTCATCCTCGACGACGCCACCTCCGCCATCGACGCCCGCGTCGAGCACGAGATCCACGAGGCCCTCAAGGAGGTCATGCGGGGCCGTACGACGCTGCTCATCGCGCACCGCCGCTCGACCCTCAACCTCGCCGACCGCATCGCCGTCCTGGACGCCGGACGCCTCGCCGACGTCGGCACCCACGACGAGCTGGAGCGCCGGTCCCCGCTCTACCGGCGCCTGTTGACCGACCCCGACGGCCTCGGCGGCGTCAGCCCCGGCCACGCCCAGCCCCCGCAGCCCGCCGAGGACACGACCGTACGCGACGAACTCGACGCCGAGTTCGACGCCGAACGCGGCATCACCCCGAGGCTCTGGGCGGGGGAGCGCCCGACCGGCGACACGGCCCTGTCCGGCACCCCCTCCACCCCCGAACTCCTCGCCCAGGTCGAGGCGTTGCCCCCGGCGACCGACGCCCCCGGCATCGACGAGGCGCGCGCGGTCACCCCCGAGGAGTCGTACGGGCTACGGCGCTTGCTGCGCGGATTCCGTACGCCGCTGCTGATCAGCCTCGGCCTCGTCGCCGTCGACGCGGGCGTCGGCCTGCTGCTGCCCGTCCTCATCCGGCACGGCATCGACAGCGGCGTCACCGAGGCCGCCCTCGGCGCGGTCTGGGCGGCCTCCCTGCTCGCACTCCTCGCCGTGCTCGTGCAGTGGGCGGCTCAGATCGGCGAGACCCGGATGACCGGCCGGACCGGTGAACGCGTCCTCTACACGCTGCGCCTGAAGATCTTCGCCCAGCTCCAGCGGCTCGGACTCGACTACTACGAACGGGAGTTGACCGGCCGGATCATGACCCGGATGACCACGGACGTCGACGCGCTGTCGACGTTCCTGCAGACCGGACTGGTCACCGCGTTCGTCTCCGTCGTCACCTTCTTCGGGATCATGGTCGCGCTCGTCGTCATCGACGTACAGCTCGCCCTGGTCGTCTTCCTCACCCTTCCCCCTCTGGTCGTAGCGACGTACTACTTCCGGCGGGCGAGCGTGCGCGCCTACGAGCTGGCCCGCGAGCGGATCTCCACCGTCAACGCCGACCTCCAGGAGGCCGTGGCCGGCCTCAGGATCGTCCAGGCGTTCGGGCGCGAGCGCGACGGCGGCGTCCGGTTCGCGGCGGGCTCCACCGCCTACCGCGAGGCCCGGGTGCGCGGCCAGTGGCTCATCTCGGTCTACTTCCCGTTCGTGCAACTCCTGTCGTCCGCCGCCGCGGCGGCCGTCCTGATCGCGGGCGCGGGCCGGGTCGAGGCGGCGACCCTGACGACCGGCGCGCTCGTCGCCTACCTGCTCTACATCGACCTGTTCTTCGCCCCCGTCCAGCAGCTCTCCCAGGTCTTCGACGGCTACCAGCAGGCGTCCGTATCGCTGGGCCGCATACAGGAGTTGCTCCAGGAACCGACGTCCACGCGGTCCGCCGACGAACCCCTCGACGTGCTCTCCCTGCGCGGCGAGATCACCTTCGAGGACGTCCACTTCGCCTACACCGACGACGAAGAGGCCCTCGGCGGCGTGTCGTTGACGATCCCGGCCGGCCAGACCGTCGCCTTCGTCGGCGAGACCGGCGCCGGCAAGTCGACCCTCGTGAAGCTCGTCGCCCGGTTCTACGACCCCACCTCCGGGCGGGTCCTGGCCGACGGCGCCGACCTGCGCGACCTCGACCTCACGTCGTACCGCCATCACCTCGGAGTCGTCCCCCAGGAGTCGTACCTCTTCCAGGGGACGGTCCGGGACGCCATCGCGTACGGCCGGCCCGCCGCGACCGACGCCGAGGTCGAGGCGGCGGCGCGGGCCGTCGGGGCGCACGAGATGATCGCGACCCTGGAGAACGGCTACCTGCACGAGGTCGCCGAACGCGGCCGCAACCTCTCCGCCGGGCAACGGCAGTTGATCGCGCTGGCCCGCGCCGAACTCGTCGACCCCGACATCCTGCTCCTCGACGAGGCGACGGCGGCCCTCGACCTCGCGACCGAGGCGCAGGTCAACCAGGCCACCCAGCGGCTCGCGGGACGCCGTACCACCCTCGTCGTCGCCCACCGGCTGACCACCGCCGCACGCGCCGACCGGGTCGTCGTCATGGCCGACGGGCGGATCGCGGAGGACGGCACCCACGACGAGCTGCTCGCACGGGGCGGACGGTACGCCGTGTTGTGGCGGACGTTCGTGGGGGAGCCGGTGGACGCCGTGTCCTCGTGACGGTCGTGCAACCGTACGACACATGTCGTGCGTCCGTACATCTGTACGGGGCGGGCGACTCGCGGGTGGGGACCATGGAGAAACGCGGGACACGGCGGTGGCTGGCGCTGGTGACGGCAGCCTTGACGACATCCGGGGTGCTCGCTCTGGCGACCCCGGCGGTCGCCGAGACGGCGTCGAACAAGGCGCCGGTGCCGACGAGTTGCGCCGGGCGCGCGGTCCGCACCTTCGCCTTCACCACCGGCAAGGTCGTCGTCTACAAGCGGCCCGGCTACGTCTGCGCCGTCACCCTCGCCAAGCGTCCCGGCGCGAAGCAGGACATCTCCGTCACCGTCCAGGCGAGAGGCAACGCCCCGGTGGAGCGGGGCTGGTCGCACGCCCGGACCTCCCCGGCCGTCACGGTCCACGCGGGGCACCGGTGTGTGCGCGTGGAGGGGCATGTGGGGCGCGGGGAGGTCAAGTCGGGGTGGATCCTGTGCTGACGGGGCTCTGTCCCGACAGATTTTTCCTGACCGTCTGTCAGGTTAGGGGATTGTCCACGACGTTGCCCCGGTAGCTGTGGAAGCCGCTCGGCCCCTGGCCCTTGGTGGAGGCCACCTCGACCTGGAAGAACCGGATGTCGGCCTTCTGCTTCCAGGACAGATTCGGGAACAGGGTGTACTTGCCGCAGCGGCTCTTGCCGGCGATGCGCGGGGTGCCGAACTGCTGACGGCCGTCGGTGCCGGTGACGATGACACGGATCTGTCCTGCGACAAGTCCCTTGCCGCAGGGGAAGTTCACTGACATGGCGCCGTTCAGGGTCTTCTTGCCCCAGGTGAAAGTGCCGCTGCCGCAGGCGTACTTGCCGCAGGCGTCGCTGCGCCCCGTCGCGGCGGCGGCCGGGTCCGCCTGTACGAGGAGGCCGGTCAGGGCGGCGAGCCCGGCGACGGCCGTGGTGGCGACGCGGCGGGTGGTGGATGTGTGCATGGTGTCCCCCTGTGGGAGTAGTGCGGGACTACCTCGGCGGTAGTTCCGTGTCGGTGGCGGGCCGGGTGGACCCCCGTACCTTCCGGCCCGCCCCACCGAGATTGCTGGCCAACTTGGCCATGGGCCAGCGAAACCCGCCCCTCCGGGACATCGTGGGACGTCCCACCCGCTGACCTGCGCGGACGGGTACGGCGACGAGGTGCCGGTGGGATGCGGAGCCGCTGGGGAGCGCGGCCGAAAGGCGACCCGTGCTTCACCCCGGCCGGAACCCGCAGCCACGCGCGAGGGTGTACTACAGAGTCGAGGGCTCCCTGACGTGTGCGGGGTGAGACATGTCGCGTTGGCAGGAACTGCCGGACTCGCTGGACCAGAGGGTCCGGCAACTCGTCGTGCAGTTACGCCGGTTGAAGGACCGGTCCGGGCTGAGTCTGGTCTCGCTCGCCGCCAAGACCGGGTACAGCCGCTCGTCCTGGGAGCGCTACCTCAACGGCAAGGCGCTCCCGCCCCGGCAGGCGGTGGAGGAACTCGTCCGGGTCGCGGGGGTGGAGCCGACTCGGCTGCTTGTGCTGCACGAGGTCGCGGTGGATGCGTGGCAGAGCGGTGAACCCACTGGCTACGCCGGTCCCGAAGACCCCGCCGGTCCCGAAGACCCCGTCAGTCCCCAAGGCCCCGTCGGCCCCGAAGGCTCTGTCGGCATCCCCCGCCCCCACGCCCTCGTCGCCGTAGTGATCGCCGCCCTCCTCGGCATCGGCGCCGGCCTGCTGATCGCCGTCCCCTGGTACGGCGACAATGGCGGCAACGACAAGGGCGTGGCCCCCCTCGGCACCCGCGTGAGCCTCAGCCCCTCAACTCCCCAGGACGGACCGGGCCGTTACCTCTTCACCGTCGGCAAGACCTACCCCTGCGAGGTCCGCCCGCGTGCGGCCGTCGGCCTCGGCGCCGGGTACAGCACGACCCGTACCGCCGTCCTCGCCGGACCCGGATGGGACGTCGTCGAAGCCCAATGCCTGCTGCGCCACCTCAAGTTGGACCCCGGCCCGGTCGACGGCGTCTACGGGCAGCAGACCATCGCGGCCGTCGTACGCGCCCAGCGCGGCGCCGGGCTGCCGGCGGACGGCGTCGTCGGCCCGCACACCTGGCAGGTGCTGCGGGGATGACCGGTACGGCGCCGGAGTGCGCGGCCCTCGCCGAGGGACTGCGTGCCGTGCGTGCCCGAACGGGCCTCAGCCTGGCGGCACTTGCCGAGCGGACCCCGTACAGCAAGTCTTCCTGGGAGCGCTATCTCAACGGCAAGAAACCGGCACCCCGGCAGGCTGTCGAGGCGCTCTGCGCACTCGCCGGGGAACCGCCCGCGAGACTCCTCGCCCTGTGGGAGCTGGCGGACGCCGAGTGGAGCGGGCGGGCCCGCGCGAGCCGGCCCGCCGAACTCCCGCCCCCACCCGTGCCGTTGAAGCGCCGCCGCCCCCGCTATCTGCTCCCCGTCGGCGCGGCCGTCGCCGCCGTCGCGATTGCCGCGCTGTCCGTACGCGGGTCGGGGCCCGAGCACACGACGGCCGCCGCGCCCCTGCTCGACCCCACCTCCGGTTGCCAGGGCCGGAGTTGTGACGGGCGGGAGCCGGACACGATGTCCTGCGGACTGCCCGGCCGGGTCGACTCGCTCGGCCCTCAGCACCGGACGCGCACCGGGGCGAGCGTCGAGCTGCGGTACAGCGCGGTGTGCGAGGCCGCCTGGGGGCGGATCTGGCATGCGCGGGTGGGGGACGCGGTGGAGATCTCGGCGCCCGGGGCGGGGGTGCGGCGGGCTGTGGTCAGGGATGCCGCCGACACCGCTGTGTACCGGTTCACGGCGATGATCGGGGGGCCGGATCGGGAGGGGCTGCGGGTGTGCTTCGTGCCGGGGGAGGGGACCGGGGCGGGCGCGGGCGTGGGAGGGCGGGAGTGCTTCGGGGGGTGAGGGGAACGGCTCGGGAGTGAGGGCAACGTGGGTCGGGCGCCGGCGACTTGGCACCAGCAGCGACGCGCGCGAGCCAATGCCTACTCCCCGCTCGCAGCGCCGCGCGAGCCGCCCCTCACGCCCCCTCCTCCACCCGGCTGGCCAGCCTCTCGTACCGCTGCCGGGCCGCCTGCGGAGTCCCCAGTCCCAGCCCGAACGCGATCTCCTGCCAGGTCATCTCCCGCCCCCGCGCCATCTTCAGCAACCCGGCCTCCAGCTCGTCCAACTCGGCCCGCACCAGCGGCAGAAGCGTCAGCGCGGCGGTGATGTCGGCCTGATCGACGCCCTGTTCGCCCTCCTCCGGCAAGGCCGCCCCGCTGAGCAGGAACGACACCAGCCGCACCGCCTCGTGGGGCGCGAGGATCGCGGGGTTGGTCTGCCGGGCACGCTGCGCGTCCGTGGCGGCGTGCCGCTCGGCTATGCGGAAGAGGGAGGGATAGACGCGCTGGGCGCGGGCCTGTTCGGGGTCGGGAGCGGTGAAGGGATCCGAAGTCATGGACCCAGCATGGAAGTTGAACGGATGAGCGTCAACTCCTTATGTTGAACGAGTTGTTGTCATGAGGATGCGCGATGATGACGATCAACAGCCAACGACGGGGGAGCAGTACATGGACGTCACCGAGGAGGCGACCTACGACGAGGTCGTCGAGGCCCTCGCCACCGCGCCGGACGAGGAGCAACGGCGGCGCATGAGCGCGACGTTGAGCCGCTTCCGGAGCCTGGACCGCCACATCGCCTCACTGACCCACCCCTCCGCGCACGTCCGCGAGTCCGCCGCGATCGGCATCCAGTACCTCTGCTCGGTCGCGTACGGCCGTGAGCGTGACCCCGCCATCGACATCACCCCGGCGATCGACGCGTTGATCCCCCTCATGGCCGACCCGGACGGCGAGGTCTCCTGGCGTGCGGCGGTCGTCCTGTCGATGCTGGGCCCCGAAGTTCTGGAACCCCTGCGCCGCGTACGCCTGTACGGGCCGGGGGAGTTGAGGGCGGACGCGCTGTCGGTGCTGGCGACCGTCGGCGGCGAGGAGGCCCTGTCGGAGCAGGACCGCGCGGCCGTCGAGCGTCTCGTCCGCGTCAAACTCCCGGACGACCGCCCGATCCCCCTCGATGTCTGCTTCAACGCCTGGCTGGCCGTCCCCGGCGGCGACCGCGACGGCATCGCCGAGGCGCTGGGCCTGTGGAACGGACGCCCGGCGACCTTCGAACTCGGCCACCACGTCGTCTCCCACGACAGCCACGACGTCCCCGAGTACGGCAGGGTGTACGTCACCCCCGAGGTGGCCGGATGGACCCTGGTCCTCGGCCCCTGGGGCAACCCCGGCGACCCCGAGCGCGCCGACGAAGTGCGGCGTCTCGTCGAGGAGTTGAGCGCCCGCTACGGCCGGGCCGAGGCGCACTACGAGAGCGACGAGGGCGGCCCCTCGGGCTGGCTCGCGGCGGCCGGCGGGAAGGTCGTACGGCACTGCCTCCCCTCCTGGGAGGACGACGATGACGACCCCGACGACTGGCGTGACCCCTCGGTCACGCTCGACCCGGAGTGGGGCGTGAGCCCCCTCGACCTGCACGCCGACACCCCGGTGCGGGGCGAGGGCATGGTCGCCCTCACCCCGCACGCCCGCCACAACGACCCGCCGAGGACGGGGGCTTACGGCATCTGAGTCCCCTTATCCCCGCACCGCCCCCGCAGTCAGCCCCGACACGAAGTGCTTCTGCAACAGCACGTACACGACCACCACCGGCACCGAGGCGATCACAACTCCCGCGAACAGCAAGGGATACTGCGTCAGGAACTCTCCCTGGAAGTCCAACAGGGCCAGCGGCAGCGTCCGTTGCTCGTGGGAGCGGATGAACAGCAGGGGATACAGCAGGTCGTTCCAGTCCATCACGAACAGGAAGATCCCGGTCGTCGCGAGCGCCGGCCGGGTCAGGGGCAGCGCGATGGACGCGAACGACCGCAGCGGCCCGGCCCCGTCCAACTCGGCTGCCTCGTACAGCTCTTCGGGGATCGTCCGCAGGAACCCGCCGAGGATGAACACGGCCGTCGGCAGCGTCATCGTCGTGTCGACGAGGATCAGCCCGAGCAGGCTGTCGGTGAGCCCGAGCCGGTCGAACAGCACGTACTGCGGGACGATCGCCGCCTGCGCGGGCACCGCGAGCCCCGCCACGAGGACACCGAACACGATCCACCCGACCCGCCCCGGAACCCGCGCGCAGAAGAACGCGGCGAGGCTCGCGACGGCCAGCGTCAGCGTCACCGCGCCCGCCGTGACGATCACACTGTTGCCGAACGCGGCACCGAGCCCGCCCTCGTCCACCGCACGCCGGTAGTTGTCCAGCGTCGGCGAGGACGGCGGCGCCAGCGGCGAGTCGAAGAGCTGCGGCAGCGTCTTGAAGGTGCCGAACACCACGACCAGCAAAGGGAGTACGACGGTCGCCGCGCCCAGCGTCAGGACCAGGGGTCGCAGGGTCTTCGTCATCGCGTCGCCCTCCGGATCGCCCGCCGCTGGACCCAGGTGAGCAGCGCGATGAGCGCCATGAACAGCAGGGACTGGGCGGCGGCGTAGCCGAACTGGTTGTTGGAGAAGGTGGTGTAGACCCGCGTGGACAGCAAGTCCAGTGCAGGACCTGGGGGGTTGCCGCCGAGCCCGAGGACCAGGTCGAACGCCTTGAAGGACTGCACGGTCGTGTAGGCGACGACGATCCCGGTCGCCGGAGCCACCAACGGCCAGGTGACGTACCGGAATCGCGCCCAGCGCCCGGCGCCGTCCAGCTCGGCCGCCTCGTACAGCTCCCGTGGGATCGCCTGGAGTCCGGCGATGAAGACGACCATCATCTGACCGGCGTGGAACCACACCTGCGTGAGCGCCAGCCAGTACACGGCCGTGTCCGGGTTCCCCAGGTACACCGACTGGAGACCGTCCAACCCCACCGCGCGCAGGCCAGAGTTGAGCAGTCCGCCGTCCGGGTCGTACACGAACCGCCACACGAAGGCGACGGCCACCGAGGACAGGACGGTCGGCAGGAAGAAGAGCGCGCGCAGGAGCGTGGAGGCGCGGGTCGTCCGCACCAGGTAGAGCGCGAGCAGCAGTGCCAGCGCCGTCTGGGCGAGGACGACCACCACCATCAGCTTCAGGTTGTTCTCGGCCGCGTTCCTGAACACGTCGTCGCCGGTGGCGAGTTGACGGAAGTTGTCCAGTCCGACGCTGTGGTAGGTGGCGCTGTAGCCGTCCCAGTCCGTCAGCGCGTACTGGACCGCCTGCACGGTCGGGTACGCGAAGAAGAACAGGTAGAGCGCCAGCGCGGGCACCGGAAAGAGCCAAAGGGTCCGCGCCGTACGGCGGTTACGCGCGCTTCTGGTCGATGACACGCTGGGCCTCCTCGGCCGCCTGCGCCGGCTTCCTGCCCCCGACGACGGCCACCGCGGCGTTCTCCACGGCCGAGCGGATGTCGAGGTCCAGGAACTGGAAACGCGGCGCGAGCAGCGTCTTGCGGGTCAGCCACGGCGACACGGACTTGAGGTCGGCGTTGGTGTACGCGACGTCCTTCACGGTGACGTGCTGCCCGGTGCCGTTCGCGTAGACGGCCGCGTTCGCCGGATCGCTGAGGAACTCCAGGAACGCGTACGCCGCCGGCTGCGCCTTGGACGCGCTGTTCACGCCGAGGATGAACGTCGCGTTGAACACGCCCTCGTACTTGGCCTGTTGAGCGGTCGTGGTGATCGGCGCGACCAGGTCGAACGGGAACTTCGCGCCCAGTGCCCGCACCCCGGCCATCTGGAAGGAGCCGGTCGCGAGCAGCCCCGCCTTCCCCGAGGCGAAGAGCTGCGTCACCGCGTCGGTCGTCGACCCGGTCGCCCGCGCCTGGAAGTAGGGCGCCAACTGGGCGTACTGCTCAAGGGTCTTGAGGAACCAGTCGTCGGTCACCTTGTACGCGCCCGACTCGATCTTCGTGAACATGTCGTCGCTCGGCGCGTTGTTCATGACCATCGTGTTGAGCAACTGCCCCGCGTTCGCGGTGTCCCCGCCCGGCCAGGCGATCGGCGTGTACCCCTTCGTCTTGAGGTCGTCGAGGAGTTGCAGGAAGCCGTTCCAGTCCTTCGGGGCGCTGGTGTGCCCCGCCTTGTCGAGGGCGTCGGTGTTGGCGAGCGGCATGTTGAACACCAACTGGTAGGGCAGCCCGTACTGTTGGCCCCCTTGCGCACCCGGAGTGATCAGGCTCGCCTGGTACTTGCCGGCCACGTCCGTGCCGGTCAGCGGCGCGTACACGCCCGCCTTCACGATCTGCTGGAACTGCGCGCCCCGGAACGCGGTGAACAGGTCACCCGTCTTCGAGCCCTGGATCCGGCGCAGCGCGGTCGACTGGTAGTCGGCGGACGGGGAGATGTCCTGCTCGACGTTCGCGTCCGGGTACTTCTTCACGAACGCCTTCACCAGCTCGGCTATCACCGCCTTGTCCTCCGCCCGCCAGTGCGCGAAGGACACGGTCCCCTTCACCGCGCCCGAAGTGGCGAGCGCGGAGGGGGAGTTGCTGCTCGCCGAGGAGGAGTTGCCACCGCCCGGACCGGCGCAGGCGGCGAGGCCGAGACCCAGACCGGAGGCGGCGAGGAGGCGGAGGGCGGCTCGTCTGTCGAGCGTGGGGGACATGGCGGGGTTCTCTCTTCCAGTGAAGGTGAAGTCGGTTCAGGCAGCGGCGAGTTGTCCGGAGAGCAGCGGCCGGACGCACTCGCCGAAGCGGATTGCCTCCTCCAGGTGCGGCTGCCCGGAGAGGATGAAGTGCTCGATCCCGAGCGCGGCGAACTCCTCGATGCGCTCGGCGACCTGCTCATGGCTGCCGACCAGCGCGGTGCCCGCGCCGGGCCGGACCAGACCGAACCCGGCCCAGAGGTTGGGGTGGATCTCCAGCCGGTCCGTACGCCCCCCGCTCAGCGCGGCCATCGCCCGCTGACCGGCCGACTCCGAGGACGTGAACCGCTCGTGCGCGGCCTTGATCGCGGCGGGGTCGAGGCTGTCGAGGATCCGGTCGGCCTCCGCCCACGCCTCGGCGGCGGTGTCCCGGCTGATCACGTGCAGCCGGATGCCGTACGACAGCTCACGCCCCTCGGCCTCGGCCAACTCCCGCACCCGGCCGATCTTCTGCGCGACGGCGGCCGGGGGCTCGCCCCAAGTCAGGTACGTGTCCGCGTACTTGGCGGCCACCGGAAGCGCCGCCCGCGAGGAGCCGCCGAAGAACACCGGGGGCGCCTCGGCCGGCTTGCGCAGCCGCCCGCCCACCACCCGGTAGTGCGCGCCCTCGTGGTCGTACGCCTCGCCCGACCACGCCGTACGCAGCAGGCCGAGGAACTCGGCGGTACGGCCGTAGCGCTCGTCGTGGGAGAGGAAGTCGCCGTAGGCGCGCTGCTCGTCGGCGTCGGAGCCGGTGACGACGTTGAGCAACAGGCGCCCGCCGGACAGGCGTTGGTAGGTCGCCGTCATCTGCGCGGCGAGCGGCGGGGCGATCACGCCGGGGCGGAACGCGACCAGGAACTTCAGCCGGGTGGTCTGCGGGATCAGCGCGGCCGTGGTGAGCCAGGAGTCCTCGCAGTCGCTGCCGGTCGGGGTCAGCACGGCCTCGAAACCGGCCGACTCGGCGGCGCGGGCGACCTGCGCGAGGTAGTCCAGGGTGGGGGGACGGGTGGTCGTACGGGACTGGAGCGAGTCACGCGCGGTCACGCCGACGACGTCACGGTCGTCGCCCGTGGTGGGCAGGAACCAGTGCAGGCGCACGGTCATGGGGACTCCAGGAGGAGGGTGGTCACCAAGGTGGATGCAACGTTGAATCAACGCCCGGCGAACATGGCTCGGAAGCGTACGAAGCGCGAGAAAGAGGGGAAAACGAGAAGAAGTGAACGCCGGACGCGGCGGGCGGGGTCAGCTACACAGCGCGGTGGCGACCCGGAGCAGGTCGACGTGCGCGCGCTTCACAAGCTCGACACCGGTGGATTCCATGGGCCGGGACTATACACACCGGCGGTGAAAGAGACGACGGCCGACCGGAATGTGGTCCGGCCGGCCGTCGGGGGTAGCTCTCAGGTAGCGGGGGTACTACGCGACCCCGCAGGTACTACCCGGGTACATCGCAGGTACTACGGACGCAGCGTCGGCTCCCGCTCGACATCCCGCACGTCCAGCTTCGCGTCGAACCTCGCCAGCGGCTTCGCGGCCTCCACGGCACTGGCCGGGACGCCCGCCCACTCCAGGATGCGAGCCGTGGCGAACGCCTTCTCCCCGGGGATCAGTCCGGCGACGTTCGCCCCGTGGTTCAGCCCCGGCGCGGTCAGCACGTACGAGTCCTTCGCCCCCTTGCCGACCCGGAACCGCTCCGCGCCCCAGGGGTCGTTCTGCCCGTACACGAAGAGCATGCGGTGGGCGTTGTGCCGCACCCAGTTGTCGACGTCGGCCATCGCGTACCGGTCGAAGCGCGGGATGCGGATGCTGTCCGGCACGAAGTTCGACGGCGGCTGGTACCCGTACCGGATGTACTTCCGCTCGATGTGCGGGAAGCGGATCGTCGGCGCACCCAGCTGCGAGGCGGCCTGGAAGTAGTACGGGGTGTACGTGTCGAGGCCCTGGTCCGTGTAGAAGGAGAACCCGGAGATCGAGTCGACCGAGTCCCAGATCTCGTCGTCCGTCGCGTTCTTCGCGTCCGCCGGGATCGTGTCGCAGGTGCTGAGCAGGCTGTACTGCCAGAAACCCCAGACGTAGTCGAGGACGACCGCCTCGTACGCCTTGTCGAGGCTGCCGACCGTGTCGAAGGTGTACCCGTTGTCGGCCGCGTACGCCGCGTACCGCTTCTCCAGCGGCTCCCGGCGCACCAGCGCCTCGCGCTGCACCCCGTTCAGCCGGTCGCGGCACTCCTTGGTGCCGACCGTCGCGAAGAACCGGTCGTAGGCCGAATCCTCGTCGTTCACCACGTCGTTGGGCGCCACGTACGCGACGACGCCGTCCATGTCCCGCGGGTAGAACCGCTCGTAGTACGTGGCGGTCATCCCGCCCTTCGAACCACCCGTCGACAGCCACTTCTTGGAGTAGACGGGCTTCAACGCCTCGAAGATACGGTGCTGGTCACTGGCGGCCTGCCAGATGGTCAGCTTCGACCAGTCGGCCGGATCGGCGGGTCGTGACGGCGTGAAGTACCGGTATTCCATGGAGACTTGGTTGCCGTCCACGATCTGGGTGGGCTCGCGGCGGCCCGGCGTCGTGGAGACGTTGTACCCGCTCGTGTAGAAGACGGTCGGCCGGCTCTCGTCCTTGTGCAGCACCGTGATGCGCTGCTCGAACGTCCCGGCGGAAGGGCGGCGGTGGTCGACCGGCTGCGTGTAGTTCAGCACGAAGAAGCGGTAACCGGGGTACGGCTTCTCCTGCACCAGGCTCATGCCCGGGATCGCGAGCAGCCGGTCCTTGATGTCGGTGGCCTCCGGTCCGGCGGCTGTTGCCACCGTCGCCGTGCCCAGCGTGCTTATCAGCACCGTGAGCGCGAGCAGCCATCTGAGCGCCTTGCGCATGCGCGTGCACCCTCCCTGCATACCTGTGGAGTTGATGTGTGCGCCGGAAGCTATCGGAGCAACGCCCCTGGCACCAGAGGGCCTAGAACACGCGACACGCGAACTCCACCGAGGAACAGGCGAGATGAGACCTGTACGACCGCCCCCTCACCCGCTCTCGCGCACCACCAGCCGGTGCCCCGCGACCAGCACCGGCGCCCGGTCCGCCCCCGCTATCCCGGTCAGTAGCGACGTCACCGCCAGCCGCGCCAGCCCGGACTTGTCCGGGGCGACGGTCGTCAGCGGGGGAGCGGTGTACCGGGCCGCCTCGACGTCGTCGAAGCCGATCACCGCCAGCTCCTCGGGCACCCGCACTCCCCCCTCCCGCGCCGCGTGCAACGCCCCCTCCGCGAGCGCGTCCGCGAAACAGAACACGGCGTCCGGCGCCCCGGGCAGCGCGAGCAGGGTGCGCAGCGCGGCGGCGCCCGACGCCCGGTCGTACGCGGGGACGGGCGGCGCGAGCGCCTCGTCGTACGGGACGTCGTACGCGCGCAGCGCCTCCCGGTACCCCTGGAGCCGGGTCGCCGAGGTCGCCGCGTGCGGGACGGTCTGCCGGCCGATCACCGCGATCCGGCGCCGCCCGCGCGCCAGCAGCCGGCCGGCCGCCTCCCGGGCCGCCGCCGTGTTGTCGATGGTGACGTGCGGATGCGGCAGGTCGTGCAGCCGCTCGCCCAGCAGCACAAGAGGCTTGCTGCGTACGGCCGTTGCCGCCGCCGCGTCGTCCAGCGCCAGCGGGCTCAGGATGACGCCGTCCACCATCGGGTCGGTCCGCCCGAGGGCGATCTCCAGCTCCGCCCGAGGGGAACCGCCGGTCGCCTCGACGAGCAGCGTGCAGCCGTGCGCCGCCGCCTCCCGCAGGACGTGCCCGGCGAGTTCGGCGAAGTACGGCATCGACAGATCGGGCACCGCCAGCAGGAGCACCCCGCTGCGGCCGGTGCGCAGCCGCCGGGCGGCGGTGTTCGGCCGGTACCCCAACTCCTCGACGGCGAGGGCGACTTTGACCCGCGTCGCCTCCGAGAAACGGCCCGTCCCCCGGACCACGTTCGACACGGTCCGCATCGACACCCCGGCCCGCTCGGCCACCTCCCTGAGCCCGATCCCCGCGCGCATCGGCCCACCCTACGGCCTCGCCCCCGGCGAACCGCCGGACTGTCATCAGGAGTTCACGACAGGAGGGGCCGCCATCGGCGCTTTGGAGGGGGGCACGCCGATGACGGCACGCTGCCGGCCTCGGTACGGCGGAGAGGGTGGGTCGGCGATCACGGCCAGCCGCGAGGCCGACACCGCACCGTGGAGACTCGTCCGGCAGTCTGGGGTTCGACGCGGCCGGCGCGCGAACGGTTCCCGTCGAGGATGGCTCACTCCGCAGACCGACGCCCGGACCCCCTACCGCCGGGGGACCCCGGTACCGCCTGAAACCCCCGTACCAGCGGACTACCCCAGAGGTACCCCCTACCCCCGAGCCACCTCACCGCGCCGTCACCCTCGGCCAGTGCTCCCGCAGCGTCCGCACCGTCTCCGCGATAGCGGGCCGCCGCGCCGCCCCCGTCCGCCACAAGGCGTACAACCTGCGTACGGGTACCGGCTCCAACGCCACCTCGACCACCCCCGGCGGCAGCGGCCCCCGCCCCAGCCGGGGGATCAGCGCCACCCCCAGCCCCGCCGCGACCAGCGCCACCAGCGTCGGGTTCTCGTCGGCCTGGTGGACCACGTCGGGCTCGTGCCCCGCCGAGCGCAGGGTACGCAGGAGCCAGTCGTGGCAGACCCGCCCCGGCGGCTGGCAGATCCACCGCTCATTCCCCAGCTCCTCACGCGTCACCGCCGTACGCCCCGCGAAGGGGTGGCTCTCAGGTACGAGGAGATCGCACAGGTCGTCCCCGAAGTGCGCCTGCTCCAGGCCCGCCGGAGCGGGCAGCGGGGCGATGTCCCAGTCGTGCGCGATGACGAGATCGACCGCGCCCTTCGCCGCCAGGTCCACCGACAGGTGCGGGTCGACCTCCGTCAGCCGGGCGTCGAGCGCGGGGTGCCGGCGGGCCAGGTCCGCGAGGACGGACGGCATCAGCCCCCGGGCCGCCGAGGCGAACGCGGCGATCGTCAGGCGCCCGGCGGGCAGCCCCCGCCGCTCTTCGAGCCCCGTCTCCGCACGCTCCACGATCGCCAGCAACTCCTGTGCGGTATCCGCGAGTTGCCACGCCTCGTCGGTCAGCCGCACGCCCCTGCCCTCGCGTTCGAGCAGGACTGTCCTCGTCTCCCGCTCCAGCTTGGCGATCTGCTGCGACACCGCCGACGAGGTGTACCCCAGCGCGGCGGCGGCAGCGCCGACCGTGCCGTGGACGGAGACCGCGTGCAGGGCGCGCAGACGCTGGAGGTCGAGCATGGCCGGGCTCCCAAAGGTTAGCGTTGCTTCATCCTGTCGTGCAGTAATCATCGCTGGTGCTACATGGTCTGTACAGTCGATCCTCGACGCATGCGACCAGCACACCTCGCCCTCGCCGTCCTCGTCACCGCGATCTGGGGCGTCAACTTCACGGTCATCGAGATCGGCCTCGACCACTTCCCGCCGCTGCTCTTCTCCGCCCTGCGCTTCCTCGTCGCCGCGCTGCCCGCCGTCTTCTTCGTCGGGCGGCCCAAGGTCGCGTGGAAGTGGATCGTCGGCGTCGGACTCTCCCTCGGCGTCGCGAAGTTCGGGTTCGTCTTCGTCGGGATGGACGCCGGGATGCCCGCCGGCCTCTCCTCGCTCGTCCTCCAGATCCAGGCCGTGTTCACGGCGCTGATCGCGTTCGCGGTGCTGGGTGAACGGCCCACGCGCGTACGGGTGCTGGGCATGGCCGTCGCCTTCTCGGGGATCGGGGTCGCCGCCGTCGACGAGGGAACTTCCGGGCCGCTGGGGGCCTTTGCCCTCGTCATCGCCGGTGCCGCCTGCTGGGGCGTCTCCAACGTCCTGACCCGCAAGGCCGCCCCGCCCGACGCCCTCAACTTCATGGTGTGGGTCAGCACCGTGCCCGTACTCCCGCTGCTCGCCCTGTCGTTGCTCACCGAAGGCCCCCGGCGCGACCTCGACGCCCTGCGCTCCCTCGACCTCGCCGGCGTCGGCACGGTCCTCTTCGTCGCCTGGATCTCCACCGTCCTCGGCTTCGGCGCCTGGGGCTGGCTCCTGCGCCGCCACCCCGCCTCCACCGTCGCCCCCTTCTCCCTCCTCGTCCCCGTCTTCGGCATGTCCTCCGCGGCCCTGTTCCTCGGCGAACCGGTGAGCCCTCTGCGCTGGTGCGCGGCGGCGCTGCTGGTGGGCGGCGTGGCCCTGACATCCCTGACGCCGGGGAGGAAGGGGGCGGAAACGACCGCACAGACGCCGGGGGCATCGGTCGCGGAAGCGGTCATACCGTCCCGCTCAGGTATGACACCGTCCGAGCCCGCCCCCGCACCCACCGACCTGACGAACCCCCCGTTCCATCCCCTGGACGCCTCCGCCCCCACCACCCCCGCCGCGAGATCATGAGGGGCATGCCCCTCGTCGACATCCCCGGTTCCAAGTCCCTCACCGCCCGCGCCCTCTTCCTGGCAGCCGCGGCGGACGGTGTCACGACCCTCGTACGCCCCCTCCGCTCGGACGACACGGAGGGCTTCGCCGAGGGGCTGGCGAACCTCGGCTACCGGGTCGGCCGGGCGCCGGACGCCTGGCAGGTGGACGGCCGCCCGCAGGGCCCGGCGAGCACGGACGCCGACGTCTACTGCCGGGACGGCGCGACGACCGCCCGCTTCCTGCCGACCCTCGTCGCCGCGGGCCACGGCACGTTCCGCTTCGACGCCTCGCCCCAGATGCGCCGCCGCCCCCTCCTCCCCCTCACCCGCGCCCTGCGCGACCTCGGCGTGGACCTCTACCACGAGGGCGAGGAGGGCCACCACCCCCTGACGGTCCACGCGGCCGGGGTCGAGGGCGGGGAGGTCGTCCTCGACGCCGGACAGTCCTCCCAGTACCTCACCGCGCTGCTCCTCCTCGGGCCCCTCACCCGCACGGGCCTGCGCATCCGCGTCACCGACCTGGTCTCGGTGCCGTACGTGGAGATCACGATCGCGATGATGCGGGCGTTCGGCGTGGAGGTGACGCAGGAGGTGAACGACGGTACGGGCAAGGCCGGTTCACCCGCACCCGGCGTCGAGGGCGAGCGCGTCTACACCGTCCCGCCCGGCGGCTACCGAGCCACGACGTACCCCATCGAACCCGACGCCTCCACCGCCAGCTACTTCTTCGCCGCGGCCGCCCTCACCGGCGGCGAGGTCACCGTCCCCGGCCTCGGACAGGGCGCGCTCCAGGGCGACTTGGGCTTCGTGGACGTCCTGCGCAGGATGGGCGCGTACGTCGAGACCGGCGCCGACCGCACGACGGTCAGGGGAACCGGCACCCTGAACGGCGTCACGGTCAACATGCGGGACATCTCCGACACGATGCCCACCCTCGCCGCCATCGCCCCCTTCGCCACCGGCCCCGTCCGCATCGAGGACGTCGCCAACACCCGCGTCAAGGAGTGCGACCGCCTCGACGCCTGCGCGGAGAACCTGCGCCGCCTCGGCATCGACGTCACGACGGGCCCCGACTGGATCGAGATCCACCCCGGCACCCCGCACCCCGCCGAGATCAAGACGTACGGCGACCACCGCATCGTCATGTCCTTCGCGGTCACCTCCCTGCGCACGGAGGGTATTTCGTTCGACGACCCCGGCTGCGTCCGCAAGACTTTCCCCGGTTTCCACGAAGCCTTCGCGCAGTTGAGGAAGGACATCACCGGGTGAGATTCGAGGCGGGCGGACAGCCGCTCCCACAGGGCGACTTCGTACGTCTGGAACCCCTGCACCGGCGCCGCGCGGCCGAGTTGGCGCAGGCGGCGGAGGAGGACCGGGGGACGTACGCGTACACCTGGGTCCCGAGACCGGCCGACCTCACCGCCTACCTGGACCTCCAACTCACGCGCGCCGCCGAGGGATTGATCTCCCCGTACGCCCAGATCTCCGCGTCCACCGGCCGCGCGGTCGGCGTCACGGCCTACTGCGAACCCCGCGCCTGGCGCGACCCCGGCCGACTGGACGCGGTCGAGGTCGGCCACACTTGGCTCGCCGCGTCCGCCCAGGGCACCGGCATCAACGCGGAGGCCAAACTCCTCCTGTTCCGGCACGCGTTCGAGGTCTGGCGAGTCTCCCGCGTCGACCTCAAGACCGACGCCCGCAACACCCGCTCCCGCGCGGCCATCACCGCCGTAGGCGCCACCCTGGAGGGCGTCCTGCGCAACTGGTCCACCTCCAAGTACCCGGGCGAGGAGGGCGAGTTGAGGGACTCGGCGATCTTCTCGATCACAGCGGAGGACTGGCCGGGGTGCAGGACCCGCCTGGAGAAGCGGCTCGCCCGCTACGCGCCTACTCCTTCGGCGTGACCAACCGCCGTATCTCTACTGGCAGTTGCCCCCCCATCCCCTTCACCGACGGACACGGCGACACGGCTTGCCACGGCTCTCACAGCGGGACCTCTCCTCCACCAGGACGACTCGTCACGACCGGGACGCCCGAGCTCCGGGGAACGTTCACCCCGTTCACGCCCGCCTCGTCCCGGTCACCGGTCCCACCAGGGAAGACACACTGGACCCGCCGGAACCCCGCTGGAGATCATCACCCCATGACCTCCTCCTTCCTGATCCTCCACGGCTGGCAGAACCACCGCCCCGAGGGCCACTGGCAGCACTGGCTGGCCGCAAGCCTCACCGACCTCGGCCACGACGTCGCGTACCCCCAGCTGCCCGACGCGGACACGCCCGAACTCGACGCGTGGCTGGCGGAGTTCGAACGCCACCTGACCGCGCCGGCGCCCTCGGGCACACCGGCCTCCGGCCGGCCCCGCCGCCACATCGTCATCGCCCACAGCCTCGCCACCGTCGCCTGGCTGCACGCCGTAGCCCGCGGCCTCCCCGGCCTCGACACCGTGGACCGCACCCTCCTCGTCTCCCCGGTCACGACGGCCACCGACTACCCGGAGATCGCCGGCTTCGCTCTGCCCCCGCTCCCCGGCCTCACCCTGCCCTCGCCGACGCGGATCGTCGCGGGGGCCGGCGACCCGTACTGCCCCGAGGGCGCCCAGGCGGCGTACGGCGACCCCCTCGGCGTCACCGCCGAAGTCCTCCCGGACGCGGGCCACTTGACCCCGGACGACGGGTACGGTCCCTGGCCGTCGGTGCTGGCGTGGTGCCTGGACGGCGAGACGAGGCTGACGGCGAGGTGAGGCCGGGGGAGGTCAGGCGAGGGGAGTGTGGGCCGTACGGCGTTTCGGGTTTCCGGGACGGCTTCCGAGTGCCGCGACGGCCGCGAGCCCCGCACTCACCCACACCGCATCCCGATAATCCCCGCTCGCCTCGCTGACACCTCCCGCCATCAACGGCCCCACCACCGCCCCCAAGTTGAGCGCGATGGTGGCGAACGCCCCTGCCAGAACCGGCGCTTCACCGCTCCCGACGTACAACACCCGCCCCACCAGGGCCGATCCGACCCCGAACGACAGCCCGCCCAGTACCAGCGCCCCGCCGAAGAGCACCCCGCCCCACTCCCCGGTCACCGCGAACACCCCCCAGGCCACCGGCAGAACGAGCACCCCCACCCGCAGCCAATGGTCCCCCAGCCGCCCGGCGCCGGTCACCCCGAAGAACGCCCCCACCCCGAACACGGCGAGCAGCACCGGCACCACACCCCCGGGCAGCCCGGCAACCTCCGTGGCGATGACGGCGAGATACGAGAACCCGGCGAAGGTGGCGCCATTGACAGCGGCCCCCATGAACAGCGCCCGCCGCAGCGACCCCCGCCCCAGCGACCGGAGTTCGGCACGGACCCCGAACACCCCGCCCTCACCGGCACCTTGACCCCGCTCCCCGCCGAACGCCCCGCCCCCACCGGCACCCTGACCCCGCTCCCCGCCCGCCGTCCGGAGAACCCACGCCAACGCCGGCAGACACAACCCCGCCACACCCCAGAACGCGGCCCGCCACCCGAACCACTCCCCGAGCAGCGCCCCCGCGGGCACCCCCACCGCGCACGACAGGGTCACCCCCGCGAGCAGCACGGACGTGGCCCGCCCGGCCAGTTCGGACGCGACGAGCGAGGACGCGGTGGACAACGCCACTGCCAGGAAACCGGCGTTGACGACGGCCGCCACCACCCGCGTGCCGAACAGCACGGCGAAGTCAGAGGTGACCGCCCCCACGACGTGCGCGACGACGAACACCCCGAGGAACCCGCCGAGCGCGGCCCGCCGCGGCAACCGCGCCCCGACGACGGCCATCACCGGCGCCCCCACCACCATCCCGACCGCGTACGCGGACGTCAGGCTCGCGGCGGCGCCGACGGACACGGACAACTCGCGTGCGATACCGGGGATCAGCCCCGACAGCATGAACTCAGAGGTGCCTTGCGCGAAAACGGCAAGGCCGAGGACGTACAGAAAGACAGGCAAGGGAAGCCGCTCCAGCGAGAGAGGAGAGAACTGCGGGGACACCGATCACGGATCCCACGCGCTGGAACGACGCCGACACACCCAGGTACGAGCGCCGCGGAAAGACAGGCTCAGTTACCGGTCACTGCCAGCCGCGCGACATCCGCGGCCGCTCTCTGTCCGACTCGGGGCTCGACATACCCGGCACGCTACAAGCCCACCCCACCCCTGATCAACCGCCTTCGCCCCGACCAGCCACCCTGCCCCCATCAACCGCCCAACACCCGCCGCACCGCCTCCACCACCGGCACCCCCACCTCTCCCACCACCACGGCCACCCCCAGAACCGCGGTCAACGCCCGCCGCAGCGCCCCGGGTTCGACCCCCGCCCCGTCCCCGACGATCCGCAGCGACTCGTCGATGGTCTGCCGGTCGGCGGGCGCCACCTGATCCCGCAGCGCGCGCACGGCGAGCAGCATGTCCCGGAATTCGGCGCGCGGATCCCCGGCGGACCGATACGTGTTCTGGATCTTCCCCACGTTCCCCGAACCGCCGTGCATGTTCACGACGTCACCCTGATGGAAATGGAGCCCCTCTTCGCTGTTCAATTCCCCTGCTTCCCCACGTTGTTGCGCCCGCCGACCATATTGATCTTGTCCCCGATGTGGTAGTTCTCGACCTGTATCTGGAATTCCGCCTCGGGATTGTCGATCGCGTCCATGATCTGGAAGACGAGCCGCGAGACGATCGCCTTGTCGGTGCTGACGAGCGCGGTGTACGGCGTCCCGGCGGTCTCGATGACGAGCGCGTGGTAGACGGGCCTGACCAGGATGGACACGAGCCGGAAGACGAGGACGGACCCGATCGCGATGTCGACGAGGAGGACGAGCTCCGAGACGGCCGAGGCGGCCGCGACGATCACACCGGAGACGACGACCAGTGCGAGCGCGCAGGCGAGGAACTGCCCCAGCGAGACCATCCGCCGCGGCACGATCCGAACGGTCGTCGCCCGCGCGATGTTGTGCAGCGGATAAGCCTCCGCACCCACCCACAGGATCCGCCGGCTGACCCGGACATTGATGACTTCACGCTTGGCCATGACGGATTCCCCCGAACCGGCGCCCAAGGACGCACCCCCGACAAGGAATGAGCATCCTCGCGCGGCGCCGACGTGGCAAGCGAAATGCGAAAACTGAAAGGCCCGCTGATTTATTCGATTACCGAACCGGTAATGCCTTAACTCCGCGAGCCCCCGGAGGAATCGCGCGGCACCCCGGAAGACCCCCGCACCATCAACTCCCCCCGGATCACGGCGATCCCCCCGTGCGGCGGCTCCTCGCGCCCCATCGCGATCCGCCCGGCCCGAGCCCCCGCCTCCGCCAGCGGCAGCCGCACGGTCGTCAGCGACGGCACCGCGTCGATGCTGAACGGCAGATCGTCGAACCCGGCGACGGAGACGTCGTCGGGAATCCGCCGCCCGGAGTCCCGCAGCGCCGCGCACGCGCCGAGCGCCACGGAGTCGTTCGCCGCGACGACGGCGGTCAACGACGGGTCGCGGCGCAGGAGTTCGAGCGTCGCCTCGTACCCGGCCCGCCGGTCGTAGGGCCCGTGGACGGTCCACCCGCCCAACTCCTCGATCCCCGCGGCCTCCAGAGCCGCCCGGTGTCCTTCGAGCCGGTGCCGGGTGGTCGTGCGTTCCTCGGGCCCGGCGATGTAGCCGAGGCGCCGGTGCCCGAGCCCGATGAGGTGCTCGGTCAACTGCTGTCCCCCGCCCCGGTTGTCGAAGGTGAGGGCAATCGCGCCGGTGTCCTGGGCCGGCGGCCGCCCGCACAGCACGATGCGCGTCCCGGCCCCCTCCAGCCTGCGCAACTTCGAGGCGACGGCGGCCGCGTGGGGTTCGTTCTCCATCGCGCCGCCGGTGAGGATGACGGCCGCCGCGCGCTGCCGCTGAAGCAACGTCAGGTAGGTGAGCTCCCGTTCGGGATCGCCCCCGGTGTTGCAGACGACGGCGAGCCGCTCGCCGCCCGCCCGCCCGCCGGTGCCGCCGATCTCGGACTGCACGGCGCCGGCCATGATCCCGAAGAAGGGGTCGGCGATGTCGTTGACGAGGATCCCGACCAGGTCGGAGGTGGCGGCGGCGAGCGCGCTCGCGGGACCGTTGAGGACGTAGTCCAGCTCGTCGACCGCGCGCAGGACCCGTTCCCGGGTCGACGCCGCCACGGGGTAGTTCCCGTTCAGTACGCGCGACACCGTCGCGGGGGAGACCTGTGCGCGGGCCGCCACGTCCGCCAGGGTCACCGTCATCTCGTCGTCCTCCGGTCGCGCGTCTGTCGTACGTCGTCGTACGTCCCTGAACTGTGCAGGATCAGACCCTATGGCCGAAGCCTCACACCGTTCGCCCCCTCGAACAATCCGAACATCTCGAACTGGACACGGTCTTGTCCGGACCACCGGTCAGAGGCTAGCTTGCCAGGAGTAATAGAAAGCGCTTGCTGTGACGCTGATCAGGTGGAGGCGTGCGTGCGGCGCACTCCCACCGCGTACGACTTCTCCGAAGGGACCGACGTGACACGCAAAACGGTGCGTATCGCCATGAACGGCGTCACCGGACGGATGGGCTACCGCCAGCACCTCGTCCGATCCATCCTGGCCATCCGCGAGCAGGGCGGCCTCGACCTCGGCGACGGCACCGTGCTGTGGCCCGAGCCGATCCTCGTCGGCCGCCGTGAGCACGTCCTGCGTGCGATGGCCGACCAGCACGGCCTGGAGCACGTCTCCACGGACGTCGACGAGGTCCTCGCCGACCCGACCGTCGACATCTACTTCGACGCCCAGGTCACCTCCGCCCGCGAGGAGGCGATCAAGAAAGCGATTGCCGCGGGCAAGCACATCTACACCGAGAAGCCGACCGCGACCGGCCTCGACGGCGCCCTGGAGCTGGCCCGCCTCGCGAACGCGAAGGGCATCAAGCACGGCGTCGTCCAGGACAAGATCTTCCTCCCCGGCCTGCTCAAGCTGAAGCGCCTCATCGACGGCGGCTTCTTCGGCCGCATCCTCTCCATCCGCGGCGAGTTCGGCTACTGGGTCTTCGAGGGCGACTGGCAGCCCGCCCAGCGCCCGTCGTGGAACTACCGCGCCGAGGACGGCGGCGGCATCGTCGTCGACATGTTCCCGCACTGGGAGTACGTCCTGCACGAGCTGTTCGGCCGCGTGAAGTCCGTCCAGGCCCTCGCCACCACCCACATCCCGCAGCGCTGGGACGAGAACGACAAGCCCTACGACGCGACGGCCGACGACGCCGCGTACGGCATCTTCGAGCTCGACGGCGGCGCCATCGCCCAGATCAACTCGTCCTGGGCCGTACGCGTCAACCGCGACGAACTCGTCGAGTTCCAGGTCGACGGCACCGAGGGCTCGGCCGTCGCGGGTCTGCGCAACTGCCGTGCCCAGCACCGTAGTTCGACCCCGAAGCCGGTCTGGAACCCGGACATCCCCGCCACCGAGGTCTTCCGCGACCAGTGGCAGGAGGTCCCGGACAACGGCGAGTTCGACAACGGCTTCAAGGCGCAGTGGGAACTCTTCCTCAAGCACGTCTACGCCGACGCCCCCTACCACTGGGACCTCCTCGCCGGCGCCCGCGGCGTCCAACTCGCCGAGCTGGGGCTGAAGTCGTCCACCGAGGGCCGCCGCCTCGACGTCCCGGAGATCTCCCTGTGACCATCCAACTCCCGGCCCCGGACGGCGGGTTGCGGGCCTACGAGCCACGCACCGAACCCTTCGCCGTCACCTCCGGCGTTCCCTTCACCTCCCGTACGGTCTTCTCGGCGGCCCACGTCGTCGCCGACCCGTACGCCGACGTGTCGCCCGACTCCCCGGCCGCCGTCGACTGGGACGCCACCCTCGCCTTCCGCCGCCACCTCTGGTCCCACGGCCTCGGGGTGGCCGAGGCGATGGACACCGCCCAGCGCGGCATGGGCCTCGACTGGGCCGGCGCGGCGGAGCTGATCCGCCGAAGTGCCGCCGAGGCCAAGGCTGTCGGCGGTCGCATCGCGTGCGGCGTCGGCACCGACCAGCTCACCACCGGCGGATCCCTCGCGGCGATCCGAGCGGCGTACGAGGAGCAGCTGGCGGTCGTCGAGGAGTCCGGCGCACAGGCCATCCTGATGGCGTCCAGGGCGCTCGCGGCGGCCGCCCAAGGCCCCGAGGACTACCTGGAGATCTACGGCCACCTCCTGCGCCAGGCCGCCGAACCGGTCGTCCTGCACTGGCTGGGCCCCATGTTCGACCCGGCGTTGGAGGGCTACTGGGGCTCCTCCGACCTCGACGCGGCCACCGACACGTTCCTCGAAGTCATCGCCGCCCACCCCGACAAGGTCGACGGCATCAAGGTCTCCCTCCTCGACGCCCAGCGCGAGGTCGACCTGCGCCGCCGGCTCCCGCAGGGCGTCCGCTGCTACACCGGCGACGACTTCAACTACCCCGAACTGATCGCGGGCGACGAGAAGGGCTTCAGCCACGCCCTCCTCGGCATCTTCGACCCGCTGGGCCCGCTGGCCGCCGAAGCGGTACGCGTCCTGGACACCGGGAACACGGCCGGTTTCCGTGAACTCCTCGACCCGACCGTCGAGTTGTCCCGGCACCTCTTCCAGACGCCGACCCGCTTCTACAAGACGGGAGTTGTGTTCCTCGCCTGGCTCGCGGGCCACCAGTCGCACTTCACGATGGTCGGCGGCCTCCAGTCCGCGCGCTCCCTCCCGCACTTCGCCCGCGCCTACGAACTCGCCGACGGCCTCGGCCTGTTCCCGGACCCGAAGCTCGCGGAAGAGCGCATGAAGAGCCTCCTCGCGGTGTACGGGGTGACCCAGTGACCGACCTCGCGCGCTTCTCCATCAACCAGATGACGGTCAAGCAACTGTCGCTGCCCGAACTGGCCGACGCCTGCGCCGAGTTGGGCATCGACAAGGTCGGCCTGTGGCGGGAACCCGTCCAGACGTACGGACTTGACGCCACCGCCAAGCTCGTCCGCGACGCCGGCCTCACCGTCACCACCCTCTGCCGGGGCGGCTTCTTCACGGCGATCGACCCCGCCGAACGCGCCGCCGCCCTCGCCGACAACCGCCGCGCGATCGACGAGGCGGCCACCCTCGGCACCGACACCCTCGTCCTGGTCTCCGGCGGCCTCCCCGCCGGGTCCAAGGACCTCCACGGTGCCCGCGAGCGGATCGCGGACGCGCTGGGGGAGTTGGGCCCCTACGCCGAGCAGCACGGCGTACGGCTCGCCATCGAGCCGCTCCACCCGATGTACGCCTCGGACCGCTGCGTCGTCTCGACCCTCGCCCAGGCCCTGGACATCGCGGAACGCTTCCCGGCACACCAGGTCGGCGTCGCCGTCGACACGTACCACATCTGGTGGGACGACAACGCGCCCGCGCAGATCGCCCGCGCGGGTGCCTCCGGCCGGATCCACACGTTCCAACTCGCCGACTGGACCACGCCGTTGCCTGAGGGTGTCCTCAACGGCCGTGGCCAGATCGGGGACGGTGCGATCGACATGCGCGAGTGGCAGCGCTACGTCGAGGACGCCGGTTACACCAGCCCCATCGAGGTCGAGTTGTTCAACGACCACCTCTGGACCCGCGACGGCCGCGAACTCCTCGCGGAGACGGCCGCCCGCTTCGTGGAGCACACGATCCGCTGAGCACGCGGAAGACACGACAGGCCCCGCCCGGGAACGTCTCCTGGGCGGGGCCTCGGCGTGAGGTCAGCGCGTGGATTCCTTGACGGAGTCGACGAAGGTGTTCCAGGAGGCGGGGGTGAAGAGGAGGGCGCCGAGGGTGGGGGTCTTGCTGTCGCGGACGGGGACGAGGGAGGGGAGGTTGGGGGCGAATTCGAGGCAGGCGCCACCGGACTGGTTGCTGTAGCTGCTCTTGCGCCACGAGACGCTTCTCAGGTCGATGGCTCGCACGGTACTTCCTCCAACAGCCGCCGGATGAACTCGCGCGATTCGTCCGGGGATAGGGCCAAATCGCGAACCCGATCGTATCTGAGCTGAAGCCGACGGACGTCCTCAGTTTCTTCGAACAGCTCGCCGTCGTAACCAGTCTCCACCCAGGCGACGGTCTGGTTGGTGTCGTCCTGGAGGAACATGGTGTCGGTGTTCGTCAGGGCGTGGAGGCCGACGGACGCCGGGAGCACCTGAAGGGTGACGTTGTCGAGTTCCGACGCGTCCAGCAGGTCCTGGAGTTGCTCACGCCACTCGGCGGGGTCCTTGAGCGGGGTGCGCAGCACGAACTCCGAGATGATCGAGCGGAAGGCCGGTGCGTCGCCCCCGAACAGGAGGTCACGTCGGCTCATGCGAGCGTCGACCTGTGTGGCCAGCTCCTCGCCCTTCATGCCGCCCGCTGCCAGGAACTCCCTTGCGTAGGCCGGAGTCTGGAGCAACCCGTGAAGGTTTTCAGCGGCGTAGTGCCACATCCTGACCGCCTTGGCCTCCCACACCATGTACGGCCGGAACTCCGCCTTGAACTGCCTCATGTCCCTGATCGCCAGCTCCCACAACGCCATCAGCATCGGCGTCGTCCCGTAGTGCTGGTCCAGCGCCTCGACGATCTCCGGGCTCCCCAGATTCCGCCCGCTCTCCAGCTTCCCGAACGTCGAAGCGTCCCAACCGAGTTGCTCCGCGAGCTGCTGAAGCGTCTCCCCCTTCTCCTCCCGCAGCCTCCTCAGCTCCTGCGCGAACCTCTTCCTCGGCTCCTGGCTGCGTCCCGTGACCGCATTCCGCTGTGGCACCTCGTCCCCTCCCGGCGTTTATGGAATTTGGCCGCCTCATCCGGAACCAACGCCCGTTCCGGCTGCACCGACACCCGAGCCTGGGTCATCCTCTTCTTACCCAGGAACACGCAGAGTAGTGCAACTGCCGCATTCCGTACAGATGTTGGTCGAAAGGACCGATACCAGATGGAACCGGGAACCCTCTACTACGACCCCGCCACCGACAAGGTCGGCGAGTACCAGGACCACCTCGGGAAGTACGCCATGCTCCGCCCCGTCGGCGGTGGTACCGAGTGGTCCGCCGACCCCAAGAACCTCCGCCCGGCGACGGACAAGGAGCGCATGAGCGCCGGCGTGAAGGCCGCGAACCACCTCACCCGCAACGACCCCGCGAAGAAGCCCCCGTTGGAGCCGGCGATCGACCTCAGCGCACCCCCGCGCCCGTACCCCAACTGCGCGACCTGCGACGAACTCGCCACCCTCCGCAGGACGGCCCACAAGAGCGGCGACTACAGCGCGGCCACGGACGCGAACGTCCTCCTGCGCCGCCACCACACCCAGGCCCACCCCCAGCGCCCCCAGGACCCCACCGAGTGACCTACCGCCCCCACCCCCGCCAGATCACCCAAGTCCCCCCGGCCTATGTGACACCCCCACCCCGCATCCTCCAACCCCCTTCCCCCACTCGCCGGTTCGGTGAGACGCTCCTCGCCGTTCTGAGCGTCGTGAGCCTCGTCTCCATCGCCGCCGCGACGGCGACGAAGCTCCTGGCCGTCTGAAGGCTCCCGCCCGCCGAGGCGCACACCTCCCGGGCGGGCCAGTCTCGACCTGTTCTGCCTACGCTCCCCCATGTTCTCCCTGGAGCGCCTCCGACCCGATCACACCTCCGCCCGGCTCGCCTTCGAGACAGAGAACCGCGCCTGCGTCGCCCGCGTCGTCCCTGACCGGGGCGAGGACTGCTTCCGGGAGCAGCGGTGTCGGAGCACCAGCAGTGACAAGAGGCGGCATGACGCCGGAAGACCGCCCCTCCGGGGCGGCGCATGACTGCGGCCCGGCTGCGCCTCTGAGGCATGTTCCTGGTCGAGCATGTGTGCCTGACTGATCGACCGCGAGCTCATCGGCTGATGCCTCGATTCCGTGACCGCGACGCGTCGTACGGCTGTTACGCGAGAGGCTACGGCGAGCACTTCCGGCATGCAGAGGAGCAAGCGATGAGCAACGTTCTGACGACCGATCACCCCGCCTGGCAGGCATACGAGGACGGCAAACGCGCGCGTGTCGTCCGTACGGCGTCGGGCATCTGGAGCCTGTCCCACGACCGGGACGGACTCCACATGACGTGCGTGGACGGCACCGAGGACGTCAAGCCCGAGTTCGTCAGCACCGACCCGGCGCACCTTCCGCCCGCCGCTCCGGCTGCCCTCCGCGAAGGACTTGTCCAACTCGGCGTCACCCAGCGCCTGGCGAACCCGTGGCTGTGGGACGCGATCACCACGGCGATCCTGCGGCAGGTCGTCCGCGCAGACCAGGCCCGGAAGCTGTACCGCACCTGGTGCAGCGCCTACGGCACCACCGTTGAAGGCCCGCAGAGTGGGCTCGCCGTAGCACCCGCGCCGACCGCGGTCCTCGACCTGACCGACGAGCAGTTCGCCGACGTCGGAGCGACATTCCACCGCACCGCGCTCCAAGCCGCAGCCGCCGCCTACCGGCAGCACCACACCACATGGGAACGTCTCGACCCAGCCGACCTGGTCACCGCGCTCACGGGCATCCCGCGCATCGGCCCGTGGACCGCCGCGGCCGCCGCCACCGACTTCACCGGCGACTTCGGCGTCTACCCGCACGACGACCTCGCCGTGCGCACCTGGGCAGCACAGATCGCCCCTGATCATCCGTGGCCGAACAAGAAGGACACGGCCTTCGGCCCGATGTGGACCGACTGGGCCGGCACCGACCGCACTGCCCTGCACACCCTGACCCTCTCCACTCTCACCTGGGGCTCACATGCCCGATGACCTGGAGGAACCATGCGGCAGTCAGACCTGATCGCGGGCGCCGACAACGCGCACACGCTCGATGCCCTGTTCATCAACGCGCCATTGCGCGACTACACCCTTCGGCCGCGCACCAACGACTACACCCTGCCTGTGCTCGGCATGGCCTACATCGCCACCTATGCCCAGCAGGCCGGCTTCAACGTCGGTGTCCTCGACGCCGAGGCCCACGGGCTCGGCATCGAAGAAGCAGCGAAGATCGTAAACGCCGCCGCGCCGCGCTGGGCCGCGATGAACCTGCTCGCGCCCACCTACGAGATGTCCGCGAAGATCGCAGCCCTGCTGAATCCGGACATCGCGCTCATGGCCGGTGGCCACCACGCCAAGGCGATGCCGGACCGCATCCTCGCCGATCCCCGCATGTGTAACCTGCGCGCCCTGGTCCTCGGTGAAGGGGAACTGCGTGTTGCCGTCCTTCTGGAGGACGAGCAGCGTAGGCGTCAGCTTCCGGGCGTGCTCTGGCGGGATCCGATCATCGGCAGCCGGGCGGGAGGCGTAGCGGATCCGAAGACGAGCGCGGAGATGCTCGGCCCTGACATCAACGCACTGCCGTACGTGAACCGCGTGTTCCTCACGCAGGATCCGTACCGGGTCGCGCCCACCGCGACCGACCACCGTCTCACGGCCGCTGCCCTTCAGTGGCATGTGGAAGCCAACATCGTCGGCAGCCGCGGCTGTCCCTACAACTGCACCTTCTGCGGGGCGGCGTGGAGCGCGAACCCCGATGTGAAGATCCGGGTCCGCTCCCCGGAGAACGTCATCGGCGAGCTGGATACGCTGCACGACGCGTACGGGGTGACCGCTTTTCGGTTCGTTGACGACTTATTCCTCGGCGCGAAGCGCGTTGTCGAGGAGCAGATGGAGGCATTCACTCGGAACCGCATCGGTGAGAGGTACGTGTGGGACGCCACGGGCCGGATCAACGTCCTGGACCGGCTCACCGACCAGGAGCTTGAGGTACTGGTCGGCAACGGGCTGCGTGAGGTCGCCCTCGGGATCGAATCCGGCAGCGACCGGGTCCTGACCGCGATGGACAAGCGCATAGACGCCGAAATGACGGAACGGGTCACCCGTCGGCTCGTGGCGCGGGGCATCGGTGTCAAGGGCTACTTCATCCTCGGCTTTCCGGGCGAGGGCCGCGACGATCTGGACGCCACGGTGCGGCATATTCGCACCTTGTGGGCCATCGCTGACAAGCACCCCGGGGACGTTCGGGCCTCCGTCTTCGAGTTCCGCCCCTACCCGGGCACACCGGTGTGGCAGACCCTCATCAAGGACGGTTACCACGCTGACGATCTCCTCGCCTACGGCGACGTGGACCTCACCCAGGACGGCGCTGACGAATCCATGAGGCAGCGCGACGAGTTCAACTTCTCCGTCGGCATTCAGTTCGGCGGGGTGCCCCTGGAGGATGTGCGCGCCACGCTCGCGATGCTCACCCGCGAGCAACACGAGCGGAACCAGTACGGGCGGGAGGCCGCTGCCTAATGCTGAAGTCAAGCCACGAGACGAAGAGGTGGCCGGGCCTCGTAGGGGCGGCGGTCACGCA